>NZ_JBXCIW010000020.1:0-78854 GCF_056786335.1 Paenibacillus sp. Y280
ATCGCTCAAGTATTTCATTACTAATATTGGCCGTAAACATATGAAAACACCTCGTCCTCTACTGGTCTTTTAATTTCCAGTATTGACAGGTCTTTTAATTGTTAACGGCGAGGAAGCCTTTATTCCAGTGGGAAGTAAATTATACGAGATCAAGGGGATAGATCCCATTGAAGCCATTGCGGTTGAATTAGACGGGGAATACAAAAAAGCATCTAAATAAATCAAAGCAAAAGTAGATTGCTATTTTAAACATTCCTGTAAGGCCTAAACATGCTGGAAGAAATGGAAGTTCCCAAATCGGCTGCGATTAAAAAAGTATTGGACTATTACAGCATTTGCAAGTCAGAAGCCATCGCTTTTGGCGACGGCGGAAATGACATCGACATGCTGGAGCATGTAGGACTCGGAATATCGATGGGGAATGGTGAGGAAAGGCTAAAGCAAAAAGCGGACTTCGTCACCAAAAAGGCAAGCGAAGGCGGTTTTTTTTACGCGTTAAAACAATTTGGCATAATTTAATAATAGGTAATTATTCCCTTTTGGTTGAAGAAGATTTTCGGTATTCTAATAGAAAACTTTCAAAGGGGAAGATGAGATTCGACGTGGAAGAATCCAATCGACCCAGGTTCATTTTCATCCGACGCAGGACCGGGAGCAGCGCTTTCACATGCCGGCAACAGATGCAGCTCCTCCCATCCAAACGATCCACTTTAGCATGGGCAAGCAGAAGCTATTTGTAGGGAAGCTGACGGGCGACGCTGCTTCTATCGTTCAGCGCATGGCCTTCTCCAATGCGATGGAAGATTTGACGCAGAAGGAGTGGGCTTTCGCAAAGGCCGCGTAGCCCAGAACGAGATTGAGACATTGGCTGAGTCTTATGAGCTATTAATCGATGCCACCGGAAAATCTGGCCCGCTATTCCCGTTCCCAGTTGAAGACGAGCTCACGCCATTCCATACTCCGCAGCGTAAATGCATCGTAGGATATTTCACGGGGTAGCCCCGGTTGAGCCCAAGGGGATTTCGATTACGGTGTATTAATGGAAGTCTAATATACGGGATTCCATTCGGTTAGAACAGAGTGCAAATGAAAATGAATGTAAAATTGCATCAGCTATGAAAGAAAACCCTTTCTGGAGGATCAAAATGAACAATAATGTATGGTCAGGCAGCAAAATTAGATTGCGTGCCATTGTCCCTGGCGATTGGGAAAGGTTCCATCATAATGATTACGACTCTGAATGTGCTAGAGCATGCGATGTGATCCATTTTCCAAGATCGGGAGAAGGGACAAAAGCTTGGGCAGAACATCAGGCATCCAAGGCGCCGGAAGGTGATAACGTCATGCTTGCCATTGAAACGCTGGATGGTGTGCTCGTTGGCAGCATAAGCACGCATAGCTGTGATCCGCGGCACTGAACGTTTAAGTATGGCGCAGCTATTTTTAGAGAGCATTGGCGTAAAGGCTACGCTTCAGAAGCAATCATGATATTGCTGCGGTATTACTTTGAGGAATTGCGTTATCAGAAGGTTAATGCACATATTTATGCTTTTAACGAGGGTTCGATCGCACTTCATAAGCATCTCGGTTTTCGTGAGGAAGGAAAGCTTAGGAATATGATTTTTACGAACGGACAACATTTCGATGAATATATTTTTGGTTTAACGAGTAATGAATATGGGGAGCTGAAGGGTTGAATCTGAACGCTTATGCACAATCTGGGATTATAGTTGCGTTGCTGCTAGGTGTCGGATGGCTATTTATCGCCCAAAGGAAAAAGTCTGGCAAGAATCAAAGCATGAGCCACACCTTGCGATGGACCGGAATTGGACTTATGGCCATGGCGATTCTTCTCATCGTTGTCGGAGTACTGCAGTACTTTGATGGGGCATCGCATAGTCGTGGGCACTAGTCAGGTTTGAAAATGAGACTGAGAAGGGAGGAGTAGTATGGGCAGGAGCATAAAAATCACTTTTTTACTCATGAGTATTATCATTTGTGGGGCTTTGATTCATGAGCATCCATTATTTCAATAAATACCGTATGTATGATAAGGCTGAGCATCGTGCTTATACTTCGGCAATTAATAGTGTTGCACACAATGGCATTGCAATGCCGCTGCTTGAGACATCAAAAGCGTTAGAGCTAATCGATCAAAACTCCTCAGATATGCAAAATGGGATTGAAACTTGGCTGCTAGAGGCAGCCTCCGACCTCAGCGTTGCTCAAAAATCCGCAGAGATCGCCTCGCTTCACTTAGGTATATCAAATAACAAAAAAAGCGAATTTCACACAGAGTTTTTTGGTGCGTAAAAAATGTCGATACTCGACATCATACTAACCGAGAATGATGTTGAGCAATGGAAGCAGGCTAGCTTGGAATTGCATGAAATGATGCAAATCCTTAATGACGGTGTTGATCATGATATCTTGCTAGAGGGCGATTACGCCGAGGTTGAGCAGCATTGGCATCAGTTAATCAGCCAGATGCATCAAAAATTCCCCGACACATGATTATTGGAATCCTATTACTCTCTTTTGACTTTATGAGGGTTAATATATATCTAAAAAGCAGCCGCACAAAGCTGGTTAACCCTGCTCAACTAACAGAACATCTTGAAGATATGTGCGATTAAGAGGACTTTTTTTAAATATACTAACTTGGAGAATAGGGTGATTTTATGCAAAGCTGTCATTGCTTCAAAATAATAATGACAGCTTGGCTCGCAGCGTAAGTTTGACTTTGCTACTGGGCTCGTCCTTCTCTCAGCATAGCTGTTGTTTTGTCTATACGTCGTTGCCGCGTTTCGGCAGTCTTGGCATCCTCGATTGCGAGCACTAAGCGCCGCTTGTTGCTGTAGGACAAGCCGTCGAAAAATTGCTTTGCTTCTGCTTCATTTTCAAGTGCATTTAGAAAGTCCGCCGGTACAACAACCTCACGAGTCTCGGTATCCAACTCAATATCAACTTCCACTTCATCTCCTGCCTCAACGCCGGCACCCTTGCGTATCTCCGCACTGACGGGGATCATGAAATGTCCGCCCATCGATGCCACAGTACTTCTGTAGGTAAAATCATTGATCGTAATTTTGACAGCCGGCTTCTTGCTCGTCCCGAGAGCTGCGACGATTTCTTCTGGAACCCGAATACCTGTTGCTGTCTTGCCGCTTAGCAGAACAATGGTTTGAAATTTCATGAAATAACACTCCTCTTTCATATGTTCAGTCAACCAGATATTTAATATGGATACTTAACTAAGGTAGTTCAGTTTGCTCATCAGTTCAAGCCTCTTTTGCAGAAACCAGAATCCTACATTGAGTTGTTGGTACCATAACGTTTATAATATAACGAGAATATTCCAAAAGAAAAGGTGTCATTCATGAGCATATTAAATGTAGAACGACTAAGTCACGGCTTTGGAGATCGCGCGATCTTCACTGACGTATCCTTCCGCCTGCTTAAGGGCGAGCACATCGGACTGATCGGCGCGAACGGCGAGGGCAAGTCCACTTTCATGAACATCATTACAGGCAAGCTTCAGCCGGATGACGGCAAGGTGGAGTGGTCCAAGCGGATGCGCGTTGGCTATCTTGACCAGCATGCGGTGCTGAGCAAAGGGTCCACGATCCGCGACGTGCTGAAAGGTGCGTTTCAGTATCTGTTCGATATGGAACAGGAAATGAACGACAAGTATGGCATTATGGGCGATGTCACGCCGGAGGAGCTTGAACAGCTGCTTGAGGATGTCGGAACGATACAGGATACGCTGACAAATCAAGATTTTTACTTGATCGACGCGAAGATCGAAGAGACAGCCCGCGGTCTCGGGCTTACCGATATTGGATTGGACAAGGATGTTAACGATCTGAGCGGCGGACAGCGGACGAAGGTGCTGCTGGCAAAGCTTTTGCTAGAAAAGCCGGACATTTTGCTCCTGGATGAGCCTACGAACTATTTGGATGAGCAGCATATCGAATGGTTGAAGCGTTACCTGCAGGAGTATGAGAATGCCTTCATTCTCATTTCACATGACATTCCGTTCCTTAACAGCGTCATTAACCTGATTTATCATATGGAAAATCAAGAGCTTAACCGTTATGTTGGCGATTATGAATATTTCCAGCAGGTTCACGAGATGAAGAAGCAGCAGCTCGAATCTGCTTTTAAGCGCCAACAGCAGGAAATTGCTGACCTTAAAGATTTCGTAGCCCGGAACAAAGCGAGCGTAGCGACGAGAAATATGGCGATGTCAAGGCAGAAGAAGCTCGACAAAATGGATGTCATCGAGATTGCGAAGGAAAAGCCGAAGCCGCAATTTAACTTCAAGGATGGAAGAACCTCCGGCAAGCTCATTTTCGAAACAAAGGAGCTTGTAATCGGCTATGACAGCCCGCTATCGAGGCCGCTCGACCTCCGTATGGAGCGCGGGCAGAAGATTGCGCTTGTCGGCGCGAACGGAATTGGGAAAACGACGCTGCTGCGCAGCATTTTAGGCGAGATTCAGGCGTTATCCGGCTCGGTTCAACGCGGAGAGCACCAACAGGTCGGCTATTTCCAACAGGAAATAAAGGATGCCAATTACAATACTTGCATCGAGGAAGTATGGAAGGAGTTCCCTTCCTTATCGCAGTTTGAAGTGCGTGCGGCACTAGCGAAGTGCGGACTCACGACCAAGCATATCGAGAGCAAAATCGCTGTCCTAAGCGGTGGCGAGAAGGCTAAGGTGCGCCTCTGCAAACTGATCAACAGCGAGACGAATCTGCTAGTGCTCGATGAGCCGACCAACCACTTGGACGTGGATGCGAAGGACGAGCTGAAGCGCGCCCTTAAGGCGTACAAAGGCAGCATTCTGCTCATTTCCCATGAACCGGAATTTTATCGCGATGTCGTTACAGATACTTGGAACTGTGAGTCATGGACGACAAAAGTATTTTAATTCGTCCTGCAATGTCAAAAAAGCCTATCTAACCGTTAGGGTCAGATAGGCTTTTTTTGGTTTGTGCGTCACGCTTGCTGCTCGGGGTCTTTCTTTGTGGAGCGCGTCATTTGAATGATTTTTTCCAATCCCTCAATATATTGCTGGAACATGTCTAGCCCAAGCTGGGTGGGGGAGCAGATCGTCTTGGGCCGCCTGCCGGCGAACGTCTTTTCCACCTGAATATAGGCGGCCTCCTCCAGCACGCGGATATGATTGCCCAGATTTCCTTCGGTCAGGCTCAGTTCACCGCGCAGGAAGCTGAAGTCGCATTCGCCATGTACCATAAGCAGACTCATAATGCCGAGGCGAGCTTTGGCATGTATGGTGTCATCGATGGCATCCAGCAGATTGTCACTCATGACGACCTCTCCGGCGCTGAAGCAATACCCCTGCTAAGACAAGACTCCCGCCGCCCAGCAGTCCTAGAACGATAAACTGATAGTCGAGAAAAAGGAGCCTTGTCGCAGCGGCTAGCACAATAAACCAAATGCCGATCATCACGGGTCCTTTTCCCAAGAGCGCCCCCATGGACACATAGAGAATCCCTACGAGCATGAACCAGAATAGAGGGATATATTCGGCCTTCACCATTCCCGTTGCCATCATAAAGAAGCCGGCGACCATCATTACAAGGAAAGGCAGCCCAAACATCCATCCGTTCGTGCCGCCACCTGCCTTTTTAGGCAAATGACGAGATTGCCGAATGCCGGTAACGGCGGAAAGAACGCTGCCGAGGACCGAGCCAATCGGCCAATACCACATCGGCCATGTTGCGCTGTCGAAATGCATGCCAATCATCCCGACCATCAGAAACGTACCCCAAATGAACAAGTAGGGCGGGGAATAATCCATTTTCTTCTCATTTCGTGTAATGATTTGCTTAATGAAATCAATGTCGCGCAAAGCCTGCAGAGACTCTGTGGCTTGCGCCAAGTCTTGTTCCTTATTCAACCCAACCACTCCTTAACCTAAAACCATTTTATCCTTATTTCTCCCATCTGAAAAGGAAGAACGCCAGCACCCAGCAAACAACGGCGAATCCAGCCATGATCGTAGTGGCAAGTCCAAACGAAGCAATTGACTCTCCCAGCCACAACCCGCGGGCAAGCTCAACGAAATAGGACATGGGCAGCCACTCGCTTACTCTCTGCATGAACGTTGGCAAAATATCGACTGGCATTGCAATTCCGGATAGAAAGAGGGAAGGGAAGAATACGGCCATTGCCAAACCGCTGGCAGCTCCAGGCGTATTGGTAAGTCCCGACAAGGCAAACCCAAGTGGAAAGAAGCTGAGACAACCAAACAACAGGCAAGCAAAGAGCATGAGCAGCGATGATACAGAGAACTGAATATCCCAAACTAAACTGGCAATGACGATAATTTCGACTGCGCCTGCAAGTACAAGAATGATGCCCTGAATGGAATGGGACAGCAGGACCGCTCCTGAGCGGATAGGGCTAACCCGGTATCTTCGCAAAATACCGCTCTCTCGTTGTGTAATCATATTAATATTTAACGTGAATACGGATACAGAGATAACATTCGTCGCGCATAAAGCGGGAATATAGGAATCAATGAAAGTAGCGCTTTCCAGTGCACCCGGCTGGTTGCCGAATACGGAACCAAAAATAAGCAGCATGAGAATCGGATATACGAGCATCCAAAATATCGTCAGCCAATCGCGCAGATACAAGCGGAAATCAAAAGCAATAAGCCGTATTAGAGCATTCATCGCGCAGCCTCCTTCTTGCCCTGCAGGGTCATTTCGGTAAAGACATCGTTCATTGATGCATCCTCGAGCCGGAGCCCGCTAACCATCCAATCTTCCTGTGCAGCCAAGTGGAAAAGCTGCTTTAGCGTTTCATCGATATGGCTCGAATGCAGCTTGATCATATCGGGCCCGAATTCGACGTCGGCGACATTTGCGAGCTGGGCGAACCGCTTCTTGTCTGTCTTGCCGAGGTTCTTGAAGCTGATGCGCTTCGTGCCGCCCAGCATGGAGATTAGCTTCTGAGGCGTATCGAGAGCGACGAGCCGTCCACGGCTGATTACCGCGATCCGGTCGCACAAATATTCAGCTTCCTCCATGTAGTGGGTCGTGACGACAATCGTTCGTCCTTGCTTCTTCAGCCGATGAATCATTTCCCACATTTCGCTGCGGGCGTTCGGGTCCAAGCCCATGCTGGGCTCGTCGAGAAAAATAATTTCCGGATCATTGATTAACGCGAGCGCCAGCGACACGCGCTGCTTCCACCCGCCGGACAGCGATTTGATGTAGGCGTTCTGCTTATCCTCAAGACCGAGAAAGGCTGCAATCTCACTAGGATCGGCGGTTTTCTTGTATAGCGACCCGAACATGTGCAGTACTTCTTTGACCTTCGCCTTTTCCGGAATAGCGGTGGATTGCAGCAGCACGCCAATTCGCTGCTTGATCTCCTGGGCATGCTTGCGGATGTCCTTGCCTAATACCGTTGCAACGCCGCTGTCTGCATTTCGCAAGCCTTCGAGAATTTCGATTAATGTTGTTTTTCCAGCACCATTGGGACCTACGATGCCAAAGATTTCTCCCTTATTCACTTGCATCGTTATATGATCGACAGCAACTGTAGTTCCATATTGCTTGCATACTTGATCAAGCTGAATTACGGCTTGCATGGCTTCATTCCTCTCAAAAACATATTCATTCAGATAACTCTGTGATCCAGAGTAATCTGAATTGAAATGGTTGTCAATAACTGTATTTGAAATTGGGCGATGACAAATCGGATAAGCTAGCCAATAAATGATGTGTATAGACAACGCTGCTTTCAGATGCTAGGTTTAAATCTGGTGGATTAGACCTAGCATACTTGATAGGGCATCGATTAAATCCTTTTATTACATAGAGCAAAGTAGGTTTATAAGAATGAATAATAGCGATCAACCGATTTACCGTTTTAGTGAAGCGCCTATTTGGGAGCTGCAGCGTGCTTATTTCGAAGAACAGGGCATCGAGGCATGGCAGAACGAGGAAGTGCCGCAATACATTACAAATAACCCAGTCATTGCAACGGCGTACGCGGAAATGATATTTGGATTTCTTCAGGATAGAGCAAGGCTGGGCAGCGAAGCGGAGCCGGTTACGATCCTTGAGCTTGGAGCGGGCTCGGGCCGCTTAGCCTTTCAAGTGCTGAAGGAGTTGGGTGAGCTGATCGATTATGCAGCCATTGCGCTTCCGCCATACCGGTATGTCATGAGTGATTTGCCAGTCAAAAATGTAGCCTATTGGCAGCAGCATCCAAGCCTGCAGCCCTTCGCTTTGCAAGGGGTACTGGATTTCGCTAAGTTTGATGCGGTGCATGATGCGGAGCTGCATTTGACGCAATCAGGCGACACCATAAGGCAAGCTGGCTTGAAGCAGCCATTGCTGATTATCGCCAATTACTTTTTTGACAGCATCCCGCAGGAATTGCTTTATGTGGATGAAGGCAACATTTTTGAATGCAGAGTTTCCTTGTCGTTGCCAGATGAGGCGGAAGCGACTGCTGTTGCGAATATGCTGGAAAAAATGGTGCCCGAATATCATTACCGCAGAGCCGCTGAATATGAGCAGAATTCGTATCCTTACCTGGATGTGATCGAGCTGTATAAGCAAAAGCTTGAGGATTCGCACATTCTATTCCCGGAGATTGGGCTGGACTGTCTGGAGCGGCTTGGCCAGTTATCGCAGGAGGGCTTTGTGCTGCTTACCGCTGACAAAGGAGACCATCGCTTGGACAATTGGGCGTTTGCCGAGCCGCCTAAGCTGATTCATCATGGAAGCTTCTCATTGACGGCTAATTATCATGCGATCCAGCATGCTTTTCAGCAAAAGGGAGCTTGGTCCCATTTTACCGAGCATCATTATAAAAACTTGAATGTGGGCTGCATTCTCATGCTTCAAAGTCCGGCGAACTATGCGAATACGCGCTTAGCCTATCGCCGATTTGTCGATCGGTTTGGGCCGGATGATTTCTTTAGCATGAAGCTGTGGTTCGATGAGCATTTGGACCAAATGGGGCTGTCTCAAATTATTGCTTTTTGGCGATTAGGCCGTTACGATGTGCAGTTGTTTCTGCAAAGCACGAAGCGCTTGCTGCTGCTTCTTCCCGAGATCGGTGAGGAGGAAATGGAGGATCTTCGCCACGGCATACACCTTATGTGGGCGGGCTATTACCCGATGAATGAGAAGCATGACCTTGCATTGGACTGCGCCGTTTTGCTTTATCAGCTGGGATTGTACGAGGATGCGCGGGTCTTTTTTGAGCGGTCGCTAAGCGGAAATGAAGGTACAGCCGAGACGCTGTACGGCATGGCGATTTGCTGCTATGAGCTGGAGAGGGAAGAAGAAGCAGTACATTATGCGCAGCGTGCTTTAGCGCTTGATCCGCAGCATGAGGGAGCTAGTGCGCTTCTACGCATTTAGGATGAATGGTTAGTAATAAGGAAAACTGATATGAACGCATGTTTGCAATGGCGATGTTAAATTTAAAGAACTTGTAATTCAATACGGGCATCCAAAGGATGGTAGATAACGATGAAGACCTTACAAGAGCTTCTCAAACATGCAGACCGCAGCGTAAAAAGCTTTCTTGAAACGGTGGATGCAACGACAGGTGAACGCAAGGTGCTGGCCGAGTTCGATTATTTGATCGAGGCTCCGAACTGGACAAAAGACGGCAAGCGTCTCATCTATAACAGCGGAGGCTTGCTTTGCTCATTTGATCTCGCTTCAAGAGAGAGCACGGTGATCCATTCGGGCTTCGCTAACCGCTGCAACAATGACCATGTGCTGTCTCCGGACGATACTCAAATCGCTGTCAGCCATCATTCAGAGGAGGACGGTCAGTCACGCATCTATATTCTCCCGCTTGCAGGCGGTGATCAGCCCACTCTCATTACGGAGCTCGCGCCAAGCTATCTTCACGGCTGGTCGCCGGATGGCAGCACCTTGTCCTATTGCGCTGAACGGAACGGACAGTACGATATTTATACCATTCCAGCCGCTGGCGGAGTGGAGACGCAGCTGACTGATACACCTGGGCTAGATGACGGGCCGGAATATTCGCCTGATAACCGACATATTTGGTTCAATTCGGTGAGATCAGGCTTGATGCAGGTATGGCGGATGAACGCGGACGGAAGCGAGCAGACTCAAATGACTTATGACGAGAGCAACAGCTGGTTCCCGCATGTATCCCCAAATGGCGAATCCGTCGCTTATATTACTTATCGCAAGGGGGATGTTGCCCCAAGCGACCATCCTGCTAACAAGAACGTTGAAATTCGTCTAATGGCAAGCAGCGGAGGGGAGTTCCGTACTTTGGCCGAGCTGTTCGGGGGCCAGGGCACCATTAACGTGAATTCATGGTCGCCGGATAGCAAGCAGTTGGCTTTTGTCAGCTATCAGTTGAAAGATTAAAAGAAGAGTTTCGGCAGCTAAACGGTATTTCATATAACGCTGGTGCGTAACGAAAAGTAGTTTGTTGAGAATGCTCAGCAGACTATTTTTTATTTTGCTTACAGCTTAGCGTGTTTAAAGATTAGTAGAAATAATTGATCATATGGCATTATTTGTAATAGAATAGACATGCCGTTACCATGAGATGAGGTGTGCGATATGCTGGATCAAGTTTTGCTCGTTGTCATCTTTACTTTTATTATTCATCTCTCGGAGACGCTCACGTATGCGCTTCGTTCAGCAGGCGTTCGTTTAGGGAAGCTGGCGGTTGCCTTATCCTTATCCGGCATTATCCTCCTTATTTCCAGAACAGCCAATATGGTTCAAGCCCCGCTTACCGGAAAATTGATAGATTTTGCCAAAGAAAACAGTGATTTTAACATAGTCGACCAGATGCGGATTATTATCGGCGCTTCTAGTGCAGGAACTTTTATCGCTTTATTGCTTTTTCCGTCCGCAGTAATCATTTCCAAGAGAGTCATATCCCATTTCGAAGTGGCGGGCTCCATCCCTCAAATGGTCCGCACCTCGGTTTCCATTCAAAAGCTGCATAATGTGCGCTATCATTTACGTATTCCCAAATTATCGATGCTGTCCCGATTGCGGATCGGAGGCATTCCCAAAAGGCTGGTCATTCTGAACAGCTTAGTGACCGCTATTTATACGATTGGCGTCCTATCCGCTCTGCTGGCATCGACACTCACAACTGCAAACTCATTCGCCGCCTCGCAGGCATCAGGACTTATTAACGGAGTGGCGACTATATTGCTGACTATACTTATCGACCCGCAAATAGGATTAATTACCGACAAAGTGCTTCGGGGAGAAAAAGACATCACGGCGCTTAATAAAATTTTTGGATTATTAATGGTGTCGCGGTTACTCGGAACGCTGCTTGCTCAGGTGCTGCTAGTGCCGGCTGCTTACTGGATCAAATGGTTGGTATCCGTCATTTAGATCGGAGCAGGCGTGAGCGAAGAGGCGGATAAGGAGAGTATTTCTGTGCTAAAAATAGCAACCGAGCATTTTAAACCACTTAATGATTATGTGTTTAGCACTCAAGTAGAGATTGGTGCCACAGCAGCAGCCGCTTACATCATTAAACATAATGCTGTCGTCAATGAGTGGTATTCAGGAACACATGATTGCTCCCAGCAGTCGCGAGCTGTGGATGAGCATACCCAGTTTAATGTCGCTTCTATCCGTAAAACTTATCTTGCGCTAGCCATAAGCCTGCTAATAGAGAGAGGCTTGATTGCTAGTATCGATGATGAAATCGGAGCTTACTTGCATGAATATAAAGAAACGGCAAAAGGGGTTACACTAAGACATCTGCTCACGCATACGCACGGTTTAAAGGAGGAAGACGGCGGGCTCGGCAGAGGCGATGTGGGGCTATATTCATCTCACCAAGGGCTATCTAAGCGGAGAGCAATTGCTGCCTCAGCCTGTTTTTGAACGTGTAACGACACTTCAAACGCCAAGCAGCTTGCCAACTCATCTGCCTCGCAACGGTTTTATATGGTGGTTGCAAAGCGACACGCTGCTCAATCAGATAGGGGAGAGACTGCCAAACGGCTCTTATCAAATATTAGGCATTACGGGCTGTGCGTGCCTTGTTGTGCCGAAGTATGATGCTGTCGTCGTCAGAATGTATAACCAGTTAAGCAATTTTAACGGATACGATTATTTAAAAGATATCAGGCAGTTCGGAAATTTAGCTAACGATCTTCTGTTGAGCTATTCCTAGTTCGCATTTGAACATGTGAAAAATATTGCCAATATGCAATTTGGTGAGGTGGGATCAGCTTTGCTGTGGCGGGTTCCTCTAATGGAAAAAGCATGCTTTAGTTGCTGCCGATCTGTGCGCGGCATATCTACCTTGAGTGTGCAATGTGGATATTTAATTGCCGCATACGAAATGAGATAGAACAAACCATTAACAAACCCAAGCCAATAGCCAACCTTCGCCATCACGCCCACTCCGAAACAGCACAATAAGCACCTATGTGTGCTTACAGAGGACAAACATGGGTAAGTTTAAGGCTGTAAGAACATATGCGTTCTTACAGCCGCCTTTCGCCGTCTTGCCTACGTCGAATTAGCTCAATAAGCACCTATGTGTGCTTAAAGGCGACAAACACGGGTTAGTTTAAGGCTGTAAGGGCTGATCTAAGCGCAAATAACCTCGTTAACGTTCATTAGACGTGATTTGCAAGGGTTTTTCTTGTTTTTACTCCCTATTGCGGTTTTTGAACAAATGGTAAAGGAGGCGTATAGTGGGTATTAGTGTAAATGCATCGGACAAAAACGAACTAGGCACTGGGGGTTACCAAGCATGGAATCATGGAAGCGTACAATGTGGATCTTATGGTTCGGCGTATTGTTTTGCAGCTCAAGCTATACGATGTCGGTTCCCTTCCTTCCGTTGTTCCTCTTCGATTTGGGAGTGTCGGAAAGCTCTGTGAATCTATGGGCGGGAATCGTACATTCCTCGGCGTTTCTCGTTGGGGCGGTAATGGCTCCCTTATGGGGCTTGCTTGCAGACAAATATGGGAAGCGAAAAATGGTCATCCGAGCAGGGCTCAGTTTAGCCATTATCTATGCTTTAATTGCTTTCGTACAGACACCGTTGCAGCTTGTGGGAGTACGAATGCTGCACGGCTTTGTTGGCGGATTTGTCCCGGCATCCATGTCGATCGTTGCGTCGGTCGCGCCTAAGGAGAAGCTGGGCTGGAGCCTAGGAGTGATGCAGGCGGGGACGATGACGGGTGGTATTCTCGGCCCGCTGTTCGGGGGACTGCTGGCAGAGGCATTTGGCCTTCGCAGGTCTTTCGTTGCATCAGCTATCATCATACTGGCCGCGACAGTTGCGGTAATTTTGTGGGTGAGAGAAGGAAAAGCGGAAGAGCCAATAGCAGCTTCAGAGAAAAAGCAGGCGAAGCCGGTCACTTACCGCATGGCGTTTCGCAACCGCGGGCTAATGAGCATGCTGCTTTTGCTTGTACTCTTCCAGCTTTCGGTCAATATGATTCAGCCGCTGCTCACGCTGCATATTGCTAAATTGCAAGGCGGGCTGCAAGGAGCTGTGCTGTCAGCTGGCTTCGTTCTCTCGCTCATTGGAATCGCAGGCATTCTCGCATCTCCGGTCTGGGGGAGGCTCGGCGAAAGGAAAGGGTATTACCGGATTCTGGTCATTTGCTTGATTACAGCCGGAATGGTTATTAGCATGCAGTACTTCGTTCAAGATTTATGGCTGTTCGCCGTCGTACAATTTATTTTCGGCTTGTTCATGGCAGGTATAGGCCCGATTGTGAATACGCTAGTTGTCCAAAGCACGGATGAGCAGTTTAGAGGCAGGTCCTTTGGGCTTACGACGAGCGCGAATCAGTTTGGCTCCATGCTAGGGCCGCTCATCGGCGGCTTGCTCGGACTAGCTGTCGGCATCCATTGGATTTTTGTCGCTACGGGCATGATGATGGCTGCCGCTGGGGTGAGCGTATGGATAAAGCGGAGGAGCGAGCTGGGGCAAGCGCGTATTCCATTAAGCCGTTAAAGCAAGCAAACAGCATCATTAAAGCACAAAATAAGGCTGATCTCACCCGCAAGGGCAAGATCAGCCTTTTGTGCGCTTGGCAGCGCAATCAACTAAGGAGTGAAAGTCTCCAGTACACCGCGAGGTGGCGGAAGTACATAGCTGACACGTGGTGCGTAGTCCGTGAGGATAGGTGCGGAGGATGTGAACGCAAATCCCGGAACAGGCGGCATAACCAAGATGGCTGACGGAGCCGGATAACCCTGCAAGAGAGGGGGAAGTCCAATACCACCACGGGTTCCGGAAGTTAAGAGGACTGGGTTCAAGAAGATAAGAAAGCTCCATGAGGATGGGACAACAAAATCAATTAATCCAAAATTACCAGTAGTGACACCGCCTGTCGTTAAGCCAAGCCTTGAAGCTGAACGGGATAAACTTGTACAAACTGCGTTATCTTTGAAGGGTAACGTTAATTACGTACATTGGAAGCACCGTCAAGAAGACCATGCGTCATATAGTACGGATTGTTCGGGCTTTACGTTCCTATCGTATCGCTTGGCGAATATCGGCGTGGGTCTAGTAAACAGGGAGGATAACGATCAAGCGAAAGTTGGTAAATCAATTCATCAAGGCGATTCTAAAAATATCCTATTATGGAAAGGGATGAACTGTAATTGAAAAGAAAATTGAAATCAGCAATTGTTGCAACTGTCATTGGTTCCACCTTCTTAATGTCGTCACAATCGTTTGCAGCAGAAGTAATGTTCACTAATCCAACAAACACAAATAGTTCGTTTTACCGCGCTGGGGCTGCGGACTATGCAGAAATATGGGCTACGACAGCGAACTCTGATTTCGCCAATTACGGAGTTATCAGCGATGGGGGAGACTGCACCAATTTTGTTTCTCAAGCACTTCATGAAGGCGGTTCGCTGGCATTTAATAGCATAAGTGGATATAATAGAAATACCATGGATTGGTACTACTATGGACCGCATGTCCCTCCAGCGACAAACCCAAGAACTTCGTCTTGGACGGGAGCGCATCAATTTCGAGAGCATTTCGCGGTAGTAAATAGCACAGATTCTGCCGGACACACAACCCACTCGCAAATAGTCAATGGCTACGGCCCTGGGAACGATCTTAAAGTGGCGCAACATTCGGTAACAAATGGTACATGGGATAAAGATATTTCGTTGAAGTCGTATATAGCGTATGGATCGTGGATGGTAACAATAAAAATCAAAGCTTAAAGGAGTGGGAAAATGATGAAAAAGAAAACATGGATTGTACTAACTGTAAGTTGTTCTTTGTTGGTCGGCGGTCTGGCGTTGGCTAATATCAATACTACCCAAGTTGACGCAAATAGTCCAAGTTTGATAGAGAAACTTTCATATGCAACTTCAAGCTATGAAGTAGGAAAAAAAATTGCTGACGCACCCGGCGCAACTACTGAGGATGAGCAGAGGTTGAAGGAGTTGGCAACTAATGTTGCCGACTTAGAAGCAGAATTAAATCCAAAAAGTGATCTGGAAGAATTTGATGAAGTTTTCGCTGGTTACAAAGACATGTTCGCCATCGAAAGTGCATATTACGCAGACCAAAAAGATTCAAAAGACCCTGCGGTTCAGAGAGTATTATATGAGTTGGAACAAAAGGGTAAGTTGATTTCTCAATTCGAAAATACTAAATTGAGTATATCGGTAAATGGTGAACCGCTGCTTGAAAAGTTTTATGAAGAAACCACTAAATTGAATCAAGAGCTTTACCCGGAACAATTCAAATAATCATTAAAATCCATAAATAAGTATAAGAAGCCCTTTCCTGTTTAGGAAGGACTTTTTTATTTTGTATGTCACAATTGGATTTTTCTTAGCGACATAAGGCGTATCAAACATAAGGGGTTGACCGCATTTACGCATAAAGAAAACTTCAAATCGGTGCTTGAACAAGAAACGTTCGACTTCGGACGGGATACGATTCTTTTCACACATAACGACCTTGACGGGATAGGCTGCGCGGTACTGTATAAGGCTAAATTCGGATTCCACGAAGAAACCTATTCTTGCAATTATAACGACGTGAACGAGAAGGTCAACCGCGTCTTGAATAACATTGACGCCCGTTGGGACGATTGCGACCTTCCGACGATATCATTACCGACATAAGCGTTGACGATCGCACGGCGGAACGTCTGGAAATGTACACGATGAAAGGTGGTATCGTCCTATTACTTGACCATCACAAGACCGCCGAAGCGCGTAACCGCTACGATTTGGCGTTTGTGGACGTTGAAGCTTCGGGAACGCTGCTGACGTCATTCTACGTTTCTATCATGACCCAAAAGTTGAATTTAACGCTGCCGAGCGTTTGCTTCTGGAACTGGACGACGAAAGCAAAGATCGTTATATCAAGCACGTCGAAAAGGGAATTACCGTGTATAGCGGAAGTAACAACGAACGTATCGGAATCGGATTCGCTGACTGCTACACGTCCGAAGCCGCACATGAGATAATGAACCGTATGAACCTTCGGGCGATCGCTTTGATCGACGCAAATACCGGAAAGGTTTCGATGCGAAGCCGGGGGTAGCCGGGGGGATTACGACGTTGCGGAATTGGCGAAGATCCATCAAGGCGGCGGTCACAAGAACGCGGCGGGCGTTGAATATCCGAATAAGGTCGCTAGTCACCCATTGGCGAAGCTGACGCGCACGTTCGAGTATTTGAAGCGTCAAACATTCTTCAATCTGTTCGCCGGGGAATCACACATATGAACGATGCAATCGAATTAATCGACGCGCTGATTGAAACGTTAGAAGCCGAAAAGACGAAAGCCTTCCGAGATCATAACTCTATGAACCGGGGCGTGAAAATAGAAGAAGAAATTTGGCAACTAATAACTATTAGGCAACGTTATATTACCGAATGGACAAAACTATTATTTCCGATCGCCAGTTTGACGCTTGGGCGTATGAATTGGTCGAGCTGCAACGTGAACACCCGGAAGTAAGCGAAGCTGTACCGTTCCTGTTGAAAGCCTTCCGATCGTTCGACGCGACGACGGGTTTCGACCTACCGATTGAAGACCCGAACGAGTTACAAAAAGCGATCTTTCTTCACAAGATATTTGAGAATAAGAAAGAATGATGATGTAGAATGTCGAATTATGAAAATAAATATATCATTTTCGATAATAGCATAATTCTTCTAATATGGTATTATTAGGAATATATATGTTGTCCTTGTTTTTTCGAGGTATTATGGACAAAATCGACAAATATCTTATCGACAAAATTTTAGGAGGAACTATTTTGAAGAAAAAGTTTTTGGTAACTTGCTTGTCTACTGCAATGGCGCTTTCTTTGGCAGCGTTACCTCTAGTTAATGCTAGTGATTTTTCCATTCCGGCTCCTGTCGTTTCCGTGCAGCCAACTGACGGAACGGTAGCTGTTATTAATGCACCCGCGCCGGGTGACATAGTTCCATTTTCTACGTATCTTCCAATTGATAATGAAGGATTAACGGCATCGAATGGTTCACAAGCTGTGGATTATAAAACAACTTCCACTTTTGGTTGGTATCGAATTTATATTAAAAATAACAACAACGTGAAGTATAATATTCTCATTAAAGATACGGCAGGCACTATTCATGGTGAATTTGAAGTGGCAGCCAACTCAAGTGTTACAATTAAGAATTATAACAAGGCATCTGGAACGAGAAAAGTTAGTGTAACAACAGGTGACGGGCAGAAGTTAAACGGGACGATTAGCGTTCGGTTGGCCGAAGCACAATCTGAACTGGACTAATATAAGGTAATAGAACCGTCTCCGGTATCGAAACAGATACCGGAGGCGGTTTTTTGTGCGCTTGGCAGCGCAATCAACTAAGGAGTGAAAGTCTCCAGTACACCGCGAGATGGCGGAAGACATAGCTGACACGTAGTGCGTAGTCCGTGAGGATAGGTGCGGAGCTCTCATCGTTTCCGCTAAAAGCGGTAACTGAACCCGAGATCGTGAGGATCAAGGCGAGGCTATGAATGGTGAGAAGTCAGACGTAGGGATAGTAGTGAGTAAGTCTGCCAGAAAGGCCGCAAAGACAGATGAATCGGCATGAGGTTGCCGATGCGAGTCCATCGAGAAATGCGGAGAAGAGGATGGGACAACAAGGAAATGCCGGGGCTACGCATGACAGCGTGGAGAAGTTCGCATTCTACCTATGCCCAATATGCAATTCCAAATAAGTGGTTTGGAGAAATCGGTCTATGTAGTCTTCTTGCGATTTACAAAGAACTTCATCCCCAGAGGGGATAATCACTGGAGGAGCCGGATGCGATGACCCGCACGTCCGGATCTGAGAGGGGCCTATGCGCATGCGCATAGGCCTACTCGATTTTAGAGGAACAATAATATTAAAGGATGTCAGGGCCAATAACTTCTACACAGAAATGGATCTCGGTGATCAACGGGTTATTAAAATTAGTAATGAGGTTAGGCTCGCCATCCAGAATAACACTAAAGCCTGAGGCAGTACTGCTGCTCCCGTCAGAAAATAATTCGTATTAAGGCTGGGTGCACCCGTATCGGTGATTTCAAAGGTTGTCGTAAATGTTCCGTTAATCAGCATAGTACTGCCGACCTTGGAAGGATAACCTTACCGCTGCAAATAAACAATTTGGTCAATTATAATCAATTCGCGGCCCATGGTTCGTTAACCTCAGTAAAGTAGCGCTTTCATATAAGGTGCTACAATTAAGCTGAGTCATTAGTTAACCAATCACATTATGATAAGAAGGCGGCGAATATATGAATTTTTCTACAATTGCAGCTCAGCTTTATACGCTGCGTGACTACTGCAAGACGGAAGCCGATTTGGAGCAGACGCTGCGCAAGGTGAAGGAAATAGGCTATGAAGCGGTTCAGGTATCCGGCATTGGCCCGATTGCCCCGGTGAAGGTAAAGGAACTGGCAGATGCTGCGGGGCTGCGGATTTGCGCTACGCATGTCAGCTTTGATTCCTTAGTGGACGACTTTGACAATACGGTTCAAAAGCATAAGCTGTGGAATTGCACCTATGTTGGATTAGGCTCGATCCCGGAAGAATACCGCACTAGCGCGGAAGGTTATGCTGTCTTTGCCCAGAAAGCCTCTGATATCGGGAAAAAGCTGAAGGAGCATGACCTGCAATTTATTTATCACAATCATCAGTTTGAATATCAAAAGTTTGACGGCAGAACGGGAATGGATATATTGCGGGAAGAGAGTGATCCGTCTGCATTTGGCTTCGAGCTGGATACCTATTGGGTGCACGTAGGCGGCGTGAATCCGGTTGAGGCGATTCATCAGGTGAAGGGCCGAATGGGAGTCGTTCATCTGAAGGATTTGGAAATTATCGACCGTCAGCAGGTGTTTGCGGAAATCGGACAGGGCAACTTGAATTTCAAAGCGATAATTGAAGCATGCCGAGAAACGGGTGTGGAATGGTTCGTGGTCGAGCAGGACGTATGCAGACGTGATCCGTTTGAGAGCTTGGCGATCAGCCTTCAGTATTTAAAGCAATTGATTTAACTGGAATGGAAGCGCAGTTCTTGCTTTCGAGAAAATCAGATGCAGTCATGCATCTGATTTTCTTTGAAAAATACATTGACAATAACAATGAAAAAATATATCTTTAAATTAAGATAATTAAATTTGAGATATATTTGGGAAGGAGCCTTTATACCGATGCATGAAAAAAAGGTCACATGGCTGGAGCTGTTTTATGATTTATTGTTTGTAGCGGCAATTTCTAAAGCTACCCATGTTTTATTGCATGTCGAGCACGGGATGATATCGCTCGAGCATCTCTCTAAATTCGTTCTTATCTTTGTTCCGATCTGGTGGGCTTGGGTCGGGCAAACGGTATTCAACAATCGGTTTGGCCGCGACATTACAACGCATCGGATTTTTATGATCCTTCAATTGTTTTTTGTTTTAATTATGACGGCTAGTCTAAACGTGGATTTTGACGCTTATTATGTGCCTTTTTTTGTGGGGTATATCGGCTCAAGAATATTGACTGCCATTCAATATGCAATTACGCAAAGGACCGAGGCTGCCGATAAGCAGGAAACGGCTCGTTTCTTTGGAACCTATTTCTGGCTCGGCATTGCGGTATCTTGCTTTTCTGTCTTCTTTGACTCATGGATTCGGTATGCCATCCTATATGCAGGCATTGCTGTTGATATTCTCGTTCCGTTAATTGGCCGTAAACAATTAGTCAAAACACCTATACATACCGCACATCTGTTGGAACGATTTGCTCTTTTCACATTGATTTTGCTCGGAGAATCCGTCGTAAGCATGCTTTCTGTGCTGCAAGCAGATGAATTAACGGGCTCTTCTATCCTTTTTGCCGCATTAGCTTTTGTATTAGTTATAGGCATATGGTGGCAGTACTTTGAGAATGTGGAGAAGAGAGTCGATAAAACGAAGCGGACAGCGGGGCAGACCATTATTTACGGACATTTGTTCATCTATTTTTCGCTAAGCATGATTGCAGCCTCGATCCAGCTCTTATTCCTTGACCAATTAAACTACTTATTTATGTTAAGTTTTACTTTTGGCTCAGTACTGCTATATTTCTGGTCAGTTATGTTTGTCCTGTACCGTTATCGTTTCAAGCATCTTAAACCAACCTTTAAAGCTATGCTGCTGTTAACGGTTTTGCTTGGCGCGATGTTCACCTTGAATTTATTTATGACAGCGTCCCCCCATATGATTTTGGGTGAAATCATGCTCTTCTTTATCATATTCGCCAGAACAACCGCTTAAGTTTGCAGCGTCAACTAATATCATGGTTTCTTTCCAATATTTGATAGGCTATACGCTGCTCAAACGTTTATAATTCTAGTAAGGCACTTAATAGAGACAAAGGAGTTGTGAAGATGAAGGTTGGCGTCATTTGCGATGACTGTTGGCATCCAGGGAAAACGATAGCGGCAGGCTTGGAGCCGCTAAGCAAGCAAGGCATCGAGTTTGAATATATCCAGCATGCATCAGAGTGGTCTTCTACGTGGATGGAGCAGCAGGATGTTATTATTCTGGCAAAAGCCAATCATACCTCGGCGTCCGATAAGACGCCATGGCTGACGGAGGACATCCAGCAGCAGTTCCAGAGCTATGTCGAGCATGGAAAAGGTCTTCTTGTTCTTCATGCAGGCACAGTAGGATACCGTAACGAGCCTGTCTTCTTCGAGCTTGTAGGCGGAGTGTTCCAGCATCATCCGCAAGCGGGTTCAGTCACTATGGCCTATACGAGCAGCACGCTTTGGGGCAGCGCGGATACGGATGTTTTCGCAGTACACGATGAGCATTATCATATGGAAGTCATAGAGGAGCGCATTCAAATCATTATGACTTCAAAGTCGGAGCATAGCGTGCAGCCTGCTGGCTGGCTAAGAGAGCAGGGGGCAGGACGCGTGTGCGTCCTTACGCCGGGACATTTTCTGCAGGTGTTCCAGCAGCCTGAATATCAGACGATGATCGAGCAAGCGCTGCAATGGTGTGCCGGAGGCAAGCAGTAAGAACAGATGCTATCATTTTAAATTAGAGGAGTGAATGAATACATGTCAATTCAACCGATTAAATGGGGGATTTTTGGTCCTGGATGGATTTCTTCTAAGTTTGTCAAGGACTTGGCTTATGCTGAGGGCGCAGAGCTGGTCGCGGTAGGAGGAAGAAATCTAGAGAAGGCTGAGAACTTCGCGAAGGAATATAACATTCCTCGGGCGTATGGCAGCGTAGAAGAGCTAGCTCAAGATGCTGAGGTTGATATCGTTTATGTAGGCACTTTGCATCCGGTACATAAGGAGAATGTGCTTGCTCTGCTGCACGGGGGAAAAGCGGTCATTTGCGAGAAGCCCTTCACGATGAATGCGGCGGAAGCGAAGGAAATGATCGAGCTAGCGAGGGAAAAACGGGTGTTTCTCATGGAAGCGATGTGGACGCGGTTCTTGCCGCCTATTCTTAAAGTTATGGAGTGGATAGCTGACGATAAAATTGGCGAGGTGCGTCTCTTGAAAGCGGACTTTGGCTTTGATATCGGCTGGGCGCCGCAGAGCCGCCTGCTTGATCCTGCGCAAGGAGGTGGAGCTCTTCTGGACGCTGGTATTTATCCGATTTCCTTTGCCTCATTAATATACGGCTCAGAACCGACAAAAGTGATGAGCAGCGCCCGAATTGGAGAGACCGGCGTAGATGAGCAGTTCTCGTTATTGTTTGAATATGAGGGTGGAAGCACCGCTGCGCTAAACGGAGCGGTTCAGCTTGGCATGGTTAATGATGCCTATATTTATGGCACAAAAGGCTACATTCACGTGCCAAACTTCTTATTTGGCAAATCGGCCACTCTTCATGCGAAGGGTGCAGAGCCTGAGTCGTTCATCGATGACCGCCTTGCCGAGGGCTACAAATTCGAAGCGGAGGAAGCGATGAATGCACTGCGCGAAGGAAGACTGGAGAGCGCTGTCATTCCATTGGATGAGACGCTGGCCATTATGACGACCTTGGATACGATTAGGAAGCAGTGGGGACTGCGTTATCCGGCTGACGAATAGAAAGCAGAACCTAAGAAGAGGAGCAGGATGCCATGGCGTCCTGCTCCTCATTCCATTTACGCTTTAACAGCTTGCAGCCATGCGTTTGCGATAAGGGCAGCGCCGGCAGGCGATGGGTGAACGCCATCTGGAGCCCAATAGGCAGCGCCAGTCTGTGCAGCAGCTTGGGCAAATAAGCCATCAAGCGGAACGTACAGCGTTTTGAATTCTCCTGCCAGCTCGCGAACGACTTGAATTTTCGGATCAAGATCCTCGCGCCACTGCTTCTGGCTCTCATTCACCGGCAGCACAAAGGGCTCTACTAGAATAAGGCCTGCGTTAAGCTGCTCCTTTGCTCTACTTAGCAATCTCCGATAAGTCGCATAATATTCCTCTGTGCTTAGCGGAGTATCGCGGTCATAACGGCGCCATGTATCATTAATGCCTACATAGATGGACAGCCAAGTCGGCTTCAAATTGAGGCAATCCTCTTCCCATCTCCGCTCCAGGTCGACGACACGGTCGCCGGAAATGCCTCTGTTCAGAAACGCAGCTTGCTTCTCAGGATACTTGTTCGTAAACAAAGACGTTACGAGATTGGCATACCCGGAACCGAGATTAGCCCCGTCAGTCCGCTCACGGCCCGCATCGGTAATGCTGTCCCCTTGAAATAAAACAACTGCGTTTTGTTCGATTAATGTCATCTTTAAACCTCCAATAATATCAACTTAAGATAAGCTTTCATACCTATTCTGAAGGGGGATGTCTGCGAGAGTCATCACTTCGTCAGCATCATAATACATAGGAAATAACTGTCTGGTCAATATGAAAGAATGGGAGTTTATTGATATGAAGCTTAATTCGGTCATTTTAGTAGTAAAAATGGTGCAGTTGATTTAAAATAGGAAATAATCATGAGTGAAATTTCTATTTTATTTTTCTTCTTTTTCCTATTTAATAGAAGATAGAGGAATGTTCGGAAGAAGGGGCGCAAATCCATTGTTAATTATTTGTTAATCATAGTAGGAATATTCTGAAAATTTAAATAATAGACTATAATAGAAAACAAGGAATCAACTAGAATGACTAGCTTCATTTTATTCTCATTAAAGCTTAATGTTCTGGATCAATAATCGAAATAAGGGAGTGATAGATATGACCTCTTCTTACTTCAATGAATGGCTGGATGAATATAATGACTATATGAGACTACACATGCTTTTTGGCGATGAGCAATTTCGGGTGCAGGCTGATGAAGCGCTAAACGCTTTGAAGGACATCGTCATGAGAGCTGAGCGTCATAAAAGCATCGTTTGGAAAGTTATGAGTGAAACGATGCATGCGTATTGAGAGGCGAGCCGTGTTGTGTAATGTTCACATCGGATTCTAAATGTCATTAAAACTAATGATCGTTTAGTTTTAATGATTTAGAGTCCTTTTTGTTGCTTCTTGCTTCTCGCATTGAAATTTTTTATATGGATATAGAATAGTATGATTATCGGAATAGTTTGAAAAGTGTTGTCGGGCGGATTCGCGCTATGCTACTATAGCTTCATTAAAAGTTGAACACGCAGCCGATTATTTCGTTTTTGGCTGCTGAAGCGATCGAAGGAGGAGGCGCCCGGATGAAGTTCGCTTTGTTCAGTCTGGTGATGAATATACCGAATGCAGTGACTGGGGAAGCGTTAACGCCTCAGCAAAAGTTTCAAAATATATTAAAACAGGCGATATTGGCGGAAGAGCTCGGCTTTGATGCTTATGGAATAGGAGAGAGGCATGGCGCTCCGTTTCTTTCTTCCTCGCCGCCGGTGCTTTTGACAGCCATTGCTGCCAGAACAACGCGGATTCGACTGCTGACTACCGTAACCGTTCTGAGCGTGCTTGATCCCGTCCGCGTGGCCGAAGATTATGCGACGCTGGACCATTTGTCCGAAGGGCGGCTCGATCTTATTATCGGCAAAGGAAATGACCCGCGCCATTATCCGCTGTTTGGCATAACGGAGGAAGAGCAATGGGAGTCGCTGGCGGAGCGGTACGGACTCCTTAAGCGGCTGTGGAGCGAGGAGGATGTAACGTGGGAAGGCCGTTATCGTCCGGCGCTGGATAAGGTAACGACGCAGCCCAGACCGTTTCAGCCATCGATTCCAATATGGCATGGAAGCGCATCGAGCACATTTTCGACAGAGCTGGCAGCGAGGTACGGCGAACCGATCTTCTCCTCCAACTCCTTTCATCCACAGGCTAAGTACAAGGAGCTTATCGATCACTACCGTGAGCGTCTTGCCTATTATGGACATGATCCGAAGCAAGCGATTGTTGGCTCGGGGGCAGGCAGCTTGTATTTAGCGAATACGACGGAGGAGGCTATTAAGCGTTACCGCCCTTATTATGACGCGTTCCAAGCGACGAGCGCAGCACAGCATAACCAATCGCCGTTTAAAAATCTCGAGGATACGGTAAAAAATGGCCCTTCGCTCGTTGGCAGCGTGGATCAGGTCATTGAGAAAATATTGAACTACCATCAGGCGTTCGGTAATCAAGTGCTGAGCATCAGTGTCGACGGCTTAACCGAGGCGGAGCAGCGCGAGCAAGTCGAGCGGTTTGCCACGGAGGTAGCCCCGGTGCTGCGAAGAGAAATTCCGAGCACCGTGTGGGATCGCGGCACGGTAACGGTGTAAGTGATAATCCGATGCTTTATTAACGAAATATGAGTTTAAACCGAAAGAGCGGGGAGGCAGCAGCCTGAGCGCTTTCGGTTTTTTTTTGTTATGCCGTGCGTTATAATGCCCATATGATCATAACTATATTTGCAAATATAGCAAAAAGAGTCCATTCCTCTTAAACCGCAGCGGCATAGAATATAGAACTAGAAACGACTGACTATTAAAAAGGAAAGTAAAGGTAAAGGAGCATTTAAATGGAGGGAAATGCAAAAAACATAAGCTTCCACCCGTTTGAAATTACGAGGCATGATCGATTTCAAATGAATAAGCATCGAAGCTTTGTGTTATGGATTACAGGCTTATCCGCTTCTGGAAAGTCTTCTATCGCCAATGAAGTGGAAAAGCAGCTGTATGCCCGCAATATCCGCACGATTATTTTGGACGGGGACAATTTGCGCTGCGGTTTAAATAACGACCTGGGCTTCAGCATGGAGGACAGAAGCGAGAACGTCAGGCGTACCTCCGAAGCCGCGAAGCTTCTTGTTGATGCAGGAATGGTTGCGATTGTAACGTTAGTTTCTCCATTAAGGATCGACCGAGAGAAGGCAAGAGCCATATTTGAACAGGGAGAGTTTGTTGAGGTGTTCATCAGCTGCCCGCTCGATATATGCGAGGAAAGAGATCCAAAAGGTTTATATAAAAAAGCAAGAGAAGGGAGAATCGCCGAATTTACGGGCATTACGGCTCCGTATGAGCCGCCGCAAAATCCTGAGCTGCTCGTTTCCTCTGACAGACAATCTATCATTGAATCTGCAAAGCAGATTATTGCCTATTTGGATGACCATCATCATTTTTCAATTGAGCCGTAACGATTCCAGCAAGCTCTGCACGGCATCTCCCCGGCGTTCCCACGTGTGCTCAAGCGCGTATTTCGTTCTGGCGGCAGCATCGCCGGGGTGCCTAAGACGAAGTTTAACCATTTCTATAAATGCATCGCGAATCGCGAGAGGCTGCGACATTGCTAATTACGTGGACCCGGCTGAATTTTCTCCAAGCAAGGATATTGCAAAGCAAGAGGAGCGCCTTGTCATATTATACCCTCGCAGGCTTTACCATTTGAGAGGTCTGCATCTCGTCTTGCAAGTCATTGACGAAATTCTTATCAAATACCCGCATGTGGACTTTCATTTTGTCGGTCAGGGCGACCTCGAAGATATTCGTATGGTTATGATGAAAATAAACCGATGGCCTGGAAGGATCAAATATTATTCACTCCCATTCGATGAAATGCCAAAGGCCTACAAGCAAGCGGATATTTCTTTAATTCCGACGCTGTACAGCGAAGGAACAAGCCTTTCATGTCTGGAGGCTATGTCATGCGGAAATGCTGTTATTGCTGCTAGAGTCGGCGGATTGTCGGATCTCGTCATTCACGAATATAACGGCTTGATCATCGATCCCCAAGCTTATGCACTAAAAGAAGCCATTACCGATTTAATCGAGAGTCCCCGCAAACTGGCCTTATTTAAACAAAGAGCGGAAGCTGTATCGCAAAGCTTTTCCAAACAAAGCTGGTCGCAGCAGTGGTCGAGATTAATCGATTCGATGCTGAAAGACAAACAAAACCTTCCTATTGCAAGCGAAAAGAGTCTGTTGGTTGTCATTTATTTATCAACGTATCCGCAAGGCGAAGGCGTAGGAAAAACGATCACTCGACTTTTAAAACAAGGGAATCTTATTTATATTAAGCTGAAAAACGTTTCAAAAGATCAACTGTCCAGCTTTGGTCGCTTGCAGTGGATGAACTGGAATGAAGCGACTCACTCCGATCCTGATTATATTATAGCTGACTTGGCTGCTAAAGCGGAATTGGGGCTGCCTGCACATGCGCTTTTTAATGAAGAGGGGGAGCTGGATTGGATGTCATCATATCCGCTCTGACGCAGCGGACGGGATCAACGCTGGTGCAGCGAATGTTCAACAGCCGTAAAAACACGTTGATATGGGGAGAGAATGGGGGGATTGTATCTGAGTTTATTCGGATTCAGGATCTCGCCTCCCACTTCTCTATGCACAGCGAGGACGAGAAGCTTGCCTTCTTTCAAAATGGCAGCGATCCTAACCAATGGACAGCCAATATGACGCCTGATGTACCCTATATTGAGGATGCCGTTCGGCAGGCTGTTATAGCGCTGTTTAATCAAATGTATATCCAATACCGGGATACGCATGACCGAATCGGTTTTAAGGAAGTTCGATACGAGAGGCGCGAGCTTTTGCTGCTGCAGAAATGTTATCCGTATGCCGTCATTATTTTGCTTGTACGCAATCCGATTGATATATGGAGAAGCGAGACCGCTTATTGGGAAGGCGACGTTGAACAATTTGGACGGATCTGGAACGAGCGTGCCAAACAATATCGGGAGCTTGAGGATGAGCTGCCGAATGCTCACTTGATTCGTTTCGAGGACATAGTCGGCCGCAAAGAATCGACGCTTCAATTATTATCGAAGCTTGCCCTAGTTTCCTTAGACAAGATACAGCAGGTATTGTCCATCCAGCTTAACAGTACACGAAGCCCCCGCCCGCAGGCGGAAATCGATCAAATCAACCATTTATGCAAGGAGGGAATGGATCTCTTTCAATACGAGCAGCAATGGGACAAAAGCGATAAGATTTTATAAGCGGAATTAATGGTATAATGATTAGGAGCGATAACGAGGATCAAGGTTCGGATAGATGCTTTGGCTGCATTTTATGAAATTTAACTCGGCATAGAAGATATAATGGAGTGATGTTATGAGCAGCGCAAAGGGCAAGGGCGGAACCGGCAGAGGCACGGACAAGAAGGGCTGGAATCGCTGGCAAGCAGGGGAAAAGAAGAAGTTAGCCAAAAAGGTGTTCGGCAGAAACCAAGGCGCTAAAGGTGCCGAGGGCGAAAAAGGCGCGGCAGGTGCAGGCAGCACAGCTAATGCGAAAAGCGCTAATATGCCTAAGGGCAGCACTGCTTTTAAAGGCGGCAGCGTGGTTAAAGGAAAAAAATAGCTTTGCAAAAAAAGGCAGTGCAGCTCGCAAATAGAGCCGCACTGCCTTTTTTTAATGGCAAATTCAATTGTGATCGAGCTTACTTTCGTTCTTTTTTATTAATCATGATGCTGGAAGGATGCCAATTGATAATGCGCACCAATTGATCCTGCATGTAGGCCGGTGAATATTTTAAGCCGCCTTCAATCCAATGGAATACGAGGCCGAGTACGGCATGGATCGAATAAATGACATGAAACTCGCGGTTCAGGCTGCTGTCGGAGGCGGAGTCGTCCAGATCCTCCAGTAGAATCTGTTTTAAGGCAAGGAACATCTTCTCTCTAATATCCGATAATACTTCTGAGCTCATTAGCACAGTATATATAGTAGCATTTTGATAAATATGGTCAAATATCATGACGGCGTTAGCCGGCAGCTCATCAATACGGAATAATTCCGAGGTTTCGTAAGGTGCGCGAAAAGATTTTACCAGCTCCGAAATCAGCTCATTTAATATATCGTCGAGCAGCCCTTCCTTATTTTCGTAATGGGAATAAAAAGTACCGCGATTATAATCGGCAAGCTCCACGATTTCGGTAATGGATATCGACGAGAAGGATTTTTGGGACATAAGCGTCAGCAAAGCCTGCTTTAATGCTGCCTTGCTTCGTATAATACGCCGATCTGATTTGATATTGTCTTCTGGCATTGTAATCATCCCTTATTAAATAATCGACAAATTGCTTGCGTCTGTACGTTACTGCACAAACGGAGCGTTATTAGATGATTAGAAGCCGCAGATCTGCGGCTTCTTTTTTTGTTTGGTTTAAACTATGGAGATCATCGGAATATGGATTGTCCTGCCGAGCGTAAAGTTTTATAATAGGGTTACAGGCTTGGATAAATATGTGAAAATATGATTATATATTCGAAACTGCCAAAGCGCAGTAGGCAAAGTAGAGACTTGATGAAGCATCGCATATCCCATTCTATCCATACTTAGCGAGGAGGCATCAAGCTGTGAGTGAGTACCAATCCGTCCTGCTTCTGTTTTTATTCATGCTGCCTGTCATCTTCATGGTCGATACTTCCTTGGTTATTATAAGACGTGCCCCCCTCCATATTGAGAACCGTCTTGCTGCCATCACGACAAGCCTGCTCGCACTCATGATATTTTTTCATTATGTTCAACAGCTTCTGCCTGCTGACCAGACGCTGACCATAGCGGTATATTTGGTCTACCCGGTCGGCATCGCTTCATCGAGCATGAGTGTTTTGCTGCATATTACAGCGACGACCAAATATCTTCGATTTTCCCGCCTAAGCGGCATTGGCGCCGCTTTTGCTCCGCTAATTCTTTACTGCCTGCTGCTATTTATCAATGGGAAGTCCTTTTTATTTACCGGTGTTAGAACGGAGGCGTTCTGGAAGCAGGCTCTCTTTGCACCGGCCATGCATATCATATTGGGAATTATTTTTTTACTCTCCATATTTAATTTGATAGTCAGCTTTATAGCGAGAGCTAAAGCGATAACTATCGTTGAGCGCAAACGCTACAAGGTACTTTTTAAGGCGAATCTGTTTTACCAGCTGGCATCCATTCTGGCGATCATGCTCTTTTTTGGCTTTTCTCCTTACATCTACATTCCGGATACGATCATTTTTTTGGCGATGATTATTTGGAGCATATCGCTTCGTATATTTATGAGGTATGATTTTTTACCTTCGGCAGAAAAAAAGTATGAGCTTCTCTATCATTTGTCTCCAGCTGCAATCGTTATGCTAGATAAGAATATGATGATGAAGGAAGCGAATCCCGGCGCGCTCCGATTGCTGGGCTTCTCCAATGAGGAGGAGCTTAAAGGTCTGTCTCTATCCAAGTTTATTATTGAGTCCGAACGAACAGGCGTGGAAGAAGCTTATGCGGCGTCCTTTCCGAGGGAAGCTTGGAGAAATCGCGAGCTGACAATTATGGATCGGCAGGGACAGAAGAGGGCGATACTGGTGGACACGGAAACGATGTCCGAGAGTGAAGATGGGTTTGTCCTTGCGGTCATTCGCGACATTACGCAGCAGAAGGAGGAGGCGCGTCTTGTTCACTTTTTGGCACATCACGACGCGCTGACTAAGCTCCCCAACCGCTATCATTTCAATAGAGAGCTGGAAGCGTCGCTGGAATCGGTAAAATCATCAAAAGAGCTGCTTGGCGTTATGCTTATCGATCTGGATCGCTTTAAGCTGATTAACGACACGCTTGGGCATCAATACGGGGACGAGGCTTTAAACGAAGTAGCCAAGCGGCTGCTGAACAACGTGAGTGACCAGCATCTGCTCGCCCGGCTTGGCGGCGATGAGTTTATTATTTTGATAAGAGATGCTACGGAGTATGACGAAATCGTATCGTTTGCCGAAAATATCCATCAGGCGTTTCAGCATCCGATAACGCTGCAAGGACAGGATTTTTACTTAGGCGGCAGCATTGGCATCAGTATCCATCCGTTTGATGATAACAGCTCGGATGGATTGATCAAGCGAGCTGATATTGCAATGTACAATGCGAAGCACAGCGGCGGCAATCAGTACCGTCTGTATACGAGCGATATGATTGTGCTTGTTCAGCGTGACGTCAAGCTGGAGAAGCATCTGCGCAAGGCGCTTGTGCGAAAGGAATTTGTGCTTTATTACCAGCCGCAGATTGATTTGCCAAGCGGACGATTAATAGGTGCAGAAGCGCTTATTCGCTGGCAGTCGAAGGAGCTCGGGATGGTTCACCCGGGGGAGTTTATTACGCTTGCGGAGCAGACCGGATTAATCAATGAAATCGGGCAGTGGGTTATCGCGGAAGCATGCCAGCAGGGAATGCTTTGGCAGGATCAGGGCTGGAATGATTTTATGCTGTCAGTCAATGTCTCATCGAGACAGTTGATGCAGCCGGATTTCGTGGATAAGGTGCAGGAGATTTTGCGCACCAGCAGCTTGGAGCCCGCCCGGCTATGCTTGGAAATAACGGAGAGTATGGTTGTCAATAACTTGAATGTCGCTCGGAAAATGCTCGATGAGCTTGTAGCGTTAGGCATTCATATCGCGATTGACGATTTTGGCACGGGCTACTCCTCTTTAAGCGTTCTGCGACAGCTGCCTATCGCTATCATTAAGATAGACCGCTCCTTTATTACAGATATGGACGCCTATCAAGGCGGGATCTCCATTGTGAAAACGATCGTGTCTATGGGGCATGACCTGCAAAAGCAGGTCGTAGCCGAGGGCGTAGAAACGTTGGACCAATTGTTGCAGCTGAAGCTGCTGGGCTGCGACAAGGCGCAGGGCTATTATTACCATAAGCCGCTTCCGCTCGTTGAATTTAATAAGCTGCTAATCGATAAGTGCTGGGTTTAAGCGAATCGAATGGGAAGGAGAGGGGACAGCAGCATGAAGTATGCGATCGTTTCCACACCGGTTCATGAGCCAATCGTCTTTAATTGGTCCATAACAGGCTCCTTGCAAGAAGATTTTAAGGTTATAAGCAGCAAACGGCCCCCAAGCGCAAGCTTGGAGGCTGTTTATGTGTGAAGCTATATGAGCAATTCCATCCACTGTTCTTTCGTGACGGGGCCGAAATAAAACGGCAAGTCGATGCCGTCGATGAGCTGCTTCAGCGAGGAGGCATCATAACGTATGCCGATTAGCTGCTCTGCCACTTCATTGCGATCGCCGCGGCCGAAGAAATCGCCGAATATAGCAGCGCCAACGATCACGCCTTCCTCCACCTGAAGACGAACATCAAACGTTCCGGCTCCTTCAATTCGTTTCTTCTGCTGCACATTGAAGGCAGGAGAGCGGCCGTAGTTCCATTCCCAGCTGCGATATCGCTCATCCGCCAGCTTATGTACGTTTGCCCAGTCCTGCTCCGTTAGCTCGTAGAACGGAATTTCTTCCGAGTCCTCGAAGATCGATTGGAGCAAGCTTTGCCGGAACTGCTCTACCGTCAGCGGCTCCTTCAAAAATTCCGAAATGTTAGCGACACGGCTGCGGATCGATTTGGTTGATTTAGAAACGTATTTTTCAGCATTGACCTTCAGCGCGGAGACGACATTTTCGATTTCGGAATCGAATAGAAGCGTTCCATGACTGAACATTTTGCCCCTTGTCGAGAACTGCGCGTTGCCGGATATTTTACGCTCGCCGACCTGAAGATCATTCCGACCCGTCATTTCTGCATCGACGCCGAGCTTATGCAGCGCACGCACAACGGGCTCGGTGAACTTCTTGAAGTTGTGGAAGGATTGGCCGTCATCCTTCATAATGAAGCTGAAATTTAAATTGCCGAGATCATGATAGACGGCTCCGCCCCCGGAGAGTCTGCGAACGACATGAATGCCGTTTTTCTCCACATACTCTGCGTTGATTTCTTCAACCGTGTTCTGATTTTTGCCGATGATGATCGAAGGCTCATTGATATAGAAAAGCAGGTAGTCGTCGTTGTCAGGCAATGAACGCAATATATATTCCTCTAACGCCAAATTCAGCGATGGATCGTTAATGCCGTTATTACTTACAAAGCGCATCGTTATTTCCTCCTATGTAGTAGCTCCTAAGGGCAATTATACCTGCATGAAGAGCTAGTTATCAAACCGATCAAAAAAAAAGCATCCCAGAGGACGTAGTCCCGCGGAATGCTTCTGTGCTCTGCTAATTAAGCGGATGTAGCCTTTGCAACGGTTGCCGCAGCTGATTCAGTGCTTGTCTCCTTGAAGGACATTTTACTCGTTCCTTGGAATACACCGCCAGCTTCGATCTGCAGGCTCTCAGCCGATAGGTTGCCGATAAGTGAGCCTGTCGCACGAATCGTAAGCGTCCCTTTTACTTCAACGTTGCCGAATACTTTGCCAGCGAGGATGAGGTCGCGGGCGACAATCGTTGAGCGGGCGCTTCCGTTTTCACCGATGGTGACTAGGCCTGCGGACTCAATGTCGCCAATGACATGACCATCTACACGAATGCTGGCCTCGGATTTGATCTTGCCCTCGAAGGTTGACCCTTCACCAACAAGTGTATCGGTGGCATCTGGATTTAGCTTAGTGCTTTTATTTTTAAACATGTTAGGGCTCCTTTCTGTCTGCTTTAATGTATGGAACGGGATCTACGTTTTTGCCGTTGATGAACACTTCATAATGCAAATGCGGTCCGGTGCTCCGGCCCGTGCTGCCTAATTCCCCGATGACTTGGCCTTTCTTCACCTTATCGTGAACATCTGCGATTTTCTTGCTTAAATGAAGGTAACGGGTACTGATGCCTCTGCCATGATCAATTGTTATATTGATGCCATGGATACGGTCTCTCTCTGACAAAGTCACAATACCGTCCGCTGCGGCATAAATAGGCTCGCCGGTATTTCCGCCGATATCAAAGCCCGAATGATAGGTAGCTCGTCCCGTAAAGGGGTCTGTTCGTATGCCGAACAAGGATGTTACCTTGCGTGAATCCGTTGGCCAGATCGTAGGCGTGATTTGTAAAATCTTCTGATAGCTCACTACCGCCTTTTTGGTATCCTGAAGCTGAGGGATCATCGTATCCATTTGGTGCAAAATATTTGCGTAGTGCTTGCTTGTTTCTACTACTAGAGCTTCCCCTGCCTCTTCCGGCAGCGGCAGTTCCTCGCCGCCTTGTCCGCCTTCCACCGTACTGAGTTTTGAAATGGAGACGGAAGATTTGGTATCGATGCCGACAAGCTGCTTCAGCTGCGATTCGAGCTCGTTGATCTCTACCATTTTGTTTTCCATCGCATGGGCTTGCTCCGAAAGCTGTACGAGATTCGTTTGCAGCTCGGATATATGGCTTTCATTCTCGGACAGCTGCTGCTCATATAGGAGAGAAGATGCCGCGAGCTGATTTTTCAGCACATCGGTTGTTGAAGCGTGCCGTGACAGCAATAGAAAAAATAAAATGGCACAAATAGCAAGAAGCAAGATAGCAGTCGGCAATAAAATGATAACGAGACCGGATAGCCGGAATCGCTGAACGGATTGATTCGCATCCGGTATGATGACAAAGGTGAACTTTTTTGAGAGCCAATTCATGACGTTCCTCCTAAATTTCCCATAGCTTACCGACATGAGTCATTCGACACTCTCCTACTAAAGTCCTTTATTTTTGAGTAGAAATTTGGTAATTTTTTATATTTAGCATGATCAGGGTGTCGGAATGTGTCGAATATCTCATTGGAGAGGGAGCGATAAGCACGCGGCGGCAAGCTTGTGGCTGGGTGAGGCAGACTATGCAGCGCCATAAATAATTCGTATAATCTGATGAGATTAAAGCTTATTACAGAGGTGATACAGGTGGAAGCGAAATTTTGCATGGCATGCGGCGATGAGCTGGAGACTCGCGATGTCGACGGGGCGATGCGAAGAGCATGCACGAGCTGCAGCTTTGTTCATTGGGGCAACTATAGCATTGGCGTAGGAGCGCTTGTCGTCAAGGATGACAAAATTCTGCTCGTTCGCAGAGCGCAGGAGCCTGGAAAAGGGAAATGGACGAATCCAGGCGGATATATTGAGCAGCTGGAAGCGATTCAAGATACGATTAGGCGAGAGGTGCTGGAGGAGTGCGGCGTAGAAGCTATCGTCAAAAACGTAGTGGCACTGCGCGACCAGCCAAGGAGCATACATAATCTCTACGTCGCGTTCGAGATGGAATATGTGAGCGGAGAGCCAACACCGGATTTTGTGGAAGTAGATGCTGCAGGCTTCTTCACCATGAAGGAGCTTGAGTCGATGGACGTTGCAGGCTTTACGCAGTGGCTTGTAGATGTCGCATTCAATGCTTGTTCGGAGGGGTTAAAAGTGGATACGGAGCCAGTTGTTCCACTAAACGGCTACGGATTATTTCGGGCATAAAGCAATCATTAAGTAGAATCAATTAGTGAGACTCTTTTTTGACAATAGATCACGATGCATAATAACCTAACGAATAATCTCCAAGCATGCTTCGCTCGGAGGTTATTCGTTTATTTTCCTTACTTGCTTAAAATATTGAATGGCAGGCGTCATCGTTCAATCATTCTCGGAAGAGAAATGGATTGCGATTGAACAGGAGACTGCTAATTAATGGCTAACATTAAGGTGACCGTATGGAAGGAATACCGGCATGAGAAAGTAAATGAGCATACGGCAAGTATCTTTCCGGATGGGATTCATAAGCGAAATAGCGCACGATGGTGAGAAGGAGTGTATATCAGAAAGTGATGCATACTTTACCAAAATGCTTTCCCTTCGCCAAGTATCGGAGCGCATCGACCGATTGTTCAAACGGAAATACACGGTCAATAACCGGATGAAGCGTATTTTGTTCAATCGCTCGGTTCATAGACTCGAACATATCCCGGCTGCCGACGTTAATGGCTTGAAGGCGTGCTTTCTTGATTATCGCCGCAACAATATCAAAGCTTTCCACGCTTGCCCCGGATAGAATGCCAATCAAACTAATTTGCCCGCCTACACGAAGTGCTCCTAACGATTGATTAAGCGTAGTTGCGCCGCCAACGTCAACAACATGATCAACGCCTCGGCCATGTGTCAGCTCAAGTACTGCTTTATCCCATTCCGGCGTGCTTCTATAGTTGATTCCGAAGTCGGCTCCAAGCGTTTTGGCGCGCTCCAGCTTATCATCGCTGCTCGAGGTTAAGATGACGGTTGCGCCGTGAAGCTTTGCAAATTGGAGCGCGAACAGGGAGACGCCGCCTGTACCTTGAATGAGCACCGTGTCGCCGGATTTGACCTTGCCTTCCTCCGCGATGGCATGCCATGCGGTCACTCCGGCGCAAGCAAGCGAAGCCGCTTCCACATCGCTTAAATGCTCAGGAACACGAACGAGTCCCTGCTCGTTCAAAACAACATATTCAGCGAGCAGTCCATCCAGCGGATTGCCCAGCGTGCTGACCCAGCCTTCCTGCGTCGGCTCACCGGAAATCCAGCTTTGCGTAAAAATTCCGCTAACCCGCTCGCCTAGCTTGAAGCGGTTAGCTTGCTCCCCGAGGCCGACCACCTCGCCGACTCCGTCAGAAACGGGGATAAGAGGCAGCTGCAGGTTTGGATTGTAAAATCCGTCGATGACGCCAAGATCACGGTAATTGAGCGAAACAGCCCGCATCTTGATAAGCACCTCTCTTGCACCGGGAACTGGGACGGGACGCTCAGTCCTCCTTACGTGATCAAGTCCAAAGCCATCTTGTATTTCAAATACGTTCATGAATAATCTCTCCTTTTTAGTAGGTGTAGACATACATTAATACATATACTAATATTTAGTAAGTAGGCACTTTGTCGTTCGCTACGAACCTTAAGGTGCGCAAGGAGGAGAGTTATGGCAAATACGGTACAAGTAAAACAAGCTGATATTTCGATAACGGCATGCAGCTACAGCAGAGTACTGGAAATCATTTCAAATAAGTGGTCGGCTTTGGTCCTATATGCTTTAGCAGACGGCACCTTGCGCTACGGAGAAGTAAGAAGACGCATCGAGGGCATCTCGCAAAAAATGCTGACCCAAACGCTGCGGCAGCTGGAGAGGGACGGTCTGGTCAGACGCGACGTAACGCCGTCAGTGCCGCCAATTGTTGATTATTCCTTGACCCCGCTCGGCGATACTTTAATAAATACGATGACACATTTGAAGCTGTGGACGGCTGAACATTATCCGCATGTTGAGAAGGCAAGAGAGAAATATGACCGGGCTAACAGCGAGGGCGGGCTATAACGCACAAAAAAACGGAGGAATCAATTCGATTCCTCCGTTTTTATTTGCGCCATTAGACGCGTCCTATTCGATCATCAGAATCTCTCGGATTTCCTGCTCCGACAGGGAGGATAATGCCTCCTGCCCTGGCTGAATGACCTCGTCGATCAAATTTTTCTTCTTCTGCTGGAGCTCATACATCTTGTCCTCGACCGTTCCTTGTGTGACGAGGCGGATTACCTGCACGACGTTTTTCTGCCCGATGCGGTGCGCACGGTCTGCTGCCTGCTGCTCGACGGCAGGGTTCCACCATAGGTCGTACAAAATTACGGTGTCTGCTCCTGTGAGGTTCAGCCCGGTACCGCCGGCTTTGAGCGACAGCAGGAAGACATCGCGCTCGCCGTCATTGAATCGGTTGCATAGCTCAACGCGCTCGGAGGCTTTGGTTTGTCCGTCCAAATAGAAGTAAGGCACGCCTTGATAACCAAGCTCTCTCCCGATTAGGCCAAGCATCTCAGTAAATTGCGAGAAAATGAGAACCCGTTTCCCGGCACTCTGGCATTCCTCGATAATTTCAAGAAGCTGCTCGAACTTGGCAGAGCTGCCCTGGTAGCCTTCGACGAACAGAGCAGGGTGGCAGCAGAGCTGGCGAAGCCTCGTAATGCCAGCCAAAATCCGAATCCGATTTTTTTGAAAGCCCTCTTCGTTTAAATGCTTTACCGTTTCCTGCTGCAGCTTGGCGAGGAACCCCACGTACAGCTGCTTCTGCTCCGGCAGCAGCTCGGATGCCTGAATCGATTCGATCTTCTCAGGCAGCTCCTGCAGCACATCGCTCTTCAGCCTGCGCAGCAGGAAGGGGCGAATTCGCTTTGCAACAGCTTCGCGAGTGAGCTCATTAAACGCTTGCCTGCTTGGGAATAGCTCAGGGAATACAGCGCCGAAGATCGACCATAGCTCCTCAAGCGTGTTTTCCACCGGCGTTCCGGTCAACGCGAAGCGGTAGGTTGCCTCAATGGCTTTAACCGCCTGCGCGGTTTGAGTCGTGTGGTTTTTGAAGTATTGAGCCTCGTCCATAATAAGCGTATGGAAGCAATGCCTCGTATACTGCAAGATATCCTTGCGAAGCAAAGGGTACGAGGTGATGAGCACATCCGCCTCCGCATTGCCCTTCAATATGCCGCTGCGTTCCGATTTGCTGCCGTCGGCGATGACCGCGCGAATCTCGGGGGCGAATTTTTTGAGCTCATTGAGCCAATTGTAAACGAGCGAAGCGGGGGAGACGATTAAGACGGGCTGCTCCCGCTCGCGAATGTCAGGCAGGACGGAGACGATAAAAGCGATTGCCTGCACCGTTTTGCCAAGACCCATATCATCCGCAAGAATGCCGCCAAAATGATAGTGTGCCAGCGTCTTCATCCATTGATAGCCATACTTCTGATAATCCCGAAGCACAGACGCTAGGCTCTCCGGTACGGAAAAATCCAAATTGTCGGGATTCCGCATGTTCTCTTGCAGCCGGCGGAACGATTTGCCGAGCTTCACGGCGCTTCCCTTCTCAAGCGAGTCGATAAGATGCAAGCCTCGTACAGCAGGAATGCGGAACTCAGCCCCCTCGATATCCCCTTTGCGTAAGCCGACTTCGTTTAAGAAACGAATAATTTCCTGAAATTCTGCGCCCTCAAGCGGCAGCAGCGAGCCGTTCGGCAGACGGTGATATTTGCGCTGCACCTCAAGCGACTTGAGCAGGCTGCGTATTTCCGAGTCTGGAATGCCGTCCATACTAAACTTAAACTCGAGCCAGTCGGTGCGCTCATCCACGTTGACTGTCACCTTAGGCGGCGCATGCTTGGTTACGATGCGCACCTTCACGGCGGAGGTGGCGTACACGGCAAGCAGCTTCTCCAGAAGCGGGATGACGTTGTGCAGAAATTCGTATTCCGAATCCTCGTCCTCCATGAAATATCCGCCTTCGGTTTTGGCGAACGGAACCAGCTCCATAAGCTCCAGTATGCGCCTCTCCTGCTCCCCGTCACGCATGAGGATGCGGTCGGTGCCGCGTTTTTTATCGCTGCCCTCTAACGGATTAATAACGATATCGCCATATTGGAACTCTAGTCCAGCGACTAGCCGATCTCTAACCCGGTCTAAATACAGCTTCGCTTTAAGCTGCGTTTGCAGGATGCGGTCGGAGATCGTCTCTGCGATTCCGACGCTGCCGAGCTTCATCAGGCTGGGAACGACCCTCTCCATAAAAGGCTCCATTTGCTCAGGGGCGATATGGATCTTGGGCTTGCGCGAGGTATCGAGCAGATGCTTTAGCTCTGCAAGTCGCTTGCAGGAGTCCGGCTGAAGCTTAAGCAGCTTGCCCTCGGCAATGACAAGCTCGTACTCTTCCATGATGACGATTTGGTCTAAGCCTTGAATATCAAGCTGATAGCCGTCGTTCGTCGCTTGATCGAATGCAAAATGCAGAGGTAATGCCTCGTCGCTTAGCGTAATACCGTCAAACGTCCGATTGCCGTAAACGAGCTGTACGGTCGGAGCAGCATTGAGCAGAGGGAGCAGTGCTCCCCAAGAGAAAGGAGGCACAAGCAGCATGCGGTCACCGCTGGCTGGGGTTTCTCTTAGAAACGAACGGGTTGAGGTTTCGCGAATAATTGCCTCATTCCGATAGATTTGATAGAGCTGCCTGAGCACCGCATCATTCTCCGGCTGAATGCTGTGGATGGCTGGGTCATACGTAAAATGCTTTGAGAAAACGAACGGCTCCCGGCGCTCCACCTTTTCCAGAAATTCTCTTATGCGCTGCACGATATAAAGCCGCTTCGGACCAACCTTCAGCTCGATGCCGAACATATGCTTTCGGTAGCCGTAGGGGTAGAGCTTGCAGGTGATCTCAGCTTCGAGTGAAGTCCTCGTATCTAAGAGTGCCCGGCTGCGACTTGCGCGAAGGTGCCGTCCGCCGAACAAGCCGAGCATATCGCTGGCAATCTTCGTATTTGCAGCTTCCAATCCTGCGTGTCCAGCATGCCGGGGGTGAAGATGGGCATCCTCTTCCTCCTCCTCGCCGTATGGCCTATCTTCCGGATGAAGGAGGGAGGGGTAAGTGCGTGCGGGCTTGTCCTCTTGCTTCTGGAGCTCGAGGATTTGCAGAAGCGCTGCTGCCACATGCTTGCAATATTTATCGTAGGTGCTGAATGCGAGACAGGTGCAGGTTGCATCGACGTCTCCATCCCGGTCGATATCGACCGAAACTTCGTAGCGCCCTTCTCCGAATATGATCGCCTCATAGCTTGATGCCTGTGGATTAGAGCTCGTGATCGTTACTTTACCATCTCTATAGTAAGCTTCGCCGCGCTCATAGAACGTGTCGCCGCAAAGCAATTTAATGATACGCGGGGTCAATAGAAGGCTCATGGTCTAGTTCCTTTCCGTAAACGGAAACGTTTGTTCCGATTGATAAGCTAGTTCTTATCATATCAGAATTTAGGAGCTAGGTCATAATCGGAGAAGCGTCCGTTGCAGTTTCTACAACTGAAACCTCACATGAAGCACAAAGTAGAAGACTACGCTGCAAAAATGCATTAGAATAACCGCTCAATCATCAATTCGGGACTGCGAGGACGATTCTGTTGCACAAAGTGCAGCGTAGGCAGAAGAGTGCCTGCTTTGGAGAGATTCTGTTGTACAAAGTGCAATGTAAGTTGCGGAGTGCCTGCTGTTGGGACATTCTGTTGCATGTGAGTTGTAGAGTGCCTGCTATGAATGCAATTTTGTTGCACAAAGTGCAACGTTGGAAAAGAGAGTGAGGGTTACGCTGCTTCCGCCAGCTAGGGGTTTTTCTTAATAATTTTCAAAATCGAATAGCATTATAAATAGTCTACTGGTATCCATATTTTTTATAGACACTATCTGCTAACTTTTTTAGTTGATCGTTTTGAGCAAATGTTACTAATTCTTTGCTATCTTTTTTATCAACATTAACTTTACCTTGTTCTAGGGAATTAATCCAATATGCATTTATTCTGTCACTCCATTTTAGAAATAACACATACTTTGCACCGGGTTGAAGCGATGTATATTTTTCGTAGGAAATCCTGGTTTTTCCAGGAACTAGTCCATTTTCAACTTCATATGTTGGTTCCGCAATTGTTAATATTTCTGTAGTTTTCGAATCCAAATCTCCATTTAATACTTTGCTTACCTTCACTTCTCTTAGGGTATAACCGCTATGAAAACCGTCTTGATATTCAACAACATTTTTGAAATTAGAACTAGCTGTTGCTTCTATGACTTCATCGGATGATTTAATTGCTTCATCCACGTTTGTGAAAATAACATGTTCTGCTTCGGAGGTAGCAACATTTTTGATATTGTTATCTGCAATATAATAGGCCAAAACAAGAAGAATGGCTACCAAAACTACAACTAACCAAACATTTTTTTTGATGTTAGTCATTTTTAGCTCCCCCATTTTTGAGTAAGATGATTTTTATCCGTAGTTGTTGGCGCAGTAAGCGTAAAGTTTCCAGACTTCATCCAATGCTCTCCGGAATGTGCTGGAGAATCCTCTGTACCATTTGTCACATCACCAGCATCCACTGCTGTAACCTGCCCGAGTCAATTATAAGTCCAATAATCAGTAGTAGCAATTGCATTGGCTGGTAAAATATCACTACCAATGTAAACTTTAATATGAGCAGAGCTAGATGTTGTTGTGGCTGAAAGTCCGATGGATGCGGCATCCCATTGTGAGAATTACACTTAACTGGCGTTAAGGCTATGTCCTTGCTGTACTGAAATGCTATTGAACTAAGGTTATAATAGTGAGAGAAGTAAGCTTGCATAAGAAAATAAGGAGCTGATCGGTATGCAATATCGGCGTTTGGGTCATAGCGGCCTTCACGTTTCCGTTCTCGGATTGGGCACCAACGCTTTTGGCAAGCGGGCTGATTATGAAACTTCCAAGCAGATCATTCATCATGCATTGGATAACGGAATCAACTTCATAGATACTGCTAATATATATGCGGGCACCGAGTCTGAAAAAATAATTGGGAAGGTGCTGGAGGGAAGCCGCCGCAATGTCGTGCTGGCGACCAAAGCGGGACTAATCCGCGGAGCGGGTGTGAATGAGCGAGGCTCGTCCAGATATCATTTGATGTCGGAGCTGGAAAGCAGCTTGAAGCGTCTGAAAACCGACTATGTCGATCTCTATCAAATTCATACCTTTGATCCCGCAACACCGCTTGAAGAAACGCTGCGAGCGCTTGATGATATGGTTCGGTCAGGGAAGGTGCGCTATATCGGCGCGTCCAACTATTTTGCATGGGAGCTAATGAAAGCCATAGGGATCAGCGAACGGCTTGGGCTAAACCGGTTCGTATCCACACAAGTGAGCTACTCGCTCGCTGATCGAACGCCTGAGACGGAGCTTGTCCCAATGTGTCTGGATCAAGGGGTGGGGATCATTCCTTACTTTCCGCTGGCAGGCGGTATTTTGTCCGGCAAGTACAGCGCCGCAGATAGAGCGCCAGATGGCTCAAGGGCGCAGACCGATCCGAATTTCGCCAGATTTCTCAGCGACAAAACGCTGGCACTCGGCGAAGAGGTCAGCAAGCTCAGCAATGAGCTAAGCTGTACGCCAAGCGTGCTGTCGCTTGCTTGGCTGATGCATCAGCCTGTTAATTCAACAGTTATTGTAGGCGCTGCGCGAGTAGAACAGCTTGAAGAAAATATGAAGAGCGTTGCTCTTCAACTGGACGCTGAGACTCAAATGAAACTGGATACACTCAGTAGTCCGTTCCGCCACGGCGAGCCTTTTGCCATATACCGATTGCCTTAAACGGCAGCGGCTGCCCCAAATCTCTCTAGCTCTGCCCGGCCAAGATAGGCGCCATACTGCATAGGCAACCATCTTGGCTTGGGCAATTGGGCTTTTTTTGCGTGGACAGCTAGTCTTTGAGGCTGGAAGAGTAATGAGCATATTGCACAAACTTTTTCACGGAAGGCCTGATTTTATTTTCGGTGGGAAGAGGCGCATTATCGTCCTTCGACGGTTTGGAATTGACTTCGATCAGCCATACTTGGCCTCTTGAATCAAGTGCCAAATCAATGCCGAGCTCGGCAAAATGCCCCGCCATTCGGTTCTCAATGCCTTTGGCTATATGGAGCGCCGCCCGCCGAAGCTTCGAATAACCGCCAACTGCGGCGGAGGCGCCTGAACGTGCAAGAGCAGCCTTGACGGTCGTTATCATTCCACCGCGGGCTAGATTGGACACGAATTGATCATTGCCGGCAATTCTAGCGACGATAGAGGTGATGCTCCATTGGCCGGTTTCACCGCGCTGCACCAATGCCCGGAAGTCGACTGGCCTGCCGCCTACAGTAAGAAGCCTGATCCCTCGCTGAATCTGATAGCGGCTTTTTCTTATTTTGCTTGAGATGGCATTAAACAATTTCTCTATGGTCATATACGTTTGCGTTCTTATGCCGCTCAAATGGTTGAAAAAACAGGTGTACGTTTGATTAGCATTTCGGTGGATACGGATGATGCCATTGCCCAAACTTCCGTTTGTCGGTTTTAGAAAGACGACGTCATACTTGCTGCACATCGTTTTCAGCATCTGAAAATTGCGGAGCAGATGGGATTCCGGAAGATAAACATGCAGCTCAGGCTCTTTTTTAAGAGCTTGGAAGACTTCTATTTTGTTTAAGTATTTTTCATTGAAAAATACTACGTTATGGCGTCCTTTAGCGTATTTGATAAACTGCTTAAAGCTCGGTCTTCGCTCCAGCTTGCGGGAAGTGATACGGTTGTAGATCACCTTGGGAATAGGAAAACGTCGCGATACCCATTTATTCGTATAGATCCAGCCCTTGATGCTATCAGTCTGCTTCTGCACATCCTCTTGCGTGAAAAAAAAGACGACAGAACTTTCAAGCTTGCATGCATCGCTTAGCTCACGGCAAAACGATGTATTGACGCCAAACGGTTTATAAGGCGCATGTCTATTGATACGACTCACCATTACGCCGATAAGCGGACCGATCTGAATGGTCTCCGAAGCGGGTTCGTATTGAAGGCGCAGCTCGTCGCCATGAGCAAGTCCCCATTTAGCAGCAAGCGCTGCACTGACGAGCAATACGCTTTCTTGTGACGAAGGTTCGACTGTGACCTGATGGCTGGCTGATCCAAAGCGCAGATTCAAAGGCTTATTGAAAGGGATCATCCACTTCTCGCCGATTTCTTCGCTAAGCATGAGGATCGATTCATCTGATGAGTTGCTAGAGTTTTGTATTTGCAGCGTTACCTTTGTTAGATTCATGCGTACTCCTTCCCAGCACTGACTTGTCGTAAATACGGTTTGGACCTGTAAGCGCAGGATCGTGCAATCAGCCATTCACTGCGCTAAATGCCTCCTTTGCTATCCTGGCTTTATTTTAAACAGAATGGTTTCTGATCGTGCGAACAGAAGTGGCGATTTGTGCAAACAGTCGCGGGTTTGAATGATATCTGAATAGTTGAAATTGAGGCCTTGTGTTCGCTTCAAGCAGCCAAATTTGTTGATTCGTATCGATGGCGATATCTAAGCCCAGCTCTGTTATTTTTGGAAAATGCCGCTTCATGGCGTGGGCAATTAAACCGGACATTTTTTTGATCCGGTCTTCCCATTCTTCCCCTTCTTCTTTCGTCACTTGAAGAGCTTGATACAGCCGTATCGCCCGTCCGCCGCTGCTGTGATTTGTCACGAAACGGTTCGGAGCTGCTATCTTCCCCATAATGCCGAAGAACTTCCATTTTCCGCTCGGCCTAAGATGCAATAAAGCTCGGAAATCGATCGGTTTGCCGTCGATTCGAATTAATTCGATGCCTTGCTGTACGAGATACCTCTCTTCTCCGATCAATTGCTTCAGCTTTAGAGAAGCTTTTTTCACGCTGTGGTAAACCATTTTTTTCGAAGCTGTTCGGATGATATAACGCTCTCCCTCACGGGTAACCTTCATAATGCCTTGCCCCTGCATGCCTACATCAGGTTTGACAAAAAGGACAACATGTTTTTCGATCATCTGAATAAAAGCTTGCGGGGTAAAAAGCTCTGTTTCGGGCAAATATTTTCGGAGTTCCGGCTCGCCCCAGAGCGATTCATGCTTCAGCCATTTCCTTCCAGGATATTTAATCAATCTAGCTTTCACTTTGGAATCTCCTCCGCTTGTTAAGAGCTGTTCACGTCATGAAATAAGCTGTGATCGACGTTATTCATGTTATTCCGGTATTAATCAAAGAGTACCTGCCCGCAATATTATTCATGATTTAGGCGAATATCCAAGGCGGGACGAATGCTTTTGCGCATAGGATATTAAACGGTTCCAATCTTGCGAGAGCCATGCAGACGAAAAAGATCGGAGAAACGAATATGAATAATATTTTAGGCATTATGACACATCGAATTATGCGCCCGGAAAACTTTACCCGCCATGCACGGTCCGCGCTAGCCGAGAAGTTTGAGGGAGTCATTATTTACACCCCAAAGGATGTGAATCTGCAGAAGAGGCAGATCCATGGCTGCGTGTATCAAAGCGGAGGCTGGACCCGGAAAACGGTCCCTTATCCAAAAATCAATATGGACATCGGTTTTTATCCGCCTGTGCTGGAGGCAAGAGCTAGTCTTGTGAAAAAGAGCAGGCAGCTTCGTTTTACCGGCTACGGCTTAGGCAACAAATGCAAAATTCAAAGCCATTTGGTTGGCTCTTCAGTTCTTGAGCCGCACCTATTGCCAACTGAAAAAATAAATAGTGCGCAGCAGTTCATTCAATTTTTGAAAAAGCATGAAAGCATTATGGTGAAGCCCATCAACGGATGGGGCGGACGAGGGATTATAAGGGTAACGCTGGAGAAGGACCGTTTTGTTGTCCAAAGAGATGGCGCCGTGAAGAAGAGCTTGCCGAGCGCTAAGCTGGAATCCTTCATTCGAGGCGTTTTGAAAGACGGCAGGCATTTGATGCAAAAGTGGATTGATATTAGAAACAAAAAAGGAAAAGTATTCGACATACGCGCACTCATGCAGAAGAAGAACGATGGAGACTGGGTCATGACGGGCATGGCCGTCCGAGAAGGCATGAAGGACAAAATTACCTCAAATATTAAGAGCGGCGGCGACGCCTATAAAGTAGCGGATTACCTGGAGAGCGAGCAAGGCAGCGAGAAGGGAGAAGCGCTCACAAAATCGATTGTTGAGGTGGCGGAATATATTCCGGATTTTGTGGAAAAATCATACAACTCTCGCTTGTCAGAGCTCGGGATCGATCTCGCTGTAGATCGGAGCGGGAAGCTTTGGCTCATCGAGATTAATATTAAGCCGGGGAAAATGATAATAAAGCGATTATACGGGAAAAAAGCTTGGGAACAATGCCTTCATATTCCTTTTCATTATGCTCGAAATTTGCTCGCAAAAAAATAAATGCGAACCCCCGTTATCTTCGTTTGTGGAGATAACGGGGGTTTCATATATGGAAAAAGATTGAAGCTTACCCATGGCTGGATATATGTACCATCGAAATTGATTAGTAAAACTTGCTATTATAGGAATACATCACATATTAGGAGTTGGTAGATCTATGAAGAAAAAGATTATTGGCTTCACCTTAGCATTATCTTTAAGCACGACTGGAATGGCTTTCGCTGCTACTGATTTTTCTACATCCGAAGCGGTGGCCAAATATAATAAGTATATTAACGCTGATAGTTATGTAAAAGACGAATTGTATAATGCAGCAGATTTCCGCAGCAAGTATACCAGCCTCAAAGGCACGCTGGCTTATCAAATTGTGGAGCGCGCGATATGGTATATGGAGAACGGTTACTTTATTTATGGACATGGCTCGAAAGCGTACGGGAAGTATGGTTACGAGGATTGCTCGGGTTTTACTAGCCTTGTTTATGGCGACTTCGGCTACAATATTACAGAAGCATCAAGAAGCTATGATTCCGTTGGAACGAAGGTTGCAGGCGTAGGCAAGAAAAAGGTAAATGGAAAGTGGCAGCTTACAGGCACTCAAAACCTGCGAATTGGAGACATTCTGACTTGGCAGCAGAGCGATCACATCACTCACGTCGCCATCTATATGGGTACCAACCGGGAGGGCCAGCCCGTTGTCATCGGAACAAGAGATGACGGCAACCCTACGGCACTTGGTACGGTAGATAGCTGGTCCTATTGGTGGGGCGAGAAATTTCATTCCGCGAGACGGGTATTGCCTGATTCAGCCTTAAGCGGAATGGCAGGAAAAACGGAAAAAGCGCCAGTCATACCGCAATCCTACGTGCTTCCTCCGCAGAAGAAGGTTCCTGCGTGGTCAAACGGCAGTACATCAACACCGCAGCCAACACCGCAGCCGCCGGTAACTTCAAAGCCTGATGATCAACAAGCACAGAAAAAATATGTGGTTACGAAAAAAGGGTGGGTATCACTCAAAGCGTCAGCCAAACAAAGCTCAACAACGGTTGGAAGGCTGGAGCTTGGAGAGAAAGCTGAACTCGTTAAGGAAGTTAATAGTTATTGGTATCAAGTTAAAGTAAATGGCAAGAACGTATACATAACGTCGAACAGTACGTACACCAAAGTCGTTACTGAATAGTCGACCGATTCGATTCCTAGGTGTGAGCGTCATGTTGAGAGCAGACTGTGCATTTTCGGCAGTCTGCCTCGCAACGGACGCTCATGCCTTTTTTCTATTTCCATAATTGAATCTTGAATATAGGCGAATATCCAATGCGGGACTAGTGCCCGGATCATATGATATGGTGTGGCTCCGCGCTTTTCGAGAGTTCATTAAAGATTTAGAGAACGGAGATGAATCATGAGTACGGACATTACGATCGCCGCGGTCGGAGACTTCCTCATCAAGACGAGAATTATTAACTCCGTCAAGGTTTCCGGTGAAAAAGGATACGATTTTGATAAGCTATTTGAACAAGTTGCTCCTCATTTGCAAAACGCAGATTTTACCATTGGCAATCTTGAAACGAACTTCGGCGGGAAAACGAGTGATAACGTATACTCCGTTGTGAAAAGGCATCCTAAAACCAATTGGCCCATGTTCAATTGCCCGGATCAGTTCGCCGGCACGCTAAAAAATCTTGGGTTTGACGTGCTTTCCACTGCAAACAATCATTGTATGGATTGTGGGATCAACGGACTCAAACGAACATTAAGGGTGCTGGATTCCCATGGCCTTGCTCATACAGGAACGTATCGATCACATAGTGATTCGCAACAATATTTAATTAAAGATGTAAAAGGAATTAAGATCGGTATCTTGGCCTACACGAAGACGACGAATCAAATTCCTGTGCCGTCCGGCCAATCCTGGGCTGTCAATCTGATTTCACCAAATAAAATTGTTTCTGATATTAAGAAGCTGAAATCAAAAGGTGTGGATCTTGTTATTGTATGTATGCATTTCGGAAGAGAATACGGCATGTTCCCGAATGATCAGCAAAAAAACCTCGTTCCGTTATTATTCAAAAACGGAGCGGATATTATTCTAGGGGCGCATTCACATGTGATCCAGCCCGCTTTATTTTATAAGGTAAAGGACCATACGGGCGAGAATAAGCAAAGGTTTGCGATTTATTCCTTAGGCAACTTTATTTCGACAAGGCTATATAGAAATGATCACACATTAACGGGTCTCATTACAAGGCTCAAAATTAGGAAATATGATGACGGTACGACGCAAATCATGAGCGCTGATTTTATTCCCACCTGGGTGAGGATTACCAAATCAGGAGGCAGAAGTGTATTTCGGGTATTGAATTTGAAAGACGAAATAAAAAAACAAGCCGGCGGAACTAGCAATGAGCTGGTTCGAATGAGGAAAATGTATGAGCATGTCAAGCATCATATAAAACGAAGCACAGATGCTCCTGAATTAAAAGTGTTGTAGCCATACATGTGATGAAAAAGATCACCCTACCGTCCCGTAATGCGGGTTAGCAGGGTGATCATTTAATGAGAAATTCCAGATGATAGGAATTGGTTTGTCCTTATTTGTGATAGCGCTTACTTTCGGTAATGTGCCGCTACTTAATTACGCGTCTTGCTACGATAAATCTATCTTTGTAATAGCTGCTCTTATAAATGTTGGTTACAACAACATCTGATTTTACACTAGCGTTATGAATCATTTTGCCATTGCCGATATAGATACCGACGTGACCGACATCTTTCTTATTTTTGGAGCCGCCGTTCCAAGTGAATATCAAATCGCCTTTCTCAAACTTGCCCCATGATACCTTTTGACCTACTTTTGCTTGAGCGTCATCATCTCTGTTGACAAGTTTTACACCAACGTTTGCAAGTCTATATGCAAGATACGTGAAGCCAGAGCAATCCGTTTTGTAAGGTGCCCTTGTTTCTTGTCTCTTTGTCCAATGTACATAATCTACCTTGTTGGTTAAGCCAATTGCGGTCTGAACAAGCTTATTTCTTTTTGCGGATACGGATGCGGCATCGACGTCCTGTACTTGTAATAACGAAGTTGCCGGCAAGCTGATGGCTAACATCAAGATTGCGATTTTTCTTTTGATTCCTTTTTTCATGTTGTGATCTCTCCTCTGTGTTAGTCTCATCCGTATTATAAGTTTACTTTGCAGAGGAAAAAAACCTGAAAAAATTGGAACGTAACCGCTACCAGTATGCAAAAAGGTTGGAAAAAGCTAGCTGCAATGCGGCTTTTATTCCTTAATCGCGAGGCTCGCCATTTCGTATGAATATTTTTTTTCTTGTTGTAGCGGGCCTAGTATGTTAGAATGGCCGGCTATTCCAGAGAATAGCCGTTTTTTCGTGATAGATGCTGGATTTGAATGACTAAATAGGAAATTCTCCGATGACCTCATACATCGGTGAAGCATGCATATGGGTGCGCATAAGGACGAAACGGTCGGCTTCCCAGTCGAATGCAGAGGGAGCGGAGGCTGTCGACTCATTTGACATGTCCATGCCTCCCGTGAAGCCCCTGGCCAAGGTGATATGCGGCGAATAGGGACGATCCTCCGGCTCGAAGCCGGCCGTTCGGGTTGCCTTGATCACCTCTGCGTGAAGGCTGTTTAAACCTTCAAGGTCTCCGGCAACTGCTGCCCAAAGCACGCGGGGAGATTTGGCCGGTCCAAAGGTGCCTGCTCCGTTCAACGCTAGCGACAAGGACTTTGCCTTTACTTCACGAAGAGCAGCTTGCAGCGCATCACGCTGGGCAGCTGTTGTGTCGCCTAGAAACTGAAGCGTAATATGGTAATCGCGCGGATGGGTCCATTTTCGGAAGGGGAGCTTCTCTTTGTGGACGAGTGTCCATTGTTCCAGCTTCTTTGAGATAGGTTCCGGTACAGGTATGGCAATAAATAAGCGCTGCTTATGATCGTTCGAATGTTGTTGTCCCATTTCGATAACCTCGCTTTATTCTAATATCCGTTTATGTAAACCAAATATCGCGAAATCGTACCCAACCAAGCGATTCGAGCGATATTCCCCGTACCGATGGGTGGAATGCTGTTTTAAGATGTTTACAGTAGAGGAACAGGAGGCTGTGTCTCTCTTTAAGCTCTGCTTCAATGTCTAAAAATATCCCCTCTCGAATCGAGCGGTCTGGCTCGCCCAGAAGACTTCGGATGCCGCGCTCCAGCCTATTATGAACGTCCGGCAGCGCATGCTGCTGCATGCTTTTGTACAAATCAATAAGCCTGAGCTCGCGATGCTCGTCCAGCATGATCGCAAAGAGCAGCAGATCGGCGGACATGCGCGCTGTCCCTTTGAATTGCTCGGCAGGGATAAGATTGATATGCAGCGGTATGCCAGACCTCGCACAGACCTGCCGAATGATCTCTGCATCCGCTGCATATTGCGGAATAGTGGCGAGTACTAGCGTCTCGCCGTTATAGCCTGAGCTTGCAAGTGCTCGCTTGATGAGGCTCCAGTCACAGCCCGCGTCCTCCGGCCATTTATGCGATTTATCCGGCCAAAAGCTGTTCACGCCTTCTATTACATCTCCCGATAGTAGCTTTAGCAGCTCGGTACGCTGGGTAGCGAGATCAATAGCCGCTCGAATGGCCGGGTTTGCCAGCAGGCCGTCCTTCTGCTCATTTACGGTGATGAACTTGCAGGTCATTCCCGATTGTCTAACCTGCTGCCACCGATCTGCTGCGTGCTCCGACAATCTCGCGTTATGCATAACCTGAAACGACTGCAGCTCTGCATGCTTCTCGCGCGCCTCCTCCTCAGCAATGGTCCAAACCTCAACCCGATCGAGAAAGGCCCTTCCTTGAAAATAAGGAGCAAATGCCTCTAATATCCAAACGCCCTGCTCATTTCCCACGAATCGAAAAGGACCTGTGCCAATAGGCTTCTCGCCGAATTGCTCACCTGCTGCCAAACATGCATCCTGAGGGACGATCGATGCGCGATTGGTCGTGAGAAAAGCGAGAAAGGCCTCGTTCCGCTCGGATAATTGAATGCGAATCGTTGTGTCATCCGGCGTGTCCATCGCTACGATATCGGAGTAGACCCAGCTATAGAGACCGAGCGGAGCCAGCCGTTTAAGCCGCTCAAGCGAAAATTTGACATCGGATGAATCCAGCTCGCGTCCATGATGGAACAGTACGCCTTTGCGCAAATAAAACGTCCACCGTGTTCGCGTCTCATCAACCTCCCAAGCATGCGCAAGCTGCGGCAAAATATGCTCGCCCTTCGGATCGATGCGAACAAGCCCATCAAAGATCTGATTGACGAGATGGGATTCGCCCGTGTAATGGATGTATGCCGGATCCAGCGAATAGATCGTTTGCTGCAGCGGAAAGCGCAAAATATCGGTGCGCCGCTTGCCCTGCACCTCGGAATGAAAGCCGAACTGGTCGGACAGCCAGTCTTGAAACTGATCGCGCAGCAGAGGTGAATCTTCAACCTGCTTCAAAAGCCCGAGCGCGGCATGCAGATCCTGCTTTTGCATCATTTCCTGCGCTTCCTGCAGCGCGATTTGTTCCTTGCTGATAAGGAAAGTTAGCGTCGAACGGTTGCCCCGCCCCCTTTTTGGCTCCCAAGTCAGCCACTCCTCCTGCTGCATTCGCTTTAATAAAAGAACCATATTTCGGTGTGTGCAATCAAGCAAATTGGCAAGCTCCTGCGTAGTGGCTTCAAAGGAGAAGTTCTCTTGTACAGTCGGATATGCGCGCCGAAGCGTTAAGTAATGTCGACGTATTTTCATGCAAAATACTCCTTACTTGAAAATATGAAATTTTCCAATTATAACTTACACTTTTTGTTCTTGTTTTCTAGGTTACAATAAAAGGAGGAAATTAACAAATGGAGTGTGAAGTTGGAATGAATGACATGAGAGATCCGGCGCCATGGCAAAAGCGGTATGAAAAAATGCTTGTTTTTGCTCTCTTATTCGGCCTGATTAGTCAATATTTGTTTGTTGGAGCGCCTGCTGGCATATCCGTTATGGTGTTTATCCTTGGATTTTACAGTCTGTTCTTTTATTCCATCAAAGGAAGATTGGGCGGATTCGAGAAATGGCAGGGGCAAGCAAGATCAGGCTGGCTGCTGTTCATTCCGATTTTTTTGCTTGCGCTAACCTATTCTCTTTATGCAAACAGCTTATTTCGACAGCTGAATGTGTTTGCTTTATTTACGCTAATGGTGTCGCAGACGGTGCTCATGACGAGTAGCAGCACGAAGCCTTGGTATCGAGGCGAGTTTTATGTAGAGCTTATATTTCTAGCGCTTATAAAGCCATTGGCATTCATCGGCGTACCGTTCACCTTGTTAAATGATCGGATAAGAGGGAAGGAGAGTATAGCGTTTAGGAAGAGCAAGTTTGGCAAAATATCGCTTGGCCTTCTCCTCTCCGCGCCTATTCTTATCGTTGTGGTTGCATTGCTGGCGTCGGCTGATGAAATATTTTTATCATGGGTGATTGAAATTCCTAACGTATTCAGCCTCTTCTCTATAGGAGACGGCATTTGGCGAATCATTGTAGCCGCTTTTTTTGCCTTTTATGCTTTTTGTTACATCTGGGGTTTGCTATTCAGCAAATTAACGGACAAGGCGAGCGGGCCTGCAGCCGATCCGCAAGCAGCCGCTTTTAAGCAAAACGGACGAATTGAGCTGGATCCGATTACAGCAGGCACGCTGCTCATCAGCATCAATCTTGTTTATGTACTGTTTGTCGCCATTCAATTCTCATATTTATTCGGAGCAGCTAATGGTTTGCTGCCAGACGGAGCAGCTTATGCCGAGTATGCGCGCAGAGGCTTCGCTGAGTTAATTATGGTCGCGCTCATCAACGTGGTGCTGCTTATGTGCGGACTTCATTTCATTCGGCGCACAAGCGCTGCGGCAGAATGGATTCGCAAGCTTGCGCTGACCGTTTTAATCGGTTGTACAATCGTTATGCTTGTGTCGGCTTATAGCCGCTTGTCGTTATATGAGGAGGCATACGGCTTCACGCAAACGAGATTATTGGTACATGGCTTTATGCTGTACTTGGGCGTTCTGTTTGCGATTGCCTTGCTTCGTATTTGGAAGGAGCATTTCTCGATGGGCAAAGCCTATATTTGCGTGTCCATCATTGCTTTTGTCATAATGAATTATCTGAATTTGGATGCGCGCATAGCTGCCAAAAATATCGATCGCTTCGAGCGGAGCGGGAATATCGATATCGCTTATCTCGGAACGCTATCGACGGACGCAGCTCCCGAGCTGCTGAAGCTGCAAGCGAAGCATCCGAAGCTTGCGGGGCTGAGCGAGGCTGTTGACAGGCTTCAGCGCCAGGCTCATCAAAGCAGTAAATGGCAATCATGGAATTTATCGAAGCAAAGAGCGAAGTAAAAGAAAGGTAAGGAGATTGCAGGATGCGAATGACAAAAAAACGTTTGTTCACGATTATTCCTTTGGCCATTATCGCTGTGATCGTTTTCCTCTACTTTGAGAACAATGCCATCGGGATCACGAAGTATCAGCTGAGATCTGCTAAGCTGCCAGACGGATTTGAGTCCTACCGAATCGTTCACTTGACGGATCTGCATAGCAAATCCTTCGGTAAGGATCAGAGCACGATTACCCGCAAGGTGAAAAAGCTGAAGCCCGATCTTATTGTAATGACAGGCGATTTGGTTGACAGCAGACGCTACAATGAGGAAATCAGTCTAATGCTGATGCGCAAAATGTCCGAAATAGCTCCCGTATACTATGTGACCGGCAATCATGAATGGGGATCTAGATTCCCCTCATTAGCGAAGGGGCTAAGGGAGCTGGGCGTTCATGTTATGCGCAACGCAAGCGAGCTCGTTAAGCTCGGCGACGGGGAGATTCGGATTGCTGGCGTAGATGATCCTACCTTTAATCATGAGGGCGATGGCGATGTCGATAAGATGAACGCCCATCTGGGGGCGGCCTTCAAAGACGTTGATCGATCAAAGGACGCCTATACGATTTTGCTGTCGCATCGACCGGAATGGTTCTCTGTCTATGTTCAAAATCAAATCGATTTAACGTTCTCCGGCCATGCCCATGGCGGACAGGTTCGATTGCCTTTCTTAGGCGGACTCGTTGCCCCAGGGCAAGGCTTCCTGCCAAAGTATGACGGAGGCAAATATACGGAGGACAGCTCGTCGCTGATTGTTAGCCGCGGTCTCGGCAACAGCATTATTCCGCAGCGGTTGTTTAATCGGCCGGAGGTTGTACTTGTGGAGCTCAAGAAAGCAAATGAATAGCGCATATTAATATATCGAAAGCAAAACCCTGACCGTGCGCGGTCGGGGTTTTATTTTGCCCTGATGGATCGAATATATCACCCTCAAACCCCGGTTTTTGAAGCAGAAAAGGTTGGGTAATAAATCTCCTAGTTATTAGTAGAATCACACTGAAATCCATTTATGATTGTAGAAAAGAGCGCTTCCATCGTAGATTAGCAACGTTTCAAAACGCTTACAATGCAAGTATGATTTTCATAGAGGCACGTCTGTACTCTGAAAAACAAAAGGAGGGTTCTATTTGTCAAGATCGAGAAAAAAGATTGTAAGCATGCTATTGTTGTTCTTCATGTTGACGACATCGTTATTTCCCGCAGCCATTTGGCCTGCAGCGACCGTTCATGCGCAATCTGAAGAACCAGGTTCTGAAACCGTTGCCACGTCAGTTTATGAGTCCGTTTATGATGGGCTAGTCACGTTGAAATCATCTAATAAATTGCTAGAGGATAATTTCAAATGGGCAACCGGCCAGGCGCTTGAGTTTGTCCAAACGGGCAAGTCTGGACCGGTAAACGTTAATAAAACCGGAGGTCAAGCAGGTCCTTTTACATATATCCCATCATATTGGGCGGGATATAAACATCGAACCGCATTTTACAGCAGAGACTTTGTCCATCAAGCGCCAGGGGCAAGCATACTTGGACTTAACAACGAGAACTTCAGCATGTTCCAGACGTTTGCCAAAGGGGCGACGGCAGCTAGAAAATGGTACACCCTGTGGGCGTATAACTTTGACGCCTCCAACTATACGATCGACTATAAAAGCGACACCAACTTTGTCCGTGAGGTGCCTGCACAGTTTGAGCTTGTAGAGAAGGCGTATAAGCAATATCTATGGACAGGCAACGAAGACTACATTAATGATCCGTTTTTATGGAATTTCTACACAAAATCTGTAACCGATTTCATCACATTGCATGATACGAACGGCAATGGTGTCGCTGAAGGAACGGGCGGCGGTATTTTCTCAGGCGCAGTAAGCTACAATGAAAGAAGCGACGAGAAGATCATCGAAGCTGGCGATGCGATTGGATCGCAGTATCAAGCATTCCTTGCTTATGCAAATATGCTGGAGGCGAAAGGCAATAGCGCCGAAGCAGCAAACTACTTTGCTAAAGCTCAACAGCTGAAAGATTATTTCAACAACGAGTGGAGCATCAAGGACGGCGACAAATTAGGCAACTATTCTAGAGCGCTCAATATTGACGGGCAAACGAAATATACCGATTTCGGCAAAGAGAACAGCTGGTTTATGCCAATGAAGCTCATCACCGAGCCAGGTCAAAGAAACAGCAAATACCTGGACTACATTTCGGGCCAAATTGGCAATGGCTTGCTCTATGCCACTCCGACCACAAAAGCTACATTAGACAAACCGAATTCTCCTTCGAATATTGAGGCGTATTCCTACTTGCCCGATACGTTCTATCCGTATAACCGAGTGAATGAAGGCTGGAAATGGCTTAAATTCCTTATGGAAACAAGACCTAACAGACATGAGCAATTTGCAGCAGGTACGCTGACTAATGGCGAATATCCGGAAATTTCATACACGATTATCGGCAACGTTATTGAAGGGCTGATGGGCATTGAGCCTAATGCACCTAAGCATACGGTTGCAACGGCGCCAAGGCTTGCAGGCGAAGTTCCCGATGTAAAGGTTGATTTCCTGAAAATCGGAGAAAATGAACTTAGCGTTGCTCATACAGGCAACACCAAAACAGAACTTGTAAATAAAAAAGGAACAGAGCCGCTTACATGGGAAGCACGCTTTTACGGCGAATTCCCTACGATTACGCTTAACGGAACGGACATGCCAGCACTTCATAAAACAGTTAATGGCGTAAAAGTAAGCTACATTACAACTTCGGTTGCTGTAGGCGCTGCTGCGCAAGCAGAAGCAAGCACAGTTGGAGTCGCGGATCAGGCAGACGTCCCTTCCAGCGATCGGGCAACAGGCACCTATGATACGACGATTGCTTTGGCATTAACGACTCCAACAGCCAATGCAAAAATCTATTACACATTGGACGGCTCTACGCCAACAAGAGACTCGAACCTTTATACGAGCCCATTCATCATTCAAAAATCGGCTACGTTAAAGCTGTTTACAGCAAGCGAAACACTTTTTGACAGCGATGTTGTTTCTTATAATTATACGATTAACGCTCCGATTGTAGAAAAACCAGCTTCGTCGAAAGAGGCAGCAACGTACAGCGCACCTTTTTCAATTACACTAAGCACAGGCACAGCAGGAGCAGATATTTATTACACGACAGATGGTAAAACGCCGACAAGAAATAGCACAAAGTTCGTCAATCCAATCGCAATTGATAAAACAACAACAGTAAAAGCAATTGCCTATAAAAATGATTTTGTAGATAGTGACGTAGTCGTGTTTGACTATGCAATCGTCTTGCCTGCTGCAAGCACGCCAACAGCGAATAAGGCGGCAGGGCGTTACACTGAGCCGTTCCAATTAACGCTTGGAACAGAAACGGCAGGCGCTTCCGTTTACTACACAACAAACGGAGATACACCAACGATTAACAGTAAACTCTATACAGGTGCAATTGACATTACCCAATCAACTACGGTAAAGGCTATTGCTATAAAAGACTTTTACACGAACAGTAATGTTGCTTCCTATTCCTATCGGATCTTGAGCGGTCCGCTTGCTGCTCCGGCAAGTGCAACCGTATATTTATCCGACTTGAACTGGGTTAGCGCAACTACAGGTTGGGCGGGGCATCCGCCGCTAAAGGATCGTGCCATTAATAATGCGAATACGCCGATTAAAATTAACGGCAAGACTTATGCGAAAGGGATCGGAGCCAACGCCACTTCTATTATTAAATATAATATTGGCGGCGGATACGGTACATTTAAAGCCGTAATCGGCATAGACGACGTTCAAAACAAGAAGGGCACGGCTACTACCATTTGGTTCGAAGTGTTAGGAGACGGTTTCTCTCTTTATAAGAGCCCGACAATGAACACGGTGAACGGTCCAGCAGCAGGCATTCCAATCGAATTGGATATCGTAGGTGTAAATGAGCTTACGCTTGTATTGAATGATGCTGGCACGCCAGCAAACAATCCTGCAAACAGCGATCACGGCGATTGGGCCGACGCAAAAATTTTCCCGCGGGGCGCTGTTGCAAGCGTTGCTCTTAACAAACCGACAGTGACATTGTCTGTCTACGGTACAGAGCAGCTTACATCAACCGTTTCGCCATCAGATGCGATTAATCAAGCGGTAACATGGACTTCAAGCGATCCATCAATTGCGTCAGTAGATGCAGCAGGAAAAGTTACGGCAGTAGCGCTGGGTACGGCGACTATAACGGTGACAACACAAGATGGAGGTTCTAAAGCAACTACGGCTGTTACGGTTACGCAGCCTGTAACGGGAGTGACAGTTAGCGAATCGTCATTAAGCCTAGCTGCGGGAGAGAAATCACAGCTGGCAGCAATAGTTGCACCAGAAAATGCGACTAATAAGGCAGTTGAATGGAGCACGAGCGATTCTGCGATTGCGACAGTAAGCAGCACAGGCGAGGTGACCGGAGTAGCGCTTGGTACGGCGACCGTTACGGCGACAACGAAAGATGGCGGTTTTAAAGCCACGACGACTGTCACGGTAAAGGTACCGCAAATTACGCTTCAATCCTCAAACGCGTTGCTTCAGGATAATTTCCAATGGGCAATCGGTCAGGCGCTTTCGTTTGTTCAAACGGGCAAATCTGGACCGGTTAACGTAAACAAGGGCGGCGGCCAGCCAGGTCCGTTCGAATATATCCCATCTTATTGGGCGGGATATAAGCATCGCACTGCGTTTTATAGCAGAGACTTCGTCCATCAGGCACCAGGAGCGAGCATACTCAGACTTAACAACGAGAACTTCAGCATGTTCCAAACCTTTGCCAAAGGGATGACGGAAGCTAGAAAATGGTACACCCTATGGGCGTATAACTTTGACGCTTCTAATTATACGATCGACTGGAAGAGCGACACCAACTTTGTTCGTGAGGTGCCAGCACAGTTTGAACTAGTCGAAAAGGCGTATAAACAATATCTTTGGACAGGAAACGAAGCTTATATTAATGATCCTGATATGTGGAATTTTTACACCAAGGTTGTTACCGATTTCATTGCTTTGCATGATACGAACAGCAATGGAGTCGCAGAGGGCACGGGCGGCGGTATTTTCTCAGGCGCAGTAAGCTACAATGAGAGAAGCGACGAGAAGATCATCGAAGCCGGCGATGCGATTGGATCGCAGTATCAAGCATTCCTTGCGTATGCCAATATGCTGGAGGCGAAAGGCAACAGCGCTGAAGCAGCAAATTACTTTGCCAAAGCTAAACAGCTTAAAGATTATTTCAACAACGAGTGGAGCGTCTATGACGGCGATAAGGCAGGCATCTATGCCAGAGCGCTCGGAATTGACGGGCAAAAGAAATATAGCGGTTTCGGCAAAGAGAACAGTTGGTTCATGCCAATGAAGCTGATCACCGAACCAGGACAAAGAAACAGCAACTACCTGGACTATATTTCGGGCCAAATCGGCAATGGTTTGCTCTATGACAGCCCAACCGCAAAAGCAAAGCTGGACAAACCGAATTCTCCTGCAAACGTTGAGGCTTATACGTATTTGCCAGACACGTTCTATCCGTATAACCGAGTGAATGAGGGTTGGAAATGGCTTAAATTCATCATGGAAACGAGACCGAACAAACACGAGCAATTTAACTCCGGTACATTGACGAACGGCGAATATCCGGAAATTTCATACACCATCATCGGCAACGTTGTTGAAGGGCTGATGGGCATTGAGCCGAACGCACCTAAGCATGCGGTTGCTACGGCGCCAAGGCTCTCAAGTGAAGTTCCCGACGTTAAGGTTGATTACCTGAGAATCGGCGAAAATGAAACAAGCGTTGCCCATACAGGCAACACCAAAACCGTATTCAAAAATAAAACCGGCAAAGGGCCGATTGCGTGGGAAGCGCGTTTTTACGGTAATTTCCCTACGATCAAACTTAACGGAACAGATACGCCGGCACTTTACAAAACCGTAAATGGCGTGAAAGTAAGCTATATTACGACATCTGTTGCGGTAGGTGCTAGTGTTGAAGCAGAGGCAGTCGCAATGGGGACAGCGAATAAGGCTGAATTGCCGTCCAGCGACAAGGCATCAGGGGCATACGATACGACTATTTCTGTCGCATTAATGTCTCCAACGGCCAACACACAAATCTATTACACATTGGATGGCACTACGCCAACAAGAGATTCTAACCTTTACAAGGCTCCATTCATTATCCAAAGGTCTGCTAAGTTAAAGGTGCTTGCTGCCAGCGAAACGATTTTGGACAGCGACATCGCAATTTACGATTATACGATTAATGCGCCGATTGTAGAGACGCCGTACCCGAATTTAGAGCCGGGCACGCACAATAAATTTTTATCGGTTACGTTAAGCACGTACACAGATAATGCTGAAATTTATTACACGATTGACGGCAAAACACCAACAAAGAACAGCACAAAGTACGTCAATCCGATCAATATTACGAAAACAACTACAGTAAAAGCTATTGCATTTAAGGATCAATGGACGGATAGCGACATAGCGGCCTATGCTTATGAGATCGTGCTGCCTAAGGCCGCTAATCCAACAGCCAGCAAGCCAAGTGGGCGTTACGATAATCCGTTTCAAATCACACTTGAAACAGCAATAGCAGGCGCAGCCATCTACTACACAACAAACGGCGATAAGCCAACGAAGGATAGCACGCTTTATACAGGTGCAATCGACATTGGCAAATCGACATGGCTGAAGGCGGTTGCTATCAAGGATGAGCATTACGATAGTGATATTGCATCGTTTGTTTATCACATCAAAGGAACTCTGCCAGTACCAGCAAGCAAAGAAGCCTATCTTTCTGACTTGGATTGGGTAAGCGCAACTAGTGGTTGGGCAGGGCATCCGCCGCTCAAGGATCGTGCCATCAACAATGCTTCCACTCCGATTAAGATCAATGGCAAGACTTATGCTAAAGGTATCGGAACGCATGCGATTTCAACCATTATCTATAACATTGGCGGAGGATACGGTAAATTTAAAGCTGTCATTGGGATAGACGATGTGAAAAACACTCCGACCTCACCAAGCAGCTTATGGTTTGAGGTTCTAGGGGATGGCGTATCCCTTTATAAGAGCCCGACTTTGCAATCCGCAAACGGAGTTCCAGCACAAGGCATTCCGATTGAAGTGGACGTAACGGGAGTATACGAGCTTACGCTTTATGTAAGCGATGCAGGCTCGCCTGCGTCTAATCCAACGAACAGCGACCATGCTGACTGGGCTGTCGCGCTGCTCATCCCGCGTGTTGATGCTGTAGGTGTAACAGGCGTGACAGTAAGTGAACCGTCACTTGGCTTAACGACTGGAGCGAAATCGACGTTGACAGCGACGATTGCACCGTTGGATGCAACAAATAAGGGAGTAGAGTGGAGCACAAGCAGCGCGGCTGTTGCAACAGTAAGCAGCACAGGCGAGGTAACTGCTGTAGCGCCGGGTACGGCGACCATTACGGTGACAACAAAAGACGGCGGCTTTACAGCAACAACGACTGTTGCGGTAACGGCGCAGCAAGTTGCAGTTACGGGTGTGGCTGTAAGCGAGAAAACGCTTGGTCTAACGACTGGAGCGAAATCGACGCTGACAGCGACGATTGCACCTTTGGATGCAACAAATAAGGAAGTAGAGTGGAGCACGAGCAGCGCGGCTGTTGCAACAGTAAGCAGCACAGGCGAGGTAACTGCTGTAGCGCCGGGTACGGCGACCATTACGGTGACAACAAAAGACGGCGGCTTTACAGCAACAACGATTGTTGCGGTAACGGCGCAGCAAGTTGCAGTAACGGGCGTGGCTGTAAGCGAGAAAACGCTTGGTCTAACGACTGGAGAGAAATCGACGCTGACAGCGACGATTGCACCGGTGGATGCAACAAATAAGGAAGTAGAGTGGAGCACAAGCAGCGCGGCTGTTGCAACAGTAAGCAGCACAGGCGAGGTAACTGCTGTAGCGCCGGGTACCGCGACCATTACGGTGACAACAAAAGACGGCGGCTTTACAGCAACGACGACTGTTGCGGTAACGGCGAAACAAGTTGCAGTAACGGGCGTGGCCGTAAGCGAGAAAACGCTTGGTCTAACGACTGGAGCGAAATCGACGCTGATAGCGACGATTGCACCGGTGGATGCAACAAATAAGGAAGTAGAGTGGAGCACAAGCAGCGCGGCTGTTGCAACAGTAAGCAGCACAGGCGAGGTAACTGCTGTAGCGCCGGGTACGGCGACCATTACGGTGACAACAAAAGACGGTGGCTTTACAGCAACAACGACTGTTGAGGTAACGGCGAAAAAAGTTGCAGTAACAGGCGTGGCCGTAAGCGAGAAAACGCTTGATCTAACGACTGGAGCGAAATCGACGCTGACAGCGACGATTGCACCGTTGGATGCAACAAATAAGGAAGTAGAGTGGAGCACGAGCAGCGCGGCTGTTGCAACAGTAAGCAGCACAGGCGAGGTAACTGCTGTAGCGCCGGGTACGGCGACTATTAAAGTGACCACGAAAGACGGCAGATTTGAAGCCGCGACTACAGTCACGGTAACCGCGCCAAGTACATCTAGACCTGATCCAATTGTACCGGTTGAAACTCAGAAACCTGTTGACCCGCCTGTTGTTGACCCGAAAGGGAACATCAAGCTGGAGCCTAAAACAGATGCAAACGGCAAAGCTAATGTCGTGCTGAGTGAAAAAGATATTCAGACTGCAGGGGAAAGCTCTGCAAATAAAATAGTCAAAATTGAGGTTAAAGCAGAAGCAGGCACCAAGGATATTGCGGTCTCTGTTCCTGTAGCGAAGCTGCAATCGGGAACGACGTTAGCTATCGATACCGGCTTTGCGAATGTTTCCATTGCGCCTAAATTGCTGGTGCATGAAGATGGAAAGGCTGCAGCAGCAGTGGATTTGTCCGTGTCGCTGATTGACAAAACATCGCTTCCAGCTTCTGTACAAAGCATTATCGGACAAAATGAAGTATTTGATTTCAATTTATCAATCGATGGCAAAAAACAAAGTGATTTTGGATCGAATCGCATTGATATTGCATTGCCTTACAAACTAAAAGACGGTGAAAATGCCAACCATATTGTCGTTTACTACATCAATGACAATGGACAGCTGGAAATCGTCAAAAATGGCAGATTTAATCCGGCAACGGGCAGCGTTGAGTTTTCTGCCAAGCACTTTAGTAAATACGCTATTGCAACGGTCAACGTATCGTTCAGCGATACTAGCAACGTTGCATGGGCAAAAGATGCAATCGAGGCGCTTGCTGCAAGACAGGCCATTAACGGTATTGGAGAAGGCAAGTTTAATCCGAATGGTCAAGTGACTCGCGCAGAATTTATTGCCATGCTGGTTCGGACGTTTGATCTTCAGTCAGACAATGCGACCACTACCCTGACTGATGTTGTTGCAGGAGCTTGGTATTATGAAGCAGTAGCTTCCGCACAGCAACTGGGTATTGTGAAGGGCAAAGCGGATGGAAGCTTCGGTATTAACGACCGAATCACCCGTCAGGAAATGGCAGTCATGGTGTATCGAGCAGCAAGTCTCATCGGCAAGCCTTTACCTGCAGATGCGACATCCGAAGGCTTCAGCGATCAGAATGAAATTTCTGCTTTTGCCTTGGACGCTGTATCTGCTATGCAAAAGGAAGGTTTGATCAAAGGACTGGACAACAACAAATATGCTCCTTTGTCTCACTCCACTCGTGCACAAGCAGCAACCATTATTCACCGGTTGTATTCGCTGGTGAAGTAATATCAAGCTAACTATAGCCACTTAGACTACAGCAGCTTAGACCCTAGCAAAAATGTAGATCCCCCTTATGCAGAGGCATGCAGAGTAATCTGTATGCTTCGCATGAGGGGGATTTTTTTGAAAGCTTTCCCCTTAAAACGCAAAAAAGAGACCCACAGCATTCGGTGCTGTGGGTCTAACTATATATATTACAAAAGGGGGTTGTTTATAGTATAGGTTGTTTTCATTAAAACGAGATGAATATTAGATTTCAAGTTTATTACAAATGAATGGGAAAGACTGTAATTTTTTGCGAACATATTAGGGATAAGCTCGGAATAGACTGGTTTAAAGCAGAAAACTTGTCCGTTTAGGTTCATTCAGAGAGGATGGGATTTATTGATATGACGCAAACAAATTCGAATATTGCTATTTTGGGCATCGGCACGGCTGTTCCGCCTTATTTGGTGGATCAAGCCGATACGGCCCGGAGATTAGTTGATGCGTTAAGAGACAAGCCCGATTCTGCCCGTTGGGGGAGAAGGATCTTCAAGCAATGCGGCGTGGAAAGCCGATATACATGCGAGCCAAATCTGCTTGCGGAAGCGGCTGAGTGCCGCTACTTGCCAAGCGCCTCGCCGGAGCATGCGCCTTCGACGTCGGAGCGGATGGACATTTATAAGCGGGAATCGGTTCCGCTTGGACTACTCGCGGCAAGACAAGCCTTGGCCGATGGAGATGTCGAGCCTGCTGCTATTACGCATCTCATCACCGTCAGCTGCACCGGCCAATTTCTGCCGGGCATGGATGCCGCGATCGTGCAGCAATTAGGACTGTCTCCTGCGATAACCCGTATTCCGCTTAATTTCCTAGGCTGCGCCGCCGGCCTTAAGGCCATTGGATTGTCGCGTCAAATCTTATTAAGCGATCATTCAGCCCATGTGTTAGTTGTGTGCGTGGAGCTTTGTACGCTGCATATTCAGCCATCAGGCGACAGGGAATCGTTATTCGCTGCCTCCTTCTTCGGAGATGGGGCCTCCGCCTGCGTTATTGGCGCGGCGAAGACGCATGACAAGCCGGTTTTTCAGCTCGGTCAGGAGCGTTCTGTCCTGCTTCCGGATTGCGCCGGGGAAATGGTATGGGAGGTAGGCAATCATGGCTTTGACCTCTACCTGTCCCCGCATATTCCAAAGCTGATCGGCGACTACATCCCCGCAGAGGTAGAACAGCTATGCGGCGAGGAAGCGCTGGATCTATGGGCGATTCATCCGGGCGGCAAGGGCATCATCGATATTTTGCAAAGCAAGTTTGGTCTTACCGATGAGCAAACGGCGCATAGCCTTGGTGTCCTTCGGGATTATGGCAATGTATCCTCCGCTACGATCCTTTTTGTGCTTCACGCGATGAGAATGCATTTGTACGAGATAGGCTCGGATAAGGTCAGCGGCATTGCGTTGGCATTTGGGCCTGGCCTAACAGCCGAAATGATCAAGATCGCTTATGTTCCAGCAGCAATCACGAACGAGCAGGATCGTCTGGCGGACGGAGCTTATGTCTAAGGGCTTCCGCTTTCGGGCTGCGGCGGCGGAATTGATGGATGATTTCTCCATCGGGGGCTCTGAGCTGCGCGAAGCGCTAAAGCAGCTTCGTCTCCTGAATCGCATCTTTGTCGCATCAGCCCCGACGCTGCATGGAGTAAAGCGGCTCTGGGAGAAGGCGGATAGGCCAAGCAGCTTGTCTATTCTGGATATTGGAGCGGGCTCTGGCGACGTGAACCGGGAGCTGCTGAGATGGGCGGACGAGCAAGGGATTCAGCTTGCTATTCGGCTGGTGGATTTAACGGAGGAGGCTTGCGAGGAAGCAAAGCTTTACTTTCAAAATGAGCCGAGGGTGCAGGTAAGGCAGGGTGATTTATTTGCGCTGCCTGAAGGGAGCGCGGACATTGTGACGGGCACGCAGTTTCTGCATCATTTTGACGAGGAGGAGCTGCCGGGTGCAGTCGCGAGCATGCTGAAGGCATCGAGGCTCGGGATCGTTATTAATGACATCCATCGCCACTGGATCGCTTGGGCAGTGGTATGGCTGACGACCCGAATCATTTCGTCCAATCGGTATATTTTGAACGATGGTCCGCTATCGGTAGCTAAAGGATTTCGTGCGGAAGATTGGAACAATCTCGGACTGAGGCTTGGAATTCCCGCACTTTACTATAAGTGGAGGCCCCTGTTCCGATACGCCGTTGTCATTGATAAGGGGCAAATAAATCCAATCGATGGAGTGAGCTAGAATGACACGTATTCTTGATGCGGCTGTTCTTGGCGCTGGCCTTGCCGGCAGCAGTCTTGCCAAAGCGCTTGCGGATAAGGGGTGGGAGACGCTGCTGCTCGATCGCCAATCCTTCCCAAGGCATAAGGTGTGCGGGGAGTTTCTTTCGCCGGAATCGCAGAGTACGCTTCATGCATTAGGAATGAACGAATCCTTAGCAGGGCTTGGTCATTGTGAGATAGAGCGGATACGGATTATTTTTGAAAATGGGGCCGAGATGGAGCTTTCGCTTCCAGGCAAAGCTTGGGGGCTCAGCCGATATGCGCTTGATTCCGCTCTTCATCTAGCTGCGGTACAAGCAGGAGCAAATCTTCAAACAGGAGCAAAGGTGACAGCTGTTCATAAGTCGGATTGTGGCTATATCATTCACACGAAGCAAGGCGGGGAAGCTCGCTCCTTTGAAGCGAGAGCCGTTATTGCGGCGATGGGTGCGAGCCAGCGTTCGGGGCTGCCAGGCAATCGAAGCTCAGCTTCTATTAAGAGCTCATACCTAGGGGTGAAATCACATTTCCGCGGCATTGCTATGGAGCCGGTCATCGAGCTTTATTTTTTTCGCGGCGGCTATTTGGGGCTATGTCCCATTGAAGGCGGGCTGGTCAATGCGTCGGCATTGCTAGAGCGGGATGCTGTCGTAGATGAGGGGAAAACGATACTCGCCATCCTAAACGGGGTTGCGAGGCGAAACCCGAAGCTGCATAAGAAGCTGATGCACGCTGAGCCCGTAATAGGCTCGCAGGCGGCTGTTGCGCCTGTCTATCTTAATCGAAAGCTGCTGGCTTGGGATCAACTGCCGCTTCTTGGCGACGCGGCAGCGATGATTCCGCCGCTTTGCGGAGACGGCATGTCGATGGCGCTGCGGTCGGCGGCCATATGCGCTCCGCTTGCAGACAGCTATCTGAGCGGGAGCATCTCACAAGCTGACTGGCAGCATTCATATTCGAGGGAGATCAACCATGCGTTTAAGCGGCCGCTGCGTTGGGGGAGCCTCCTGCAATGGCTGTTTGAGACGCCTGCCTTGTCCCGCTGGCTGCCGGATGCTGCAAGACTGGCGCCAAGCATAGCGCAGGGACTCGTTCATGCGACAAGACTAAAGCCGTTCCGCCAGTAACAAGCCTATTCGGAGCCGGGAGGAGAATGTACTTGAAGATGCAGAGTCTAGCGCTTCTATCCTTCCGATTTCCGCGAGCAATGATTCTATTATGGATCATTGTGCTGTTCTTCGCTTGCTCCCATGCGTTCAAGCTGGATTCCGTCCTTCAGGATCATGGCTTGTACCCCCGGGATGGACAATTTGAGCAGGTGCGTCAAATGCTTGCTGCCGATTTTAATCAGCCGGATGCGCCGGTAATGCTGCTTTTCGAGAAAATGGATGGCGTATCGAATTCGCGTTTTCGCTCGTTTATCGAGCAGACGCTGCTTCAAGCAAGAGGACTTGACGGTTTGACGGGACTTGTCTCTCCGCTTGAGAGGCAGGGAATGCTGAAGGGCGATCATGCCTATGCGCTGTTATCGTTCAGCCATCCTCCTTACCGGATGCAATCCACGCTTGATCATATAGATCGGCTATTGCCTGCCCATAGCGGCATATCGATCAAAGTGACCGGCAAAGCTGTCGTGCAAGCCGATGTGAATGAAGCGAGCCATTCTGATTTGGCCAAGGCTGAGCTGATCGGCATACCGCTTGCCTTCATCATTTTATGGCTCGCATTTCGAAGCTTCGCTGCTGCGATGATCCCTATTGTGATCGGAGCTGCAGGCGTGACGACTGCGATGGGAATCATGCAGGGACTCGGTACGAGGCTGGAGCTTTCTAATTTTGTGTTGAATGTTATCCCGATGGTGGGGCTCGCTCTCAGCATCGATTTTACGCTTATGGTCATCAGTCGGTTCCGGGAGGAGCTCAAGGAGGGAATACCGCCTGCCGAGGCGCTGGCACAGACGATGAGGACTGCGGGCAGAGCTGTATTCGTATCGGCGGCTAGCATCTTCTTGGGTTTGCTAAGCTTCGTCTGGATTCCGCTTTCGATGTTCTCTTCCATTGCACTTGGAGCGATGACCGTAACAGCCGTTTCCCTGCTGTTGACGTTCACGCTGCTGCCCGCTTTTCTGGCGCTTTGCTTGCCTGCTATGCGCGCAGATCAAATGCGTGCGAGGGCAGCCAGCAGACCAGCTGCATTGGAGAAAGTTGCTCGCTTCGTGATATATCGTCCGGTTGCCATACTCTTGCTCGCTAGTGGCGTGCTAATCGCCTGCTTGCTGCCGCTAAACGGCATGAAGGTCGCGATTCCAGATGAGACTTCCTTGCCGGACAGCTACGATTCCCGTACGGCGGCTGAAGCGTATCGCACTTATTTCGAGCTGCCTTCTACATCCAAGGTTTGGATCATCGCGGAGGGTCATGCACAGTTTAGGACGCAAGCGGATTGGACTGAGGCCTATGCGCTCGCAAAACGCCTTGAGAACGATCCAAGCGTCATAAAGGTCGATTCGGTGTTCTCAGAGCTCCGCCTGCCGCCCAAGCAATTGCTGGCAATCACCCGGAAGCCGCTGCAAAAAAAGAAATACGAAGCGGCGCTGCAGCCTTTTCTGAAGGATAGCCGAATGGTGCTGCAGGTGACGATAGCAGGCGAACCTTCCTCAAGCGCAGCAAGGAATTGGGTAAGGGAATGGGGGGAGCGCGGGGAAATGTCGCCGCTTCGCTTCTCGCTCGGAGGCGAAGCAAAGTATGAGCAGGAAGTGTTCGATCTAATCTTTGGCAGTCTCCGTTATGTGCTGCTCTTTCTATTAATATCGAATTTCATCGTGCTTTTTGTCGCCTTCCGCTCCATTCTCATTGCGATAAAGACGATTCTATTAAACTTTCTGAGCATAGGAGCGTCCTTTGGCATTTTGGCGTGGATCTTCGAGGAAGGCAGGCTTGGGATGGAGCCGGGCAGCATCGCCGTCATGATCCCCGTTTTCATTTGCGGTCTCGTGTTCGGCATCAGCATGGACTATGGCGTCTTTCTCGTATCTCGCATCTATGAGGAGTATCGCAGGACAGGCAGCAATGAACAATCAGTAATCAAGGGGCTGGCATCGGTCAGTCAGATCATTACATCCGCAGCAGCCATCATGATTGCGGTCACTGCTCCGTTCGCGCTTGGCGAGGTAGCCGGGGTGAAGCAGCTCGGCATCGGCATCGCGACAGCTATATTCATTGACGCAACGATTATTAGAATGCTGCTGGTACCTTCTTTAATGAGCCTGCTCGGAAAATGGAACTGGTGGGCGCCAAGCTGGCTAAAGCCGCATTGAAAAAAGTCTGCTCCCCTTGTCGTGCGACTTAGGGAACAGACTATCTAGAATTATTCAGCTGCAGAAGCAGCCTTTGAGCTCGCAAGCTCACGAACCATTTTCCATTCAGCCAAGTGCTTCTCCAAATGGTCGATTAGCGCGTCAATGCCTTGGATGAACGGGGCTTGCTCCCCCGCTTGAATGGCTTCAATGGATTGAAGCATCTCTCTGGACAAGGGGCTGTGGGCGGGAAGAGAGTCCGTCAACTGCTGAAGGACAAGTGCAATGGAGGCGGCTGACGCGGCTGGCTCAGCTTGCTGAATCCCCTTGCGGGCCTCAACTGTCTGTTTCTCCACATGCTCTTGCGCAACCTGCTTCTCCGCTTTAGGCGCGCTTGCTTTAGGCGCTGGTGCAGGCTTGGCGCGCTCCGCTTTGTTCTGCTCATGAGTCGACCAGGTTTCGATCAAACCGCTGCCGCTCTTAAAGAGCAGCTTGTCCTTGGTGCTGTCCGAAATCGTTTTATCTTTGAACAGCTTCGCAATTTTTTTCACATCGCTCACGGGAAGCTCGTCTCTAGCCACGATAAGCGCAAGCGGATCGCGATGCTCGATAGGCAAGTTCTTTAGAGGTAGCAGCTGATCCTCAGTCAATTTATCCTTCCTGATCTCCGTACCGCTGACGATCAGCTTCTTCACGGCATTGCCGAACTTCAGCAGCTCGCATTTGTTTTTGATGTAGGATTCGGGTTTGCCGAGCTTGCCGGACAAAAATTTGGTCGAGCTTCTGAACTTTGGATCATTCAGCAGCTTATTGAATGCCTCTGCCTCTTCGATGGGAGAGAAGCCCTCGCGCGTCAAGTTTTCCGCGATTTGCTCCAAATAGATTTCCATCTCGTCCGTAACGGTGGATACGATGCACGGAATCGTAGGCCGCCCGAGCATTTTACTCGCTTTGTACCGACGGTTGCCATAAATAATTTTATAACGCCCGTTGCCCGTCGTTCTCACTTTAATCGGCGAGAGCAGGCCAATCTCATCAATGCTCTTCATCAATTCCTGCAGCGCTTCCTCGTCGAACTGATACCTAGGCTGATCGGTATCCTCGTCAATTAAATCCGTAACAATTTCAATGATATCCATTTGAGATCTCCTTAAAAGTTTAGTGAAGCAAAACTTGCTTCGTAAGCATACGCTTGGTTTTGTGAAGCAAAACTTGCATCGTAAGCATACGCTTGGTTTTGTGAAGCAAAACTTGCATCGTAAGCATACGCTTAGTTTTGTGAAGCAAAACTTGCATCGTAAGCATACGCTTAGTTTTGTGAAGCAAAACTTGCATCGTGAGCATACGCTTAGTTTTGTGAAGCAAAACTTGCTTCAACAGCATTTGCTGGGTTTGGTGCAGCTAAGTTTCCATCTTATATATGCTAAGTCCTTTGAAAGTCCGAAGTCTGATGTAGACCTAGTCTATTATATATCAAGGGCGGAAATGAGGAAACGATAGGGAAGTCTTGCGAAAGGCTTTGCTTTTCTGGAAGGGATTGAAACATTTCATTTGCGGTGAACGTCAACAGTGGATAGGGGCGGGGCGAGAAATGCAATGGAATAGCTGCGTATTGCTGCTAAAATGGGTGGTAGGGGCATTTCTGTTGCAAATACTGCAGCGTATGGATGCGAACGGTCCTAAACAACAGCATTCTACTGTAAAAACTGCAATGGATGCAGCCAATAGCTTTTTACCGCTGCTCTCTAGTGCAAATTTAGACCTATTAAATAGAATAAAGACTGGTCGTGATACATATGGAAGAAATTCAAGGAGATTTAATAACGCTAGACATATTAAAGTCGGACTTCGCTAAGCTTGGCGTCACATCAGAGATGACGGTGATGATGCACTCCTCGATGAAGGCGCTGGGCGGCTTTGTCGTGGGTGGACCGGTCGCGGTAATTTTGGCGATAGAGGAATGCCTCGGCAGCAGCGGCACGTTAGTCATGCCAACGCACACAGGTGACCTTTCCGATCCGACGAACTGGCGATTTCCTCCCGTTAGAGAATCATGGTGGGAGCCGATAAAGGAATCGATGCCCGCATTCGCGCCGGATCTTACACCTTGCAGAGGCATGGGAGCCATTAACGAATGCTTCAGAAAACAAAACGGGGTCGTACGGAGCAGGCATCCTCAGGTTTCTTTTGCCGCTTGGGGCGTGGGAAAAGAGATCATCACGTCCCATCATAGCTTGGCATACAGCCTAGGTGAGCAGTCTCCCTTGGCAAGACTTTATGAGGCAAAGGGCTTTGTGCTGCTGCTAGGCGTTGGCCATAATCGCAACACCACTTTGCATCTGGCCGAATATCGTGCGGAATACAAGGGCAAAGCGGAAATCATCAACAATGCGCCGATATTCGCAGAGGGCGAGAAGCGGTGGGTCGATTTTCAAGACATCGATTTTGAATCGGATGATTTTGATCTGCTAGGCGAGGCCTTTGAGCGGGAAACGGGTTTGGTTCGGAGAGGGAAGGTAGGCCATGCTGACGCTATGCTCATGCCTGTGACGGAGCTAGTCGATTACGGCGTAAAATGGATGGAAGAAAATAGAGGCTGTTAGCCGCAAGAGGTTGACAGCCTCTTGGCTGTTCCTGCAGATAGGTCATTCCATTGCACTAATGTAATGTGTACAAAGAACTATACAAACAGGGTATAAAGTTTGAGATTTTCATCCCCAATGTCGAAAAATGGTGGTATGATGAAAGTTATAGCAAAACATATCATCAGCCCAAAATTTACTAGAGCGACAAGTGAAAGGCACGGGCGCAGAGGGGAAGCCAGCGAATGGTAACAATATTGAGAAAGCATCTAATTGTCCGTATTTTGTGTGCGATGGTCGGAGTAATGATATTGATTGCAGGAGGCTACATCGGCACTCAAGTTTCACAAACCAAATCGGCAGTTGAAGAGGCAATTAACAGCTATAACATGCGGATTGGAGAGAGCTATGCTGCTACGCTCAAGACCGATCAGTTTGCTGAATATCTCAAGCAGCCGCAGGAGACGGAGCTGTACTGGTCGCTTCGCGAAGAGCTTAATCAATTCCGTACGAAGATAGGTGCCCGTTACGTCTATTTTGTTCGTTTTGATGAAGACAGAGTACCACGAATTATGATAGACGGACTTCCTAAGGATGATGATTCAGCATCCCCCATAGATGAAATTACAGATATGCCGCCTGCGGCGGCTGAACAAGTTGTTGCTGGAAAAAACGCAAGCTCGCCGCTTATTGAAAACCCGTTATACGGGTCTTATTTATCTGCTTATGTACCGCTGAAGGATGCTAGCGGCGCTGTTGTCGGTGCGCTTGGCATCGATACGGATGCTGCAGTATTCCAGCAGCTTGCTTCGAATGTGATCTGGGAAAGCTTGCCTCTCTATATCATGATGCTCCTAATTACCATCGGTTTAATCGGAGCGATCGTATGGTTCGTTCGGCGCTCGCTTATGCCCCTGAAAACCGTAAAAGCCAGCGCGGAGATGATGGCTGTTGGGAATTTAGCGGAGGCGAATACGATTTTGCAAGCTAAGCCTGTCAAGTCTATCGATGAAATCGGTACCGTGTATAAGGCGATGCTTACTATGTCCGAGCATTTAAAGGAACGGGTACTCGGGGTAGTCGTCAATGTCGAGAAAACCTCGGAGCAGCTTGTCATGTCCTCGCAAACCTTTGCGAGCCACGCCGACCAGATGCTGCAAATGGGCGAGACCATGAATGGCTCGGTTCAGCAAATTTACGAGGGAGCGCATGTCCAGAAGAAAAGCGCAGACGATAGCGCGTTTGCAATGGAAGAAATCGCTCAGGGCATTGTAAGAATCGCGGAATCATCATCGACGGTCTCCGGGGCTGCTGTAAAGTCACTGGAAATCGCGCAATCGGGCGAAATCGCAATGAAGCAGCTAAATAAACAGATTAGAAGCATATCGGAATCTGCCAATCAGACATTGGATGTTGCTAGGCAGCTTAATGGCTATACAGGAGAAATTGGACTTGTTATCGGTTCGGTTCGCGAATTTGCAGATCAGACGAAGCTCCTTGCACTAAATGCGTCCATTGAAGCGGCAAGGGCGGGAGAGCATGGCGCGGGCTTTATGGTTGTAGCAAGCGAGGTGCGCAAGCTGGCTGATGCATCCGCCTCCTCCGTGCAACAGATTACAAAGCTGTTAAGCCACATAGAAGCATTTTCAGATAAAATTAGCGATGAGATGGAGAGGGCTACGAAGGAAATTGGCGAGGGTGTTTCTTTATCAGGAGAAGCAGCGGAATCGTTCGAGCATACCGTCGAATCGTTCCGCCTCGTAAGCGAGCAAATTATGGAGGTATCCGCAACAACGGAGCAATTGACCGCCGGCTCTGAGGAGGTCGCTGCTACAGTAAGCAGCATCGCTCATATAGCGAGCGGGGTATCCGAGATGACGGAGCAGATTCAAGAGCTGACCGCGAGGCAGCTAGGCATGATGAAGCAGGTGCATGAAGCATCTGCCGTACTCAGCGCAAACACGAAGGATATGAGACAGGCTATCGCTCAGGTTAATGTATAAAGGATAGAGAGGAGAAGTGACGATGGGCAATTTAGTATTCGAAGAGATTCAAGAAGAGCATCTGCCTTGGATCAGAACGATTTATAATTACTACGTCCAAAATTCAACCATATCCTTTCATACGGAACCGCTCGCCTTGGATGAGATTCGAGCAAATGTGATTCATCCTAATCCGAGGTACAAATCCTACGTCATTTTAGAGGAAGGTGAGCTTAAGGGCTACATTCTTATCACCCAGCACAAAAACAAGCAAGCCTACGATGTGACAGCCGAAGTAACGATTTACCTCGACCCGGATCACTTAGGTCAAGGAAAAGGGAGCAAGGCAATTGCCTTTCTGGAAGAGCAAGGACGGGCCAGCGGCTTCCACGTGTTGATCGCAACCATCTGCACCGAAAATGAAAGAAGCATTCGCTTGTTCGAGAGACATGGCTATATGAAGTGCGCTCACTTCAAAGAGATTGGCTTCAAGTTCGGTAGGAAACTCGATATTGCCAGCTATCAGAAAATAATAAAATGAAACAAAATAGGGAGATGCTTATTAGTCTAGGCTAATTAAAGCATCTCCCTATTTTACGGCTACTCGTTCAAACGCAGCTTCTTATTCAAATATTTTAATGCCTTCTCCGTACAAACCTCGCTCAGCTCAGCATTGACGAAGGCTCTTGCTTTTGCTAGATCGTCTGTCGCGGGCAGCTCTTTGCCAAGCGTTACGCGCAGCCAGTGGTCGGAGCTCTCAAAGCACATGCTGCTCCAGCCGCCTTCGAAGTCGCTTTCCTGTGCTCCGGTGATGACAATATCCGCGAAGTTCTGAAGCTCTACCAGCGCTCGATCGTAATCCTTTTTTTGTTCCTTGGCCGTAAGCTGACTCTCTTTGCGCAATAGACGCGAATCGATATTGCCGGCTTCCTTAATGATATGATACATATTTTTTGCGTGCTGTGACATGAGGCCGTTGTTATATCGCTCATCCACACTTCTTCCCAGCGTCAACAGCGGCTGAATGTAAGGGAACAGGTCAATGTGAATAAAGGATAATTTGCTGCCAAAAAACTTTCCGTATGCCGCGTGCTCGTCCTTTACGATTTTGACGCGCCAAAGCCACGGATCCAGCTCTGTATCTGTATGCCAGTTGTCGCTGGGAACGACCGAAGTGAGGGAAGGATGCTCAGGAATCAAATCAGAAAACGGAAAAATCTTATATTGGCCAACAAGCTTTACGAATTCCGGATACGTTGAGATACTCATGCGCTCACTCCTAAATATGGACTAATGAATCTATTCTATTACTATCCATAATTATCCTTCCTCACACTCCTGAAGGCAACATAGATAATTGTAAAGTCCAAGCCGAAAATAAGCAGAGCGAGCAATTTGTTTAATGGCATACATCGTTTATGGTCTGAATCATGTAATAGTCCTTATTTTGGGATAAAAGAAACTTTTTACTGATTGAAAACGTCATAAGCGATATCTGATAACAGGATAGGCGATTCGAATGAAACGGATACTCGCAGCAGCTGCTCTTATAGTGCTTTGCAGCGCCGCAGCAGAATGGCTTCGGTTCCGGTCAGGTAAATTGATTGCAGAAAATTAACTATGGGAGGCACAAAGAGCCGAAGCCCTTTGGCGAGTCGGTCACGTTCACGGATAACTTTATGGCAGATATGCAGACTTATGGCTCATTGGACAGCACGGGAAAATATACGGAGCTGGGCGTCATTACGCGAATGTCGTCATTATGCCGATCGAAGGAGAAGTTCGAACGGATGCTAAATAAGCGCAAGGATAATTAATATGGAGGAACAGCCTTGATTAGAAAAATCGATATTACGAATCCTGTTTTTGCAGAGAATATACTAAGCATTCAAATTCCATCTTATGAGGTGGAGGCTGCGTTAATAGATTTTTATGAAATACCGCCTCTAAAAGATACTGTGGACACTCTGCTCATATGCGGAGAAACCTTCTATGGCTATTACATAAACGATGAGTTGTGCGGGGCAATCGCTGTAAAGGCAGAGGGCAGTGAGATCGATATCCATCGATTGATGGTTCATCCTAATCATTTTAGAAAGGGAATCGCCAAAAAGCTGCTTCATTGCGTTGAAAATCTGGATGGAGATTATCGCAGCATCGTTGTATCGACAGGCTCCAAAAATACGCCAGCCATCCATTTATACATGCAAAGCGGCTTTTTGGAAACAGATAGGATAGACATCGAAGAACGGCTGTCGATCACGAACTTTCAGAAGATTCTTCGGTGAGGATCATGTAGGGGTGTGGCTGCGTTTATGACCAAAAAAAATATGATTATTTTAGGAGCTGTTATCGCAGTTATCTTTGCCTTTGTTTTTTATGTTGGATTGAACGCCCGTGTAGCCTCTAAGCCGCAGTCACCGCAAGAGTTTGAGCAATTAATTGGAGAGAGAAGCATGCGGCTTGCTGCCGAGAGAATAGATGCCATTGACCAAGAATGGATCACTACGTTTAACGATCATGGCGGTGTTGGTGAAATTGCAATGAGAGTTCTTCCGAAAGGTCCTCAAACCGCAACAGAACTATTTACCGAGTTAGTCAAAATGTATGAGGGAGAGAAACCCTTCACTTATGAGCGATCGATCGCATTGCTGTATTACACCGAGCAAGAGCCGCTTGCCTCGGAGCTTGCCCCATATGGTTTGTTTCCAATTCCAGAGATAACGATGAGCAATAACCGAGAGTTTCGAATTCAAGATATAAACGATTCCTACGATAGATTCAATTCATACGTCGATAGATACATCATAGATAAATTTGAATGATATGGAATATACACTGCCAAAATGAGCTGAAGGAGAACGATTTCTTGCATCGCTTAGCTAAGGAATTTAGTTTGTCTCAGGAGATTTCAGTTTATGACGCTTATTAAAGCAATTGATTTCCAGACGCGAGCGATTTTTTAGAATGACTCTATGAATGGGAAAAACGGCTCTCTCGCATGTACAGCGAGCAGAGCCGTTCCATTTAGTACAAATCGAACATGTTGACTTCGTAGCCTTGTTTTTTCAAATAGGTGAACAGCTGCGCACGGTGATGCTGCGCGTGGGTTGTAATTTCAATCAGCCATTTGGCTTGAACCGAGCCATGCTCCAAATAAAACGGTTTTGTTTTCTTATGAAGAAACTCCTCTACGGGCAGCTCCTCCATATACGTTCTGACTTGATCCATGCCTGAAACCATCCATGCAATCAGAGCTTCCTTGTCGTTATCAGCAGCAATTTCCGCCTCGAGCTTGCGAATGACTGGTTCACTGCTCTCCTGCAGAATCAGCAAATCAGATGAAGGAACAGATACGAGATGCTCAGCCAGCTCAAGGAGTGACCTCATATTTGGCTGCGGTCTGTAATCCCAGTGCTCAGGCGAGATTTTGCGGATCAAATTAGAAGATGTCTTAACGATATGCTCCAATTCCTCGAGTAATAGTGCTTTGAATTCGTTAACAGCTTGCATGTGCTTTCACTCCTCATTTTTAATGTGATTAACGCAGTAAATCGACTAGGCTCGTTTTTTATTGTAGCTTATAATAGTGACAACCCTTGTCATAAATATAAAAATAACGGAGAACTTTAATGTCCAAATCGAAACGATTGATAGAATTGATGATGACCGTTAACAGAAAACGCAAGTTTACGGTGAAAGAGCTTGCCAATGAGTTTGAGGTGTCAACCCGGACGATATTAAGAGACCTTCAGGAATTGAGCGAGCTAGGTGTACCCTTGTATTCGGAGGTTGGACCTCACGGTGGCTATCAAGTGCTTAATGAAAGAATTCTGCCTCCCATCGCGTTTACGGAGGAAGAGGCGGTCGCTATATTTTTTGCTAGTCATGCTTTGCGCCACTATTCCTATCTTCCCTTTGAGAATGAGGCTTTATCAGCTTTGAACAAATTTTACTTTTATATGCCCGGCGATGTACGGGATCGTATCGATCAGTTAAAGAACCGATTTGATTTTTTTACACCTGAGAGGCAGGTAAAGTCTCCGTATTTGTCTATTCTGCTCGAAGGAGCTATAGAGCAAAAAATTGTTCTCATCGAATATGATTCTCGGGAAGGACATTCAAGTCGTCAAATACAGCCGATTGGCGTATATGCGAGCAATGGTTTGTGGTACTGCTCTGCCTATTGTTTTCTGCGCGCTGAATTCCGCTTGTTCCGATGCGACAGAATTCATTCGGCTGCATTTGATGCTTCTGGTTTGTCGCCACTGGATCTTCGCCATGTCCACCTGGGCAATCAAGATAAGTTTTACCAGAAGGAACAAGAATATATCCCACTTTATGTTGAGCTTAGCAAGGAAGGCGTTCAGCGCTGCGAATCTGAGTTATGGTCGTCGCCAAAGCTTTATATGTACATGGATGGTACTGGCCGTCTGGAAGGCAATGTTAGGAAGATTGATCTTCCGTTTTTTGCGAAGTTTTTTGTTGGCTTGGGGAACGAGGCTACAGTGAAAGAACCAGCAGAACTGGTGGACCGGATGAAACAGCTCCTTTCTGATATCATGGCGAAATATGTTTAAGAGTTAACATTGATAATGGTATAGGAGCAGGTACGGCCATGTAAGTATTTTTAGAAAGCATTTAACGCATATGAATGTGTTTCTTCCAATAAAGGCTTGGTAAGCGGATGGATTGATTATCTGTTATAGGTGAGTGGAGGAAAAGAACTTTTAAATATTTTTCAAAAACACTTGCAATACTGGGCGAGTACATGGTATATTCTTATTCCGGCCAAGAAATACACCGGAACGAAAGAAAAAAGATTGCTCTTTGAAAACTGAACAACGAGTAATAACTGCCCTTGCGATTCTAACGAATTGTAAGAAAAAGCGATATAAAAGTAATGAGCAAGTCAAACACATGAAGCTTTCTCTTCGACATCGCGTCGAAGCGAAAACTTCCATTTGGAGAGTTTGATCCTGGCTCAGGACGAACGCTGGCGGCGTGCCTAAT
>NZ_JBXCIW010000021.1:0-74565 GCF_056786335.1 Paenibacillus sp. Y280
AATCCATGCTTGACGACGTTGTTCTCTCGTGGTCATGTGGCAACCTCCTTCATTGGGTTGCCTTCATTTTCTCATGAATGGTTTGGACGTTGAAGGTGGGCTGGATTTGACGCTTACTTTGAACAGGATGATAAGTAAATTAAGCAAACGACATTTACAAGCAAAAATATAAGTTTATTTCTCACAATCCACCTCCGCAGGTAATTTTCTGACTACGCATAAAATTTAAGGATTAAACTATCTTCCCAATAGTTCAAAGAAATAGGGTAAGAACGTTCCTGCGCCTTCACTTGAGCTTCGTCCTCCTCAATATATTACCAAATATTAATTAAAGAACATATGAGCGTAAGGTTGTAGTGCGCTAAACGTAATTAGATTTAGATATGGCTATATATGGTGCTACAAGATGTCAAAATGTCATCGATTTAGAGATGAATGCTATCACCAGACATATTTCTGTAACAACATTTGTGAAACTAATCACATACAAATGCAGTGACGATATTTATACTTAGCTTAAACGAAGAGATAAGTATATTATCCTTATTAATTGGGAGGGAATCTTTATGAATCTGACCGCAATAACGGATTATAACGAATCAGTTCCTGCTCATCCAACAGAATTCTATGATATGGTCGAACGCTTGAAAGCAGAACGGAAGGAATTAATCGACCTTCTGACTCAAATCGAAGAAAAGGCTCAAGCAATATCCGGTATATCGAATAGAGATGACCAGCTTCAGTCATTTAGAGATTTGCTAGCGGCCAATAATTTCTTATTTAAGACGATCAAAACCTATGCGAATCAGCAGAGGAAAGAGGTATATCCATTTTTGATCCAATATTTTAACATGAGCGCGGGTCCGAGTATACGTCTCTCCTTTTGGAAGTTGGAAAAGGATCTGGGGCTGGCTGAAAACGACATGGAATCTTTTATGGACTCGATCAATTCTTTAACCTTTACGGCTGATGCCAAACCGCTCAGCGTTATTTTGGTACAGTTAGCTCAGGCGTGCCGACTCATGAGAGAGTATCTCAGAGAGGACGATTTACTGATTACTCCCTTAGCGGAAAAGGTTTTGACTGATATCGATTATTTGTATTCTTAAAAACTTTCCGATTAGAACGAGAATTTGTGAAGAGAGGAGATTGGCAATGGCAAAATTAATAAACACGATGGATATTCAAAATCTATAATACGGATGAATATGGTCATGAGAATATTGTTTCCTATTTGAAAAAAAGCGATATGTTTCCTCATACTGCATTATGCGATAATTCGTTGTACCCCTCTTCGGCAGCGTGCATTATGCAGACAGTTTTATTGATTTTGCCCATCAAGCCGCTCGAAAGCTTTCTACTCAAAAACACAACGGCTGCTTTCAAGGTGATGCGTGTCTTATGCGAGCGAATAAACGATCTGCAAAGAGAGAAACAGCAGCTCACCGGACAAGATACGCAGCATCGTGGGCAAATGTTTTTGTTAAAACTCGCAGAAAATGATGGAACGCCTTTGAATGGTGGGCTTCGAATCGGTATTCCAATGTCACGTGAATATTTTGCCGATACGATTGGTGGCACAAGAGAGACAGGGAGCCGTTTTCTGAAGGAGCTGCAAAAGGAAGGAATTGCGGATATGAATCGTTCGGGATTCGTAATTCACGATGTAGAGTCGTTAAAGCATTGGAAGGAAACCTGACGCTTGGGAGGTTATGTAATTGAAAACGCTATTAATTAAAAAAGAAAATGCAGGGAAATCGGAAGCCGATTGGCAAAATCTATCCATGGTTGGATTAATCAATAAGGTTATGTTAGGCAATCACCTTTTTCTAAGAACCGAACTTCCGCTGCTCGGTGAATTAACGAAAAAGATCATGTGTTTGCACGGAAATAAACATGAAGAATTTATTGAGCTGCATCGACTTTTCTGCTGCTTGAAGCATGAATTGGAGCAGCACCTTTTTGACGAGGAAGAATTGTTTTTTCCTTTTATTATTAAGTATGAGAAAACGAACTCAATCGATGCCCTCGAACAAGCGCAGCTATTCATTGACAAACTGGAGACAGACCACAACCTTGTGAGTAAGATTATGAAACAAATGAGACAGTTAACATCAAATTATACGTTACTGGGAGATATTTGCCGAACCAGTGCCTTAACCTTTGCTAGGTTTAACAAGCTAGAGTCGAATATAGAAGATCATATTCATATAGAGAACCGTTATTTATATCCAAGGATCAAAAATTATTGACTGTACGTATAGGCCTGGCAAAAAAAATGCCGGGTTCTTCTCCTAAACAATTAATTGGAGGAACCCGGGCTATATGGGGTGAAAGTTAGCTTTGCGTTACGATTTCACGGTAGAGGAGAGGCTGCTAATTGCCTCTTCTTTTATTCGTTTGCGTGTATTCCAGTCAAATCGCCGCGCGTTGCTCCAGAAGTTGAATTCTCCTGTATAGTAGCCTTCCTTATCAACATGCAGCTTTTTGCGGGAAATCATTTTGACGTAACCGATTACGCGGCTGAAGGTAGCGATATCATCGCTGTCGCAAACAGGGCAGGCTTCTATGTTTTTCCCATCCTCCGCAACGATTTGCTGGCCGCAGTCAAGGCAGCTTGTCAAGGTTGGAGTCAACGTAATATATTGGATCGGCTTATCGAATATTTTTTTCAAATAATCGGACAAGCGTTCAGGCGAAAGCTTGCTTTCCAGGAAATGATGCAGAATGCTGCCTGAAGTCGCGTAGGCTTGAAATTCGGCGCTATTTTCAATTTGCCGCAGGAAATCGTCTTCGCTGAACGGGAGCATGCAGCCCGATGTCAAATAAACGTTTTCTCCAGTCCCTTGAACGAAAATATCCCGATTGTTTCGACTTGCCCATTTCACATCGTGTCTGGCCAACTTAATGGCCGCGTTCTCTCCGGGAGCATATTCAATCCCGCATGCGACCTTGTCTCTGACTATGAATTCATTGATTTTGTCGGTCATAAACTGCATGATCCGATGTGCCAGCCGCTTGCCGCTCTCGTTGCTCATGCCGCCTGAGTAACCGATATTAATAAGTCCTTCATGCATGCCGGTAACGGCAAATACGTTGAAATAGTTGGATAAATCCCGATTTAAGGCAAAAAAGGTCGGATAAAGTTCTTTATTCCGTTCAATCCACGCCCGTTTCGCCATATGACCTTCCTGCATCGTATTCATCAGCTCTTCGATTTTGGAAAATAACAATTGCTCATGATGTCCGTATTCCATCAGCACCCGGTTCAGGTTCATATTCAACACCTGCACGGCACCGGTTGAACCGGTTGAGCTGCCAAATATGCCGCTGCCTAGTCTGGACAGCACAGACAAATCGATTTGAAGTCTGCAGCATAAGCTGCGGCTAACTTCCGGATCCCGAGGTTTAATATAGGGATTGAGGCGGCGATAGGTTTCATTCTGGAACGGTTCCGTTCGGAAGTTTTCGAAATAAACCCCGCCCCAGCGGTACATGCCGTCCAGCATTTCGAGAAACAGCCTGTTGTTATAATCGAAATCGTCGTCGATGGGTACGGTTAGAAGCGGGAACGTGAACGGGAGGCCGGTCCCGGTGCCCTGCTTCATCACCTCAATTACGGCCTTATTGATTCTATCGAAGTACTCGGAAGGAATATCGCGGTAACAGATGTTAAGCGGCTCTCCGCCAATCACGATAAAATCATTCTTGATTTCGTCCGATGGTTTGCCGAATTCCAGCGTAATGTTGGTGAAAGCCGATTGCGATCCGCCGCGCAAAGGCATGTTCATTTCCCAAATGAGGCTTTGGAACATTTGCTGCAGTTCTTCGGCGGTGAAACGCCGTCCTTTAAGCGTTTCCTCGAAATACAAATAGGAAGCGGATATCGTGGTCATTTGCGACAACATAACGGCACCGGATACCTGCTGCGACATCAGTACAATGATGTTGCTGAAATGTCTGAGCAGTGTTTCAAGCTTTTTGGTCGGATGGGAGGACATCATATTTTTCGCAAGCGTAGGAATCCCGCTGGTAGCGATGTCTTTGCATGCCACGCTTAGGCAATAGGGACTTAATTGTTTATCATGTATGTAGACGACGCCTTCGCGGTACAGCTCGGTCAATTTAGCCGGCAGAATGTGCTGCAGTAAATATTCTTCTTCAGCAAAGTTGGTCAGATTGTGGCGCAATAAAGGCAATGAATAAACGTAGTTGCTGTTTTCCCGTTTTAAATAATCGGCTTGCTTGGATTCAGATGCGGAAGTGAAGGTTTCAATAATATCCGTGGACTGACGAAACATGATAATCCTCCTTCAATTTTCAATGAAATTGTTACTCGGTCTGCGTTGGGTGATAGGGATTCAGGCAATAGGGGACGATGCTGTTGTGCTTGGTTTTCAAATCATTGACATACGTTGATATTTGTTCGAAATATTCATCGCTAAGCAGCGGATAGCGAACGGTTCTTACTTGACTTAATGCGCTGTTGTGAAGGATGACGGTTTCCACAGACTCGAGAATATCGAGGCAAAAGCGTTTGGAAGGGACGACGCCGATAACCGCTTCGAACACCTCCGGTTCATCCCTTGGATCCAAACAATGAAATGGCAGTTTCATATCGATATGAACGCCGTCAATTAAGTCATTGGCAAGCATGCTCTTCATTTTGCGCGGGAATGTGCCATTTGTGAACATGATGATTTTCCCTTTAAAAATATGACGCAACTCTCGAAGAAAACGCTCCATTTCAGAACTGTCGTTCACCAGAAACTCTCCTCCGCTGAACAGCACGGCGTCGAACATCCCGTCGCAGCCGGTCAAGCGGCCGAGAACCTGTTCTGCCGTTAAATGACGACCATCCGGTTTTCTCGCAATCAGTTCGGCGTCGTTATGACAGCCATAGCAGCGCATATTGCACCCGTTCCAAGCATGAATGAGCAAGGAGAGATGTCCGGGCAAATCATCGAACGTACGAATAAAACGGGGGTGAAAGGCAAGCATTCGATTCTCTCCTGTTATTAGAAATATCCGAGCTGGTCTTTGGCCTCTTCTGTCATCATACCCGGCGTCCAGGGAGGTTCCCACACCACATTGACTTCGACCTTGTTAAAGCCCATTTGACCTTGCAGGACATGCTTGACGCCCCCGGCTATCGTATCGTGCATCGGACAGCCCGGCGTGGTAAGCGTCATTCGGACCGCAACTTCATCATCCTTCCACTTCACGCCGTAGATAAGCCCGAGATCGACAATATTGATACCGAGTTCAGGATCGTAAACTTGCCGCAGCAGCCCGCGAACGCCTTCTTCCGACCTTTCATCCATCGTGCACCGCTCCTCTCTTCAAAAACTTACCGAGTAAATACAAGGGCAATTAATGAAATATATCCAAGTGAAAACAGGGAAAAGAAAATCCCTCCGATTAGAACGAAGCTCTGAAGGCTGAACGTGAAACCGGCAAATAAAATCAATAGCGAGCATGCGATTGCGCCTAAACCCGCATTTACCCCTTTCTCGCCGAGCAGATCAGCCATTGTCGGTGTACCTGGTCTTCCCACTCGAGCTCCGTACTTATGCGTCCACCATAGAAACGGTGCAATCTTGGACAAATAACATAAGATCATGAAGGCTACCCAGCCTGCCAGATAGATCCATCCGGAGACCGTTATAAATTCGGCGGTTAGAAGCTCTTGCGGGCGCAGCAACAAGTAGATCAGCATGAGGACTGCAGAAACGGCGAGAGCGCGGCAACTGTACACAGACCATAAGATACCGGCACCCGGGTGCCGCTTGTGGCGGTGCTTAAACACCTGCGAAATGAAAAGGTTATACGTAATAATGGCTAGCGTTATAAACAGCAGTGCAATCCATTTTGTCCAGAAGCCCCACCCCAGCAGAAAGGAGGCTGCGCCGGTTAGCACCCCTAGATTCCATAAGCCAAGCGTCGCATAGCTCATTCGGACAGGAAACCCATGCGCCAAATAGAACATCGGCAGCATTTTGTAGCTGAAGCCGGTAATGAGCATACCAAACCAGCCGAGGGTCCCTAACCAAATATGCGCGCCGAACAATCTCTCGTGCAGCAAGTTCCAGTCGCCTAAAGCAAAGTTTAATCCCATCGCCATTCCGGAGAGACCCGTCAGAACCAAATACAAGACGGCACAGGCTGTACTGATTGTAATCGCGTTCCATTGTGCGGCGCGAAGCAAGGTGACGGCCATGTTCCAAGCGAATAATAAGATGCCTATCAGCGTGAGCGTCGCAAAGCCCGCAATCCAGGATACATCACCTCGTATGAACCCGTACAGCAATCCGGACACGCCGAGAGTAAAGGCCGCAAAGTGGAAATAGGCGAGCGTTTCGCTGTATATTTTCGATTGTAAAATGACGTGAATGAGCTGATATACGGCACCCATGGCAATCATCGCGGCCCATCCCAAAATAATTAAATGGATGTGAAACCAGCCGGTTGGACCGCGGAGATCACCATTCATCCATCCTGCAAGAGACACAAGGGAAGAGACATGGAACAATACGAAACCAACGACTCCTGTGAATATGAACAGAAAGGGGAGACGTGACATGAGCTTCGCCCCCTTATCGTTTTTGTATAATGACCTTTGCCGAGCCGTCAGCATGATCTTCAATTTGAAAAGGATAGCCGAGGTTTTTTAATTCCTCGATCAGAAAGACAGGTACTCTGTCATTGTGAATGATGATTTCATCGCCAGGCTCGCTTTTATCAAGCGCATTTAGTGTGCGAATCATAGGCTGCGGCGGTTCAAGCCCGCGGTTATCCAGCTTTATTGTTCTTTTGTCGCGGTCCTTCGGTGCTTCCGGTTTATGCTGGAAGTCATCCTCTTCAGCCTGCCCAAACGCTTTAACGGCCTCTAAACTTTTTTTGTTGCTCTTATGAACGAAGGTAACGATCCAATGATCTGTAGTTAACTGCTCGGTCTTATTCGCATACCCTCTCATCTTCAAGACACCCAGTAATGGAGTAGGCTTAAAGGTTGCATGAAGGACGAAAATATCATTTTTTTCCAATAGCTTAACTTGATCCATGATGACTTGAAAAGGTTCCAGCTTTTGCTGCAAATAAGGCCGCACATCCAGTTCGACTGTTCGTGGAGCGTTTGGCTGCATTTCATTTCACCTCCGGCTTCTAGACATATAGCTTGGCTTCCTCGTACAATCCCGTCATTCCTCCGTATAAGGCGTAAAAGAAAGAGTCTGGCGCGTCAAGCGAGAATGAGGTGTATTCCTTTGGGTCGATTCGAAGCATTCTCTCAAACAGAGCAGCGCTGTCGTACGCATAGAAGCAAAAGTACGTGTATTCGAACTCCGGCATTTTTTCAACTATCGTTACAATGTCATGAGCGAATTCGTTAATATGCTGCCGTGCATCCTTGATCATGGCAGTCGCGTCATCCAGCTTGACGGAAATCTTAATCGTTTTCTCATTGATAATCTCTATGCCGGCCATCTAACCACTCCCAATCTAAGCTGCTACAGCTTGCCGATTTTCACTTTGAACGTTTCCGGCCCTTTCTCGAGGTATTCCCAAGTGAACTGCTCTTTGTACATAGATTCAAACTGAAAACGCAGCGGCATGGGATCATGATCGTTGATTAAAAGCATAGCCTCGGATGGCTGCAGCTTATTAAAGGTTTCAAATATGACCTTGTGCTTCAATTGAGGCGGGTATTCTGTGGCATTGACGGAAGCGGTGAATAATGGTTGCATCGTGTATTCCTCCTGTGAAAGATGATTTTGATTACACCGTTATTATATAGGGATGAGGTAATCGGCTTTGTGACGCTCATCACAAATAGAAATATTTCTTAATGACCCCTAACAGCTTTACCATTGTCATTACCGTCATTAGTTACCCTCAAGATAGCAACAGCCCCTTTGGAAGCATGATTGAATTGATGGGTTACAATCGGGTAATCCCCCTCCTCGGTGACGGTTACTTCCACGACAGCACCGCCGCTGGCAGGGAGAATCAAGGTTTGAAGACCATAGAGCACATTTTTGGGATTCCCATCCAAATAGACACGGTCCATTACGGTGCCCGCGATATGAAGCGAACTTATTTCATTTGGGCCGGCATTGTTTACATAAAATCGAACCTTGTCTCCGACTTTCGCCAGAAACGGCTTTTCTTTTAATGTAAAGTCGTCTCCATTAAATACCACGTAGGATGGCTCGTCATTTAAGAACGATTCAAAGTCGTTTTCCTTGTACCATTCGCTTTGAACAATCGTGTACTCCCGATCAATCAGCTCGTCCGAAGGATAACCGTTTGTCGGCTCAACAATAATGATCCCATACATGCCGTTCGCGATATGCGACAAAACGGGCTTTGTTCCGCAGTGGTACATGAATACGCCCGGAGTATGGACCGGATACGTAAAGTTGCCCTTCTCATTTGGCATGACATCGATAAATTTGCTGCTTGGCGCAGCATGCACGGCGTGAAAATCCATCGAATGAGGGATCGCCGGGTCAAGATTTCTAAGCGTGAAGTTAAGCGTATCTCCTTCTTTCACCCGAAGAACAGGGCCGGGCACCGTTCCGTTAAAGGTCCATGCATTGTAATTGACGCCTTTCGAGATTTCGATATCCGTGATCTGCGCAGTCATTTCAATAGAAACGATGTTTCCGTCTCGCTTCACGACGGGCATTACTGGCGGTTGATTGATTTTGTGAATAACGGGGGTTGATTCAACCGTGACGATGTTTTCAGTGCCAGCGTTCATGCATCCTCCTAGAATCAAGATGAACGCGATCCATGCAAGGAGGCGTCTATTCCGTTTCGGCATTGCAATCATCCTTCCTTATTGAATAGGTGTTAATAAGTGAAAACATTCACAATATATCTTGCAGTTGGGGAACGTTGATAAATTTAATATAGGATAAGTCAGTTGTGTTAAGTGTGATGGTACTCACAGCAACAGCTTTATTTATTCATTAAGATGGTTTCAGTTTTTAATTGCAGCGAGAGGAGGAGTAGGATGAAGACTTTAATAACCGAAAGAGACTACAAGGAGAATCCATTCATCGTGATATGGGAAGTCACTCGGGCATGCGCCTTGAAATGTCTGCACTGCCGGGCGGAAGCGCAGTATAGAGCGGATCCGCGTCAGCTGTCTTTCGAGGAAGGAAAGAAACTTATTGATGAAATTGCCGGGATGGATCATCCTTTATTCGTATTTACAGGCGGAGATCCGCTTATGCGTCCCGATTTATTCGAGCTAGCCCAGTATGCTATCGAAGAAAAGGGGCTGCCTGTTTCGATGACGCCGAGCGCTACGCCAAAGGTTACCCGCGAAGCGATACGTAAAGCCAAGGAGGTCGGATTATCGCGGTGGGCCTTTAGTCTTGACGGCTCAAGCGCAGCCATTCACGATCACTTTCGCGGCACGCGGGGATCTTATGAGCGGACGATGAAGGGCATCGAATATTTGAAGGAGCAGAAGATACCCATTCAAGTAAACACAACGGTATCGGTTTATAATCTTCACGATCTTGAGGCAATTGCGGAGAAGGTCAAGGATATGGGGGCTGTGCTTTGGAGTTTGTTTTTCCTGGTGCCGACTGGACGTGCGTTGAAGAAGGATATGATCACTGCCGATCAGCATGAAGAGGTGATGAAATGGTTGTGCCAATTGGGGCAAAAAATGCCTTATGGCGTGAAAGCGACGGAAGCGCCTCATTACAGAAGGGTATTTTTGCAGGAGAGCAAGCGGTTAGGCGAAAGGATAGCCCCAGGCGGGGAGAAACGAATGGATATGCTCGGACGCGCTCCCAAAGGCGTCAATGACGGCGACGGATTTGTTTTTATAAGCCATACCGGCGATGTGTATCCTAGCGGTTTCCTGCCCGTTGTTTGCGGCAATGTCAGAGAGCGGTCTTTAACGGAAATTTACCGGGACTCCGCGGTTATGAGGCAGCTGCGCGACAAATCGCTGTTAAAGGGCAAGTGCGGGGTGTGCGAATTCAAGGAAATATGCGGGGGTTCGAGGGCTAGAGCCTATGCGGTTACCGGAGATTACCTGGAAAGCGATCCTTATTGCGCCTATGTGCCGAAAGCATTTCAACAACAAGGCAGTTTGCAGTCGATCTAACATGAATCTGATAAGGTGGTGGAAGGCATGCAGTATAAAAAGCTTTGGTTAGCATTATTCTTGGTGTTCGCAATTTCATTCGCGGTGCTGCTGTATTACGGAGGAGAAATTATTCAGGAGAAGCCTCCGATTCCGAGTCAAGTCATATCGGAGGAGGGAGATGTCGTTTTCACAAGAGATGATATTTTGGATGGACAAAATATATGGGAGCGAATGGGCGGTCAGGAGATCGGGAGTATTTGGGGGCATGGATCCTATGTCGCACCGGACTGGACGGCAGACTGGCTGCATAGACAGCTCGTTTGGATGACTGATCAATGGTCGGAAGAAAAGTATCAAATGCCGTATGACCAGTTGTCCGAGGAACGGCAGGCTGAAATTAAAGCAACGTTAAAGAGAGAAATCAGAACGAACACTTATAATGAAGCGAAAGATGAAATTGTCATTTCCGGCCTTCGAGCGGAGTCTATCGAGGTTGTGGGTGCGTATTATTCCAAAGTATTCGGCAACGATCCGTCCATGGCGGAGTATCGCGAGCAAATTGCGCTGCCGGCAAATACGGTCGGCTCTGCGCAAGATCGGGAAAAACTGATTGCCTTCTTCTGGTGGGCCACATGGGCGACTTCCACGAATCGGATCGATTCGGATATTACGTATACTAATAACTGGCCGGGCGAGCCTCTCATCGATAATGTGCCGACGAATTCGTCCATTATGTGGTCCATATTAAGTGTCATTTTGCTAATAGCCGGAGTGGGCGCTCTTGCTTGGTATAACGCCGTTCAGAAAAGCAAGGAAACGAACGAGCATGAACATATACCGGATAAGGATCCGCTGCTCAAAGTGAAAGTAACGCCTTCCATGCGGGCGACGCTCAAATATTTCTGGATCGTAACCGGCTTGATCGTCGTTCAGGTTGGACTAGGAGCGATCACCGCTCACTATGCAGTAGAAGGAAACGGATTTTACGGCATCCCTCTGGACAAATGGTTTCCTTACAGTGTAACGCGAACCTGGCACCAGCAATTGGCGGTGTTCTGGATTGCAACTGCATGGTTAGCAACTGGTCTGTACATTGGTCCCGCCATCTCTGGACATGAACCGAAATACCAGCGTTTTGGGGTGAATTTTCTATTTGGCTGTTTGCTGCTGATCGTCGTAGGGTCCATGGTTGGAGAATGGATGGCAGTCAAGGGCTATATTACGAGTGCAACCCATAATTTTTATTTTGGCCATCAAGGGTACGAATATGTAGATTTGGGACGCGCATGGCAGATTTTCCTGACGGTTGGCTTGTTCTTATGGTTCTTCCTCATGGTTAGAGCGATATGGCCGGCCCTGAAGAAGAAAGGGGAAAGCCGACATCTGCTTGTATTATTTTTAATTGCTTCGATTGCCATTCCCGCATTTTATATTCCCGGCTTAATGTGGGGGCCGCAAACTCACTTAACGATCATTACCTACTGGCGATGGTGGGTTGTCCACTTATGGGTGGAAGGTTTTTTTGAAGTGTTCGCCACGGTTGTTATTGCGTTCCTCTTCACCAGAATGGGTTTAATTCGAACGGCGTCTGCAACGGCGACAGTGCTGTTCTCAACCGTTATTTTTCTGGCAGGCGGCATTATCGGCACGTTCCATCACTTGTACTTCGCCGGCACGCCAATCGGAGTATTGGCATTCGGGGCCTCTTTCAGCGCACTGGAGGTAGTTCCGCTGCTGCTGATTGGATTTGAAGCCTATGAGAATATGAGGCATGGTCAAGCAAAGCCATGGGTAACGCGATATAAGTGGCCTATTTACTTCTTTGTAGCCGTATCCTTCTGGAATCTTGTCGGTGCGGGCCTGTTCGGTTTTCTGATTAACCCGCCGATTGCGCTTTACTATATGCAGGGGCTGAACACAACCGCTTTGCACGCGCATGCCGCACTGTTTGGCGTATACGGCATGCTTGGGATCGGGCTGATGCTGTTCTGCTTGCGTGGATTAACCGGGGAAAATGCTTGGAAAACAAAGCTGTTGAAGTTTTCCTTCTGGTCGCTCAACATCGGACTCATGACGATGGGTCTTGCAAGTCTGCTTCCGGTCGGTATTTTGCAAACCTTGGCCAGTATGGAGCACGGAATGTGGTATGCCAGATCCGCTGAATTTCTTCATACGAGCTTGATGCAGAACCTTGTATGGCTGCGGGCTCTCGGGGACACGATCTTTGCGCTTGGGGTTCTGGGAATTGCCTGGTTTGTCATCGGCTTAAAGACAGGCAAGTCGTTGGTCGGCGGCAAGTAGTAATCTGGTTTTCCAATCCGAATAGGCTGTCCGGTTATGTGCCGGCAGCCCATTCATTCAAAGGAGGCAGATGGAAATGAAGAAAGGCTGGGCACTGCTTACTGTTTTCTACTTCCTTGTCACTGCTGTCTCAGGCAGTCTCATGAGGAGCATAGCGATCCTTCCGCTTCCTGCGGTCCGTTATGACCACCTGTTGCACGCCCATTCCCATCTAGCTTTGCTCGGTTGGGCTTATATGGCGCTGGTGCTGTTGTTTCTCGCACATTTCTTTACCTATAACGATAGAAACGGTCGGACAATAAAATGGTTATTAGGACTGACGCAGCTGACCGTCGTAGGGATGTTTGTCTCGTTCAGCTTACAAGGCTATGCCGTTTTTTCGATCGGTTTCTCGACTGTTCATATCCTTTTGTCTTACTGGTTTACTGTAATCGCTTGGAGACAATTGCGCCTGCAAGCGTCTAATATGTCCCATAATCCGACTTCTATCCTGTTTGCCAAGGGCAGCTTGATTAGCTTATCCGTATCCTCTCTTGGACCTTGGGGACTCGCTGCGCTTAGTGCAAATCAGCTTCAAGAAACTCCGCTTTATGATGCGGCTATTTATTTCTACCTGCATCTTCAATACAACGGCTGGTTCACGCTTGGCCTTATGGCGGTTTTACTGCGGATTTTCGAAGAAAAACGAATAAATTATTCCATACGGTCAGCAAAAGCAATGTTCTGGCTGTACGCCTGTTCTTTGCTGCCTTCCTTTCTATTATCCGTCATGTGGTTCAAGCCGGATAAAGGATGGTATGTCGCGGCAGCGATTGCCGCAATTGTACAGTGGATCGCCACTATCCTGTTCGGTATCGTGATGTATCAAGCGCGTTCGTCCTTGAAATCGGTCTTCGAGGGATGGGCGGGGAGATTTTTGGCTTTATCGTTGGCTGTTCTGCTCATTAAGGCGACGCTGGAGCTTGGCCCTGCCGTACCGGGATTATCGGCAATGATCTACGATTCGCGCAGTGTGGTTATCGGGTATTTGCATCTGACTTTACTTGGGTTTGTCAGTTTGATGTGCATGGCGCTTTTTATTCAGCAGGGGTGGATGGATGGGAAGCGGAAAGCGGCAAAGATCGGATATGTCGTATTCCTCGTTGGATTTGGCGTTAATGAGCTTGTATTATTTTTGCAGGGCTTGTTCGATTGGATGGGACTTGGAGCTCTTCTCTACGGTAGAGAGTGGCTATGGGCAGCGAGTTCGGCAATGGCAATAGGCATATTCCTGTTCTGGAGGAAAGGAATGGCCGCACGCGGCTAGGGCGGCTGCCCTACTTGTGCGACCATTTTTTTAAAGCCTCGTAATCAAGAATCGTATAACCGGTTCGATTCGGCTCCAAGATGCCTTCCTTGCGAAGCTGATTGATTAACCGGTTAACGGTCTCTCTTGTTGTCCCGATCGTGTTGGCGAACTCTTGGTTGGTCATTGGCGCATCCACATGGACAACACCGTCTTTGACTATGCCATAGTTTTCAACAAGCTTCAATAAAAACAGCAATCCCCGATCCTGTACGTCGTGGCCCGTAATTTCCTGCAGCTTGTCCTGCAAGTCTCTGATTTTCCTGCTCATTACTCTCATGACCTTGATAGCGATCATAGGTGTATCCATAATAAGCTTCTCAAAGGACTGTATCGGGATGGCGAGCAGCTGGGTCGGGAGGATGGCTTCTGCGGTTGCGGGGTATGGAGTCTGATTAAAGAACCCGGTATGAGGGAACATGTCGCCCGTTCTAAGGAAAGATACGATATGCTCATGACCGTTCTGATCTGTTTTGAACGTTTTGACCAGCCCGTCTTGAATGAAATAGACGGCCTCCTTATTGCTTCCTTCCGTAAATATCGCTGTTCTTTTGCGGTAGCTTCTCTGGATAGAAATATCCCATATGCGCTCCAGCTCCTCCTGCGTCAAGTCTCGAAAAAGAGGAACCAGGCGCAGCGCTTCTATTTTTTCCTTCATTTTGTTAAGCGCATTTTTATTTGTCATATCAACACCTCCAACTGCACTCATTATACCAACGGGCATTTGGAATGAATGTGATTTCGGTCACTTTAACGGGAATGAAATCGTGCTACTTTAGAAGGGATGGCTAAGCTCTGGCATTTTGTTAGGCGGCTAACCTGGAAATCTAAAGCAGCATTTTAAAAAAGTGATAGGGCTCACAGTAGTGCTGAGGAGAGCTGACTATAATTGGCGTTATGAGGGTATAGTCAATAATCACCGGATAGAGAGGTTGCAGCCTATGGTTAAGACATATAGAGGTTTACCGCCAAAGCAAGGGCTTTATGATCCGCAGTTTGAGAAAGACGCGTGCGGAATGGGCTTTGTGGCCAACATCAAGGGTAGGAGGTCGCATTCAATCATACGCCAAGCATTAACCGTGCTGGAAAATATGGAGCATCGCGGCGGTCAGGGGAGTGAACCGAATACGGGAGACGGCGCCGGCATCATGCTGCAAATTCCGCATGCCTTTTTCAAACGCGAGTTAAGCAGGCAGGGGATAGTATTGGATGAGGAAGGAGAGTATGCCGTCGGCATGCTGTTCCTGCCGCAGGATGAAGCGGCTCGCGATATGCAGGAGCAGCGGCTTGCGAGTATCATTCGCGAGGAAGGCCAGATTTTGCTCGGCTGGCGTACGGTACCCGTGAATAACGGGAAGCTTGGCGATTCGGCCAAAGCCGCAATGCCGTATATTCGGCAACTGTTCATCAGGCGTCATCCGGAGCTGAATGACGAACTCGCTTTCGAGCGCAAGTTGTATGTGATTCGCAAGCGCGCGGAGCGGGACATCAGGTACTCGGCTATGGAAGGAAAGGATATGTTCTATTTTTCGAGCCTGTCCTCCAAGAAAATCGTTTATAAAGGCATGCTCACGACCGAACAGGTGCGTTCGTTCTATTCGGAATTAAACGATGAGCTGGTGGAGACGGCCATAGCGCTAGTTCATTCCCGTTTCAGCACGAACACGTTTCCGAGCTGGGAGCGGGCGCATCCCTATCGGTATTTGATCCACAACGGAGAAATCAACACGCTGCGCGGCAACGTAAATGCGATGCATGCGCGTCAATCGTTGTTTGCAAGCGAGCTTTTTGGAGCGGATCTGGATAAGATAATGCCGGTCATTCATCCTGACGGCTCCGATACGGCCATGTTTGACAACACGCTCGAGTTTCTGTACCTAGCTGGACGCCCGCTGAGGCATGCGGCAATGATGATGATACCGGAGCCATGGGTCTATGATGAAAGCATGAGCGAGGAGAAAAAGGCTTTCTATGAATACCACAGCACGCTCATGGAACCGTGGGACGGACCGGCCGCCATGGCTTTCACGGACGGCACCCAAATAGGCGCTATGCTGGATCGGAACGGCTTGCGTCCCGCCCGTTATTATGTTACGAAGGACGACCATATCATTCTAGGTTCCGAGGCCGGGACAGTTGAAATTCCGCCGGAAAATATTTTGTATAAAGACCGCCTGAGGCCAGGTCGAATGCTGCTAGTAGACACGAGGCTGGGACGAATCATTTCTGATGAGGAGGCGAAAACGAAGATCGTGTCCGATCAGCCTTACCTCAGCTGGCTTGGCGAGCATCTTATTGATCTAGGCGAGCTGCCGGAAGCGCCGGAGGTACCTGAGCCTGAGCATCACACGATAAGGCAGCGCCAGCTTGCATTTGGCTATTCATACGAGGGGCTGCGAAAAGTGCTTGAGCCGATGGCCCGCGGCGGTGCGGAGCCGATCGGGTCGATGGGCTATGACGCTCCGCTCGCGGTACTGTCGGAACGCCCGCAAAGGCTCTATAACTACTTTAGGCAGCTGTTTGCCCAGGTTACCAATCCTCCGATTGATGCTATCCGAGAGGAAATGATTACGTCGACGTATACGACTATCGGGCCGGAGCGAAATCTGCTCAATCCGGGGCCGGAGAGCTGCAGGCATATTCGCCTGGATACACCGGTCTTATCGAATGAAGAGTTCGCTAAGCTGCGGCATGTACGAAGACAAGGCTTTAAATGTATGACTTTGCCTATTTATTTCTCTACAAGCGATGGTGAAGCGAGCTTGCGGACGGCGCTGGCGCAAATGCGCGAAGCGGCCGATCGTGTGATCGCAAAAGGCCATAATATCCTGATCCTATCCGACCGCGGAATCGATAAGGACAATGCGGCTATTCCAGCCCTGCTCGCGGTTTCTGCGCTGCATCATCATCTCATTAAGCAGGGTACCCGGACGAAGGTCAGCATTTTGCTCGAATCCGGCGAACCGCATGAGGTTCACCATTTTGCTTTGCTTCTTGGCTACGGCGTGAATGCCGTTAATCCATATCTGGCGTTCGAGACGCTGGATGATATGATCCGTCAGGGAATCCTTCATTCTATCTCTCGTGAAACGGCAGTCAAAAACTTCATTAAAGCAGTGACGAAAGGCATTATTAAAATTACATCCAAAATGGGGATTTCGACCATTCAATCGTATCGCGGAGCACAGATCTTTGAAGCGCTGGGCCTTAAGAATGAGCTTGTAGATGAATATTTCACATGGACGCCGTCCCGTATCGGCGGCATCGGCCTCGATGTAATTGCGAAGGATACGCTGAAGCAGCATCTGCACGGGTTTAGCGTACGGGAAGGCCAAGAGACGGAGCTCGACTCAAGCGGGGAATATCAGTGGCGCAAAGACGGGGAAGCCCATATGTACAATCCGCAGACCGTTCATTTGCTTCAACAATCTGCCCGCAGCAACGACTACAAGATGTACAAGGAGTTCTCCCGGCTTGTAAGAGGGGAGGACAAACAAAATATGACGCTGCGCTCGCTGCTCAGCTTTAAATCATTGCGTCCACCGATATCCATCGATGAGGTGGAACCGGCCCAGTCGATCGTGACGCGCTTTAAAACCGGAGCCATGTCATTCGGTTCTATCAGCAAGGAGGCGCATGAAAGCCTTGCGGTCGCCATGAACCGGCTCGGCGGCAAATCGAATACCGGGGAAGGCGGCGAAGATCCTGCAAGATTCGTGCGCAGCGAGAATGGTGATTCGAAGCGCAGCGCGATCAAGCAGGTTGCTTCGGGACGGTTCGGAGTCACGAGCCATTACCTGGTCAATGCGGATGAAATCCAAATCAAAATGGCGCAGGGCGCAAAGCCCGGGGAAGGCGGACAGCTGCCCGGCAGCAAAGTGTATCCATGGGTCGCGGAGGTGCGCGGCTCAACTCCGGGCGTTGGACTTATTTCACCGCCGCCGCATCATGACATTTATTCTATCGAAGACTTGGCGGAGCTCATCCACGATCTGAAAAATGCTAACCCTCGCGCCCGCCTTAACGTCAAGCTCGTATCCGAGGTTGGCGTAGGCACGATAGCGGCGGGTGTTGCCAAAGGCCGTGCGGATGTTATTGTGATCAGCGGAAGCGACGGCGGAACAGGCGCCTCCCCGATGGCTTCCATCCGTCATGCAGGTCTGCCATGGGAGCTTGGGCTGGCTGAAACGCATCAGACGCTTATGCTGAATAAGCTTCGCGACCGGGTTACGATTGAAACGGACGGTAAAATGCTGACCGGCTATGATGTAGCGATTGCGGCCTTATTGGGGGCCGAAGAGTATGGCTTCTCAACGGCTCCGCTTGTCGTTCTTGGCTGCGTCATGATGAGGGTTTGCCATCTCAATACTTGTCCGGTGGGCATTGCAACGCAAAATCCCGAGCTCCGAAAAAACTTTAAAGGAGATCCGGCTCATGTTGTCCATTACATGCGGTTTCTGGCAGAGGAATTACGGGAGATTATGGCCGAGCTCGGATTCCGTACGGTCAACGAAATGGTAGGACGGGTAGAGCAGCTCGAGACCAAAAATCTCATTCATCATTATAAAGCAAAAGGCATTGATTTGAACGGGCTGCTATATGAGCCAAAGGTACACGAAGATGCTAAGCGCTACTGTATCCAAGAACAAAATCACGGTCTTGATCAATCGTTGGATATGCAGCGGCTGCTGCCGCTGGCCGAGCCCGCTCTGGAAAGAGGGGAAAGAGTTAGGGAAATGCTGCCCATTCATAATGTGAATCGCGTGGTCGGTACGATCCTGGGCAGCGAGGTGACCAGGCGTTACGGACTGCAAGGATTGCCGGAGGATACGATTCGATTCGACTTTGCCGGTTCCGCGGGACAAAGCTTTGGCGCATTCGTTCCGAGCGGGATTACCTTGTCGGTTGAAGGCGATGCGAATGATTATATCGGAAAGGGACTATGCGGCGGTAAAATCATAGTCGCGCCATCCAGCAAGGCAACATTTTCTGCCGAGCAAAATGTCATTATCGGAAATACGGCTTTTTATGGCGCTACTAGCGGCGAAGCTTATATTCGAGGAATTGCGGGCGAACGCTTCGCCGTCCGCAACAGCGGCTCGAAGATTGTCGTGGAAGGCGTGGGAGATCACGGCTGCGAATATATGACAGGCGGTTGCGTTGTCGTGCTAGGCGGCACCGGCCGAAATTTCGCGGCGGGCATGTCAGGCGGGATTGCCTATATCCTAGACGAATCCCGCGATTTTTATAAGCGCTGCAATCTGGAGATGGTGCTGCTAGAGCGTCTTGAGGACGAGAGGGACGTCGCTGATTTGCGCACCCTGATCGAACGTCATGTGATGTATACCAACAGCGAGCTGGGCTCGCGAGTTCTTGAGAAGTGGGATTCATCGCTGGATGCTTTCGTCAAAGTGATCCCGAAGGACTACAAACGGATGCTTGAGCAAATTCGCAAGGCAGAGCAATCCGGCTTAAGTGGAGATGACGCTCTTTTGGCCGCTTTTGAAGCGAATGCTAGAGAGCTCGCCCGTTCCAGGGGCAATTAACAGCATAAATAAGGGAGGGAAGCTGTATGGGGTGCATACGTAAAAAAGTCGTCATTGTCGGCGGAGGCATAACGGGATTGAGTGCTGCCTACTATGTTAAAAAACTGTTCGAGGAACATCATATGCCCTTTGATCTTACGCTCGTTGAGAAAAGCGACCAGCTGGGAGGAAAGATACGAACACGGCACCGGGATGGCTTTGTAATCGAGCAAGGACCCGATTCCTTTATGTCGCGGAAGCTTCCGATCATTGCGTTAACAAGAGAGCTTGGGCTTGAGGATGAATTAACGGCAACGAATCCTAAAGCAAAGACCAATTATATTTTGCATAAGAGCCGGCTCCACCGCATGCCGCCGGGGCTTATACTCGGCGTCCCTACAGAAGTGGCTCCCTTTATAAAAACGGGTTTAATATCCCCGATCGGCAAAGCTCGTGCCGCCCTCGATTTGCTGCTGCCGAGGAAAAAGGGGGGGAATGATGAATCGCTTGGCGCCTTCATAGAGCGGAGATTGGGAAAAGAGGTGCTAGAGCATATTACGTAGCCGCTTCTGGCTGGTATTTATGCAGGGGATACGGGGGCTTTAAGCCTCAAAGCGACATTTCCGCAGTTTCATGAGCTGGAACAAAAGCATAGAAGCCTCATATTAGGGATGCTGTCAGGAAAAAAAAGGAATCCTTCTCTGAACGAGCTGCCGGATATAGCAAGAAAAAGCATGTTTCTGACCTATAAGGGAGGATTGGAAACGTTAGTCAATCGCCTGATCGAGGTATTGCAGCCTTCGCAGCTTATTACGGGACAAAGGGTTGTCGGAATTGACAGAGATGAAGAACGGGGGTATCGCGTAAGACTTGAGCAAGGTCTGGAAATGAAGACGGACGGCTTGATTATGGCATCGCCCGCTTATCATACGTCAGAGCTGCTGCCGAATCTTCCGGCATTGAAGTGGCTGAAACAAATTCCTTATGTATCGGTAGCCAATATCGTTCTGGCCTTTAACCGCGAAGATATCGGTTTCCCGCTAAACGGCTCCGGATTTGTCGTGCCGCGCAGTGAAGGCCGCACGATTACGGCTTGTACGTGGACCTCTTCGAAATGGCTTCATACCGCGCCAAAAGGGAAAGTGCTTATAAGAACCTATGTCGGCCGTGCCGGAGCACAGGAATGGGTCCAGCTTACGGACGGACAGCTGCTGGAAAAGGTGCGCAGCGATCTGAAAGATATGATGAGCATAAAGGCAGAGCCTATTTTTCATGAAATAACGAGATTAATGCAATCGATGCCCCAGTACCCGTTAAGCCATCTTGAGCAATTGAAGAGAGTAAGGCATGGGCTCGAATGCGAGCTGCCGGGAATATTCCTTTGCGGAGCGGGGTATGAGGGCGTTGGCATTCCCGATTGTATCCGGCAGGGCAAGCAGGCAGCTGAGCAGATGTTCAACTATATGAAATCGCTGTAAGAAGCGATGCCGGTCGCAGGGCCAATTGTATGACGAGGCTGTCGAGGAGAACCCAGGCGCAGCGCTTCTAGGTTCTCCTTCATCATACCACTCCCATTGGGATTACATTATTCCATAATTTGATCGGCGATATCCAAATAGATTCGCCCGATCGAGCTATCTTCTTTATAAACGGACGGCGCATCTTTCGGTTCGTAAGAGCGGCCGCCTTGTACACCCAGCGGGATTTGCGCAAGCAGTTTGGTTTTCAGTTGGCTGGCAAGGTCCGCTCCGCCGCCTTGACCAAAAGGATACTCCTTGATTCCACACTTTCCGCACTCCATATAAGCCATATTTTCGATGACTCCCAAAATCTCATGGTTTGTTTTATTCGCCATCATTCCTGCTCTCGCTGCAACATGAGCAGCGGTAGCGTTAGGCGTAGTAACAATAATCTCTTTACTTTCGGGCAGCATTTGGTGAATGTCGAGAGCGATATCGCCAGTGCCAGGCGGTAAATCCAATAAGATAAAATCAATTTCCCCCCAGACCACGTCGGTAAAGAAATGTTCAAGCATTTTGCCAAGCATCGGCCCCCGCCAAATTACCGGGGAGTTATTCTCCACAAAGAAGCCCATGGACATGACTTTGACACCGCAACGTTCCACTGGAAGTATGGTGTTATCCACGGTCTTTGGCCGTTCTTTGATCCCCATCATATTCGGGATGCTGAATCCGTAAATATCGGCATCAATGACGCCGACCTTTTTCCCTCTTCTGGTGAGAGCTATGGCCAAGTTTACGGTCGCCGTTGACTTTCCTACACCGCCTTTGCCGCTTGCGATAGTGATAAACTGAACATCTTTTCTCTTATTCAGCGCTTGATCTTTCTCTTCTTGGACTGTTGCTTCCGCTGGTTCACGGCTTGAACCTAATTTCATTTCGATTTCTGAGCATTCCAATTGTGACATTATGCGAAATCGAATATGGACGCTCAGATCGCTAAATGGTTTTATAGCTTCAGAGATTTCGTTTTGGTAAATGGCCTTGATCTTTGGCGGGGTATCTTCAGGAATAATAACGGTTAGCATAACCCTATCTTCACGAATCATAATATCACGGATCAAGCTTAAGTCGAGCATGTTCCTATCCCATTTGCGATCTTTCAAATACTGTATGGCGTCCAAAACTTCATCTTTTGTTATCAATATCGCACCTCCCGTTTCACTCATTATATCAACAGGAATTTACAATGAATGTGATTTCTGTCACTTATTTAGAGCTGGAATTGTGCTACTTTAGAATGGTTGGCTCAGCCCAACCAATCTAATAGAGGAAGGAGAGCTGAACATATTATTAATATGAATGGACAGGTAGCAGACCTTAAGAGATGGGTTCCTTCGCGATTCAATGTGATTACATATTCAGATTGTAAGGAACTAATTGTTTACAATAGCTATACAGGTGGAATAGCAACTTTTTCAGATGAAGAAATACCTGTGGTTCTTGCAGCATTAAGAGCTTCAGGAGTAGAAGGGGAGTTGCCAGAGAAGCGTGCAATTTCAGATGTACATATTGCTATGAGTCATTCCTCAGAGGAAATATGACGGATGCGGCTAAATCCGGCTTGCAAAACTATGTGGAAAAACAGGCCGCTCATTACTATCTTACACAGCAAGTATTTCAACAGTTATTGAGCTGGAGTATAAAGAGATTTATGATCACGATTGATGGGCCCGAGGCTACACATGATGCCAGAAGGTTTCTGCGTAATGGAGGAAAGACCTTTTCGCGCATATTCGGTAATTTAAAGGCAATCCGCTAGTTGAGCGATGAGTTTGAAATCCACATCAGAATCAATTTTGATCAGAGCAATTTAGATGAAATAAAGGAGCTTGTGCGGATCATAAGCCAGTTATTTTCCGGGGACAAACGATTTGAAGTTTTTTTTCGGCCTGTCGGGCGATGGGGCGGCAACCATGTTGAACACTTGCCTGTCTGCGATCCAAAAAAGGCGAACTTAAAGATGTGGGAGTTTGCTGCATTTGGATTGGATCACAAACTGGCAATGAGTTCTTTTATTGAAAGCTCCCTGATGCCCGGCGGCTCGGTTTGTTATGCGGCTAAACCGCACTCCCTCGTCGTTGGTTCTAGTGGAAAGCTGTATAAATGTACCGTGGCTCTAGAGGAAGATTCGAATCAAATCGGTCATTTGCATTCCGATGGAACCGCTTACCTGGATTACGATAAGCTGGCGCTGTGGACTACCTCAGGTGAAGAGCAGGATGAACATTGCCGCAGTTGCTTTTACCGACCCGCTTGCCAAGGGAATCATTGTCCTTTGTACAGAATGAGGACAGGATCGCGACCGTGCCCTTTCGAAAAAAGACAAATCAAAAAAGTGTTAAAGCTAATCTGGGAAAATCATCGATAAGGGTTAGGAGGTTTAAACATGCGCGTTATTCGCCCTGCAATTTCTCCGGTTGGAGCAAAAAATACGGGAATACTGACTAAATCTGTACCGGGAAATTTAACCGTATAAGATGTGATGCCTATCACAGAGTCGATACATAGATCAGGCTATAATCAGAATATAAGCGAACGCTTAACAGGAATTTAGTTTTTGAACTCATTTGGAGGTGTGCGATGCTAACATCATTTAATGGTACTGAGAAGATCGGTGATATTGTAACAAGTTTCCCTGGTGCCAGTAACTTGTTTAAGGAGTACAACATTGACTTTTGCTGCGGTGGAAATCGTTCATTGTTAGAAGTGCTTCGACAACAGGATACGAAGGAAGATCTATTTCTTGAAAAGCTTAATCAGAATTACCGTGAGGCAAATCAAAACAAAGATCGCAGCGTGGATTGGCGCGAAAAGTCTTCTAGCGAATTAATGGAGTATGTGATAAATACGCATCATGCCTATCTGCAAAAAGAACTTCCGTTGTTAAGCGAATTTACGACCAAGATTCTTCGTGTTCATGGCTCTACACAGGGAGATGTGCTTTCCAGATTGCACAGACTCTTCCATGAAATGAAAATGGAGCTTGAGCAGCATTTAATTGCAGAGGAGGAGGTTGTATTCCCTCTAATCAGGCAATATGAAGAAAGTCCATCCGGGGATCTTCAAGAGCAAGCGGTCCAAGCTATTCATGATCTTGAGGCTGATCACAGCGGCGTTGGTAATATTCTGAAGGAAATGAGAGAAATAACAAATCAATATGAGCTGCCGGCTGAGGCATGCCGAACCTATACGCTAGCCTTCCAAAAGCTGAAGGAGCTCGAATTGGATTTGTTTGAGCATATCCATTTGGAGAATAACATCTTATTTCCTCGTTTGGAAAAAAATATATAAATGGAATAGAGCCGATCAATGGGTCGGCTCTATTCCATTTTTATCAATAAGGAATATATGGGAGGTAAAGGCAATTGAACATTCCACAAATGCAAATTGCACATATGAGACCAAAATTTCCGATTATCCAAGGGGGAATGGGGGTACGTATCTCCTTAAGCGGATTGGCATCGGCTGTAGCAAATGCTGGAGGAATCGGTATTATTTCTGGAACAGCAATTCCTATCGAGGAATTGAGAAACCATATCCGTAAAGCAAGGGAACTTACAAATGGCAACGGTTATAGGAGTTAACGTGTTGTTTGCGATGAATGATTTTGCAGAAACGATAAAAGCTGCCATGGAAGAAAAGGTGGATTTTATTATTTCCGGAGCCGGATTTTCCCGAGATATGTATGCATGGGGGAGGGATTATAATGTACCCATCATATCTATTGTGTCGTCAGCCAAATTGGCAAAGCTAGCTGAAAAATTAGGTGCCTCTGCTGTAGTCGTAGAAGGCTGTGAAGCGGGTGGACATTTGGGGACGGACAGGCCTTTGTTTGATATTCTTCCAGAAGTGGTAGAGGCCGTGAATATTCCTGTTATCGCTGCCGGAGGCATACTTTATGGACAGGATGTAGCCAAAGCCATTCAAATGGGTGCTGCCGGAGTACAGATCGGAACCCGTTTTGTCGCGAGCATCGAATGCGATGCGCATCAGTCAGTGAAGCAAAAGTATGTAGATTGTAATGAGGGTGATACCGTACTCGTGAAAACTACGGTTGGTTTGCAAGGTCGGGCGATTAAAAATCAATTTACGGCATTGATCAGCGGAGGTAAAAAGTTAAAGATTGCTAAGTGCTATGACTGCCTTAAACATTGTTCCTATCAATTTTGCACATTGGATTCCCTCATAAAGACGACCTTAGGGGATACGGATACCGGGCTGGTTTTTGCCGGCGCTAGAGTTCACGAAATAAAAGATATATTACCTGTACAAGTCATAGTTGATAATATTATAAAAGAATATGAGTTGGCTATTCATGGAGGACTCGAGAATGTTTGCCCAACAGCTTAGCTCGAAACGATCGGATACGATTGAAATCAAATTATCTGCTATGGGACAGGATATCGTGTTTCTTGTTACAGGGGGTGCAGCCCACATCGGAGCAGTAGCAACAGCGTATGTATCGGATGATAAGCATACCATTGTAAATGTTCTTTCGCTTCCCGGCCATCGTGAGGGGGACCTGGCGTCCGAATTGGCAGAGACGGCGGCTCTTGCCATAGGCCATACAGTTGCTGTATTGGTCGGTATCCATTTGGATTCTCCCGCAAGGGGGGACATTGAGGCCATCGTTGAAGAAGCTAGAGCGAAGATGAAGCAACTGCTTGATTGTAGTGAGTGGCAGTGTGATAAAGATCATAGTGAGAAGCGAGTCGTTTACTTATAATGAGGTTAATTCACAGACCAAGAAGGGCTATAAGCCTTCTTAGCTTAAATTACAGGAGGAGAACAGGATGAAGAAGTGGATGTTGGCTATGTGTCTAATCGTAGCAGTCGTATTGATTGTGTCAGCATGCGGCAAAGCGGAGGAGAGCAAGGGAGAAACGAATACAAATGCAAATGCTAACGTAAGCGGAGCGGTGAAGGAGTTTACGATCGATGCCAAAAATTTCGAATTCGATCTAAAAGAAATCAAGGTAAACAAAGGCGATACAGTAAAGCTGACCCTAAAAAACTCGCAAGGTAATCACGCCGTTGTAGTGGAAGGCTATAAGAAAGAAGTGCAAGGCAATAAAACCATTTCGTTTGTTGCCGACAAAACCGGAGAGTTTGCTTACATATGTTCGATTTTCTGCGGGGCGGGCCATAATAAAATGACCGGTAAATTAATTGTTGAATAAATAGCGTTGAAAGTGAGGACGCCGCCTTCCTGCATGTTTTGCCGCTTGCATGCCGATTTTTTAACAACAATAGCTGCTGTATACGTCTGCCCTCATCATGTTCGCGTGGTGGGGGCTGTTTTTTGACGGCAATCGCAATAAAAAAGACACAAACAATTGAGAGCATTTGTGATCATTATCACAGATACCGAGACATCGTTGAACGTACAATAATTACAACGAAAAAAAGTTGGAAACGGGGGTATACAGGATGGGAAAGAAACCGAAGCCATTGCAATCTCACGAAGAACATTCACTTAAGGGAACGTTTGTATCCGTAATGCTTTTGGGAGGTTTTCTTATCGTCACATGGCTTAGCGTATTTATATTATTTTTATATAGGGGGTAATGAAACATGCATATTCATCGGTTGGAGAAAATTTGGATCATGTTTGGGATCACGATGCTCATTGTGTTCCTTGGAGTAATAGGGGTAGGCGCATTTGCGATGGGCATGCAGCCACCGACCGGACATCACCATTCGATCGATCCGGAGAAAGTGGATGAAACGGCTCCTTTCGATAACCCTGGCTTAGAGAGGATCGGAGAGAACGAGTATAACGCCTACATGGTGGCGTTTGCATTCGGGTACAAGCCGGAAAAGCTGGAAGTGCCTGCAGGAGCGACAATTCATTTTCAAATTACGAGCAGCGATGTCGTTCATGGCTTTCAAATTCCGGGGACAAATGTGAATATGATGGTTGTTCCGGGCGAGGTCAACCATTTGAGCTATACCTTTGACAAACCGGGCGAATATTTGATCCTTTGCAATGAGTATTGCGGAGCCGGACACGAATATATGTCCACAACGATTATAGTGAAATAGAAGGGATGATCAAGATGCTTCAACAGAGTCTTACAGGCTTTGACCGCAGAGATTCGAATATTGTTCTCGCGCATCTCATTGTGGCGTTCAGCGCACTGCTTCTAGGAGGCATAGCCGGGGTGCTGCAGGGGTTAGTACGAGGCGGCATGATTACGCTTCCTGCCGGAATTGGCTACTACCAGCTGCTTACTGCGCATGGCGTTTTAATGGCGTTAATTTTCACGACTTTTTTCATTATTGGATTTTTGTATTCGGGTGTGGCTAAGACTCTGGGTGGAAAGCTTCTCCCTCTAGCGAGACGGCTCGGCTGGGCGGGTTTTCTACTCATGACGATAGGAACGGCGATCGCTACGATTGTAATCCTGCTCAACAAAGCGACGGTGCTCTATACTTTTTATGCTCCGATGAAGGCTTCTCCGTATTTTTATATTGCGCTAGCTCTCGTTGTGGTGGGCAGCTGGCTGAGCGGCTTCGGTATCTTTTATCAATATCGCTGCTGGAGAAAGAAACATCAGGGGAAACTGTCTCCCTTGTTTTCATTCATGGCCGTTGTAACGATGCTAATGTGGCTTGTTGCGACGATTGGTGTAGCGGCCACGGTGCTCCTGCAATTTATTCCTTGGTCGTTCGGATGGGTAGATAAAATAGATGTGATGGTCAGCCGCACCTTGTTCTGGTATTTTGGACATCCTTTAGTTTATTTCTGGCTGCTGCCCGCCTATATTTACTGGTATGTCATTATTCCTAAAATAATTGGAGGCAAAATTTTCAGTGATGCGCTTGCAAGGCTCTCTTTTTTGCTGTTATTGCTGTTTTCGATTCCCGTCGGTTTTCATCATCAGCTCATGGAGCCCGGCATTTCACCGCTTTGGAAATACATTCAGGTCGTACTGACTTTTATGGTTGTCGTCCCTTCGCTCATGACCGCATTCTCATTATTCGCGACATTCGAGCTGAACGGCAGGTCAAAAGGAACAAAAGGCTTGTTTGGTTGGCTTAAGGTACTGCCTTGGAAGGATGTGCGCTTCTTTGCTCCTTTTATGGGGATGCTGATCTTTATTCCGGCAGGCGCAGGCGGGATCATCAACGCAAGCAATCAGATGAACGGAGTCGTGCATAATACGCTTTGGGTCACGGGCCATTTCCATTTGACGGTTGCAACCAGTGTGGCGCTTACCTTCTTCGGTATTGCTTACTGGCTAATTCCAGCGATTACCAATCGGGTGCTTACGCCGGGAATGAATCGCTTAGGTATCATTCAAACGATACTCTGGCTCGCAGGCATGTTCTTCATGTCCGGCTCGATGCATACGGTTGGGCTATTCGGATCACCGCGGCGTACCGCGTATACGACGTATCAGGATCACCCCGACGCTTTATTGTGGATGCCTTATCACGTTGTGATGGCTATTGGAGGTACAATCTTATTTATTGCCGTTTTACTCATGATCTATAACGTGGTTGCCCTTTTGCGAGCTCCTAAAGGTTTTACGGAGTACCCGATCGGCGAGGCAATGGAAACCGCAGAGCAAACCCCAAAATTATTTGAACGGTGGCGGGTATGGATGGGATTGCTGATTATCTTGATCTTATTCGCGTATGCGATCCCGTTTATTGATATGTTGAACAGCTCGGGACCAGGCTCGAAGCCGTGGATCACCTGGTAGGAAGACAACAGGATCATGATCATCTATATATACAATTTCTTCTGATAGCTGAGGAGAAATTGTTTTTTTTTTTGAACACTAATCACGGATCGGCCTTGATGTGATAAACGTCACAGCGATCAAGGTGCGACGGTGGTTTAATGAGAATAGAAAATAAAGACGAGGAGAATTTGCTATGAAAATTGCCTTTGCAACAAAATTCGCGAAAATGTACTTTCTGACAATAGTTTCACTTCTTGTCCTAGTTTATAGCGGAACTCGGTTTTTCACGCATATCGATCTGGCGCTATATGGATATATGGTCGGTACAATCGTATTTATTGGCGGTTTCTTCTATCGTTTTATTGCCTGGGCGGAGAGGCCTCCAACCAAATTAATCATTAAGAAGGGCATCAAGCTGTTATTTCGTAAAAGCACTCCGCAAACCTCGGTCGAGCATTTGGCTACCTATCGTTTCATTTGGAATCGCGGTGTGTATCGTTGGACGCAGCATGTGCTGCTAGGCTGGGGCTGCATTCTCTCGGCATTCGTCACTTTTCCTCTGGTCTTCGGATGGATGTATTTCACGATGGATGACAACGGCATGTATACGGTTGTCGGTTTCGGACTCGATTTAATGAGGGTGAAGGCCGACGGGTGGATTGCCTTTCTCTTTTACAATGCTTTAAATATTACAGCGTTTATGGTCATTGCCGGCGTATGCATGGCGTTGTACCGCCGCATCAAAAATATGCAGGCAAGAGCGGAACAAACATTCGTTTACGACTTTCTTCCGCTATACTTGCTTCTGTTTATCAGTATTACCGGTTTAATGCTGACCGGCAGCAATATCTTCCTTCATGGATGGGGGCATCCGGTCATCACCTTGATTCACCAGTGGTCTGTCATCCTGACCCTGATTTATTTGCCTTTCGGCAAGCTGGCGCATATTCCAATCCGTCCACTCAGCGTGTTCGCTAAAAACTATCGCGAGCATTATGGCAAGCAGCAGATGAAGGCATGCAAGGTGTGCGGTACCGGCTTCGTTTCTGCGGAGCAATCGAGCGATGTCATTCAAGTGCTGAAGCAAAATGATATCGAGTTTGCCATGAAGGACGGTTTTCACCTGGCTGAGCTGTGCCTTCCTTGCAGACGCAAATACCGCATGTCGAGATTCGCTGGAGTCCCAACCCACCAGATCAAGGTCAAGGAGGCCAACCAGAATGCTAAAGGATAAATTTTACAAAGAAATACCAAACATCCATCATCCTAAAGAAAAATTAGTTCCGACTCACTGCTCATATTGCGGCATGCAATGCGGTATGAATTTAAGAGTAGATACAGATAAAAACACCATCATCGGTGTGGAGCCCAGATATGACTGGCCGGTGACACTGGGCAAAATGTGTCCCAAAGGCGTTACGGCTTATCAGCAGACGAACCATGATGACCGCTTGCTGCGGCCATTGATCCGGGATGACGCGTCGAAGAAAGGAACGAAGGAAGGGTTTCGGGAAGCAAGCTGGGAAGAGGCTTACGATCTGATCGTGCATAAATTTAAAGCGCTGCAGGCTCAGTATGGCAAAGATTCGTTATCTGTCTACAGCGGAGTGTCGATGACGAATGAAAAGTGCTATCTAACCGGAAAGTTTGCAAGGGTCGCCTTGCAGACACGCTACATTGATTATAACGGCCGTTTCTGCATGTCGAGCGCAGCGGCAGGATTTCTTAGAAGCTTTGGTGTAGACCGCGGTTCTACACTGCCTTGGACGGATATTCACGAAACGGATTGCTTGTTTATCGCGGGCAGCAACACGGCGGAATGTCATCCTACATCCATGTTTCGGGTTTGGGAGGTGCAAAATCGCGGAGGCTACCTGATTGTTGTAGACCCGAGGGAAACGCCGCTCGCGAGGCGGGCTGACATTCATTTGGATCTTAAGCCGGGAACCGATCTGGCTCTGGCGAACTGTATGGTTAATCTTCTCATTCAGAATGGTTATGCGGATGAAACGTTCGTTCAGGCCCATACGAACGGCTTCGAAGAAACAAAGGAGCTCGTCAGCAAGTTTACGCCGGAATATACGAGTGAAATAACAGGCGTAGCGCCTGACAAATTGATTCGCGCGGCAGAGATTTACGGAAAGGCGCCGAATGCGATCGTTATGTTTGCCCGCGGAATCGAGCAGCAGACCAGAGGATCGGATAATGTATCGGCCTACACCAATATGTGCTTGGTTACGGGGAAGATCGGTCGTCCTAAATCGGGCGTTGCTACGCTAACAGGACAAGGAAACGGCCAAGGGGGGCGCGAGCATGGCCAGAAGGCGGATGCGCTGCCGGGCTACCGCAAGATAACGAATCCGAAGCATGTTAGAGAGGTATGCAACGTATGGGGGATTGAGCCGGAAGAAATGCCGCAGCCTGGGGTATCTGCCTATGAAATGTTTGATTTAATGCAAAATAAAACGATCAGAGGCCTGTACCTGCTCTGTTCGAATCCCGCGGTATCGGCGCCTAATTTAAATTATGTCAAAGCGGCATTGAAAAATTTGGACTTTATGGTTTGTGCGGACATATTCTTATCCGAATCGGCCGAATTCGCCGATGTTGTGCTTCCTTCCGTCACATGGTCGGAGGATGAAGGAACGGTAACCAATTTGGAAGGCAGAATTATTAAAATCAACAAAGCCCAGGAGCCAATTGGCGAATCGAAGCCGGACTGGTTAATTGAGGTCGAGCTTGCGGAACGGCTGGGCCGTGGCAAATACTTCTCTCATCTAACGTCGGCCGAAAAGGTGGCGGAGGAATTCCGATTAGCCTCCAAAGGCGGATATGCGGATTACTACGGCGCGACATGGGATAAAATCGAGAAGCAAAATGGTGTTTTCTGGCCCTGCAAGGATAAAGACGATATGGGAACGCCATATATGTTCCTTGATCAGCAATATTACCATTCGGATGGAAAAGCCCTGATTTGCGCGCTTCCCTACCGTCCCCCGGCCGAGGAGCCTTGCGAGCAATATCCGCTTCGCTTAACGACGGGAAGGGTAGTCTATCACTATCTATCCGGGAATCAGACACGAAGAATACAATTCCTGCATGATATGTGTCCGGAGCCTTATGTGGAGGTTCATCCGGAAACAGCAAGGCAGTACGGCATCGAGCATGATGAAGTCGTGCGATTGTTCACGCGGCGCGGAGAGGCGCATTTTAAGGTGATGATAATAGAAGCGATCCGTAAGGACACTGTTTTCGTTCCATACCATTTCGGTCACGAGCAGTCGATTAATTTATTGACCATTCCTGCTCTGGATCCGATGTCCCGTATGCCTGAGTTTAAAGTTTGTGCGGCTCAAATTGAAAAAATCGCAGTTGGAGGGGAGGCAGTACGATGAAGAAATTACTTTATATCGAAATGGACAACTGTATTGGCTGCCGGAGCTGTCTGGCGGCATGCACGCAGTGCGGCGGCCATGATGAGCGCAACCGCAATTATGTATATGATGTCAATCCGCTGGTGAATCGGCAAACGATACCGCTTATGTGCCTGCACTGCGTTAATCCTGCGTGTGCCAGAAGCTGTCCGGCGCAAGCCATACAGATTACACCGGAAGGCGCCGTATTGTCCGCGATGGTAGAGAAATGCATCGGCTGCCAGAACTGTACGATTGCTTGTCCGTACGGTATCCCGAAATTTGACGAAGAGCAGAATTTGATGTACAAGTGCGACCTCTGCTATGACCGGACCAAAGAAGGAATACCTCCTATGTGCGCATCCGTGTGTCCGACAAATACGCTGCAATGGATCACAGAGGATGAACTGGCGATGAAACAAGAGCAGCACCGTCTTGGAAAATGGCTCTCCAGCCATCAGCCTTTCGATCCGCTGGAAGGAGAGACGAATGTGAAGATCAGTCTCCCCGGTATTTTGCAAGGTAAACAAAAGCTATTTTAAGGGGGATTAGCAAATGGAAAAGGATAAAGGCAAAAATAATAAGATTCCGTTTGATGAAGATAATTACACCCATAACATCCATAAACAGAATGAACGGCTTCTGGATCGGCGCGGGTTTATGAAGACGATGGTTGGCGCAGCGGGCGTATTCGCGGTTTCCACCCTGCCTTGGGGCGGATTGGCGGCCAAAGAACTGATGGGACTTAGCACAAAAAGCCATGCGAAAAAGAAGATTGTCGATATTGCTTCCTTGCCAATAGGCGAAGCGGTTGAATTTTCGTATCCGAGCGAACATGAATCCGCTTTGCTCATTCGATTGGGAGAAAACGAGTACAAGGCGTATCAGAATGCTTGTACGCATTTGAAATGCCCCGTCTTCTGGAGCGGCGAGGAAGAGAAAATGGTCTGCCCTTGTCATCATGGTTACTTTGATCCGAAATCGGGCAAGCCGACGGCAGGCCCGCCTAGAAGGCCGCTTCCCGAAATTGTTACAGCTGTAGAAAACGACGCCGTATTTGCAACGGGAGTGAAACGCTATGAAGCGTAGCTACAGAGGCGTCATATTGTTGTGTATGATCCTATTTTTAAATATCGTCTGTACCCAATATGTGGTCAATCATTATTTCCATCAAAAATACGAGCTGGTTATTTTGTTTTCGGTATTGAATATTGTTCTGTTCCCTATTGCTTTATACATTTATAAGAAGGAAGGTAAAGCAAAATGAACGCGGAGTTCTTTTTGGATTTATGCTTTATACGCGAACATGAACCGGAACCGGAACACCATTTCGAGCAGGCCGTTCAGCAGCAATTAGATCGTCTTTTTTCCGGCATGGGAAGCTGGTATACGGAAGGGAAGCAAGAAAATGATCAAGTAGATATTGTTGTAGCGGAAGTTAAAGGTATGGCGAAGTGGCAGTGTGAGGAGGATATCGTTGCTTATTTAGAAGCGAATGCAGGGCCGCAATTCATGGCCTGGCTGCAAGGCTACCGGATTCAGCTCGATATCAAAGAAGCTCATGAAAGCTGCAGCCATTGCGGCAAAAATTGAAATGGAATCAGAGGGATCATTATGGAATGGGAATGGGAAAAAGGCTTATCCTCGTATTTGGGACGTCCAATAGAGGTGTGGATTGAAGATCATTCGGGAGAAGAGCAAACGAAACCAAAGCCGTATCCATCCTTGTTTGAAGCGAGGGTATCAGACGACCGAAATTTCGTGCAGTTTTATTTGAAGCCTTCGCAGTTCTTAGCCGTCCCTGTATTCGATGAAAACGCAACAAAGCTGGAACAAAGCGGCGACGGAAGACATCATTTTGTTTCTCATGATCTCAAAGGCAAGCTAACCTATTGGATATTTTTTGAGGACGCTTCAGTAGAGTAACTCATTGGACTAGCTCAAGATTATATGGTCAAGCGCATCATCCAGGGGGAATTATTTAATTTCTCCTTTTTTGTCATTGCCAATTCCATTATTAGTTCATGCGACTAAAGATCGATCGTCTTCATTCTGGGCTAAATGGCAGGTTTCCGATTCAGCCATTCCCGTGTGATAAAGGTCACTGCGGCTTATGCGCTTTGGATGGTTTAATAAGCTTACAAGTCAGGTAAACAAAATTCGCATCTGCACAGAAGGGAAGGGATTAACCATGAACGGTAATAAACTTCAATTATCAGTTCAGACACTCAGTCTTATTCTAGGTTTTATGGTTTGGGTCATACTGTCTTCTTTGATCTCATTTATTAAAGAGGACATTTCATTAAGTGCCGGTCAGTTGGCCTGGGTTACAGCCACACCCATACTGTTTGGTTCCTTGTTGCGTATTCCGGTGGGTTATTGGACCAATCGGTACGGCGCTCGCAAGTTGTTCGTCATTAGTTTTCTGCTGCTGCTGGCACCGATATACTGGCTTAGCATAGCGGACTCCTTCATAGACCTGATTATGGGGGGGATGGTTCTAGGAATTGGCGGAGCGGTATTTTCCGTTGGGGTTACCTCTCTGCCGAAGTACTACCCGAAAGAGAAGCATGGGCTTGTGAACGGGATCTATGGGATAGGAAATTTGGGCACCGCGATAACCGCTTTCTCAGCGCCGGTGGTCGCAAATTATATCGGCTGGGAAAAGACAGTCCTTATGTATGGCTTGCTTCTTGGTATCTTTATAGCCATTAACTTTATCTTGGGGGATAAGAAGGAGCCTAAAATCGTCACTTCTTTGTCGGACCAGATTAAAGGGGTTTACCGAAACGAAAGATTATGGCTATTATGCTTATTTTACTTCATTACCTTCGGCTCGTTTGTCGCATTTACCGTCTATTTGCCTAACTTTCTAGTTACCCATTTCGAATTAACCAAAGTAGATGCAGGCATCCGCACAGCCGGATTCATTGTTCTGGCTACCATAATGAGACCTGTTGGCGGCTGGATGGGAGACAGATGGAACCCATTCAAAATCCTGATGATTGTTTTTGGTGGATTAACCCTGTCGGCCGTTATCTTATCATTTGCTCCGTCAATTGAAATCTATACGGTAGGATGTTTAACAATAGCACTGTGCGCGGGAACAGGGAACGGCACCATTTTCAAGCTTGTTCCGCTGTACTTCTCGAAGCAAGCGGGAATTGCGAATGGACTTATTTCGGCTATGGGAGGCTTAGGCGGGTTTTTTCCACCGCTAATCTTATCGGCGATCTTCAAATTGACCGGGCATTATGCGATCGGATTTATGGCGTTGTCCGAGGTGGCTCTGGCAAGCTTAATTCTTGTGATCTGGATGTTCTATCAGGAGAAGATGAGTTTAACCTTAAGCATTTTGGATCAAACATCCCAAGGAATAATGGTCACTGATGCTAAAGGCGTTATTCAATCTGTAAACGGCCCATTTACCGAAGTTACCGGATACATGGCTGAGGAGGCTGTTGGTAAATCGCCGAGCTTACTGAAATCGGGTAAGCAGGATGCTGCTTTTTACACGGGCATGTGGGCATCTTTGACAAATACCGGAAGCTGGCAGGGGGAAATATGGAACCGGCGCAAAAATGGAGAAGTATATCTAGAATGGCTAACCATTAATAGTATCCGTAACGATGCAGGTGAAATCAAATGCTTTGCCGCCATGTTCAGCGATATGACTAAAACAAGAAGATAGCCATAGGTGTGTGAAAACATCCCTTGCTTTATGCGCAACAGCGCATGGGGCAGGGGATGTTTTTGGAAGGGTGACTAACGTTTAGATGCGGTTATTACATTCTGCAAATATCCTTAGGGCATCCCTCGCAGTGACATATGTCGCGCAAGTATGAAAGGTCTTTTACAACAATGTGACCATTCTCAATCGCAATCGCATTTTCTCTACGCAATTCACTCAGGATCCGATTCACACTCTCCCGGGTAGCCCCGATCATATCGGCGAATTCGGTGTTTGTGTGAGTCTTTGATATCCAAATGTGGTTCTCATGTTCAACACCGTAGGTATTGGCCAGTCTGATCAGCAATGAACAGAGTGCGCCTTGCTTGCCGAACATCATTAAATCACGGAATTTAGTCTGGGTCATACGATGAACAAGCCCCATCCATTTCATGAATTCCACTGCAAGGTCCCCGTTTTGCCACAGCAGTACTTCCAAATCTTTCTGAAGGATAACTCCAACTATACTATCTTCGATAATGACTGCGTTAAACACATGGGAAGACTTGCGAAATGGATCTATTTGTCCGAACATGTCACCTTCCTGATACATATATAAGATGAATTGTCTGCCTTCATCCGAAGATTTTGTCATTTTAATTCTCCCGCTTTTAATAAAATACAACTTGTCGGCAGGGTCGCCTTCCCAAAATAAATGCGAACCGCTAACAGCTTTGGTCTCGTACATAATTTGCTGCAATTTCATGAGGTTGTCAGCAGAAAAACATTCCGTGTTCCGGACATTGGATTCAGTTGAACTGTTCGATATATTCATTGGCATGATCGCTCCGTTCCTAAATCATTAATAGTTAATATAGTATATCCATCTTTCCTATCTATCGATGTGATTTACATCACAATCACATTTGTCGGCAGTGTGACATTCTTCACTTACACAGTCCATTATTTTGTCTAATGTGAAACTATACGAATCAGAAAAGGAGAAGTGATGGCGATGCTTTCAGGAGTTGTTTTGGCAGGTGGAACAAATCGTCAAATGAAGGGAGAGCTGAAGGCACTCCTTCCTTTTGGCGGAAAACCAATGATTGCGAGGCAATTGGATCGTATGCGGGATTTATGTGACGAATTGATTGTTGTTACCCATGATCCTAAGCCTTTTTTAAATATAGTTAATCGATCGGTACGAATTATTACCGACTTTTATGAAGGTCATGGCCCTCTTGGAGGGCTGCACGCTGCATTGTCTCTTGCGAAGCACGCTTCTGTGTGGGTAGTTGGGTGCGATATGCCATTCATTTCCAGTAAAGCGGCGGAGTTAATGCTGGAAAGGAAGCGTGATGGTTTTGAAGCTGTAGTGCCTTTGATCGCTGGGGAGATTTATCCTTTACACGCCGTTTATGATCGGATGTGCGCCTCGCATATCGTTCCGCTTCTTCATCAGGGGGAAACGCAGATCTCTGCTTTGCTGAAGCATGTCTTTTGGAGCGAACAGGATGACCGGTTTTTGTACGAGAACGGTGTCGACTTGAATTTTGTGTCCAGTATAAAGTCGATTGAGGATTTTGAGGCAATGAGCCGGTGGGAAGCTTCGAAGCAGTAACAAGTGATTCGGTGCTTTTTTGGGTAAAAGCGGCGGCAGGATTGATAACTCAATCTGTCGCCCATCCTGGATAAGCCTCGTTAGAGGATTTCTCATCAATTATATTGTGAAAATATTCACAAATTGTTCATGAAGAACGGTTTCCAACTGTGACTTTAATCATAGTTTGGGATTTCGATTCGGCTTAAGCTAAAAGCATAACAACAAAGCATGGCAGCACATTTTTGACAATATAAAGGAGTGGATGGCGTTTGGCAACGAAAGAAGCGAAAGCAACCGAAAAAATCTCGGCCGGGGAAGAAGTCAATCAACTGGTGGCTCGAGCTAAACAAGCTCAGCAGCAATTTCTGAAGCTGGATCAAGCGCAAGTCGATCACATTGTTCAACAGATGGCGCTGGCCGGCGTCGATCGGCATATGGCACTCGCAAAGCTGGCTGTGGAGGAAACGGGACGCGGCGTCTACGAAGACAAGATTACGAAAAATCTGTTCGCTACGGAATACATTTATCACAGCATTAAAAACAATAAAACGGTAGGCGTTATTGAAGAAAACTCGTACGAGAACTATCAGATGGTTGCTGAACCGGTTGGGGTTATCGCTGGGGTAACGCCTGTCACGAACCCGACATCAACGACCATGTTCAAGTCGTTAATCGCGACGAAAACCCGGAATCCTATCATTTTCGCCTTTCACCCCTCGGCTCAACAATCAAGCGCTGCGGCAGCAGCAACATTGCTTGATGCGGCTGTGAAAGCTGGTGCGCCTGAGCATTGCATGCAATGGGTTGTACATCCATCCGTAGAGGCTACGCAGCTCCTGATGAACCACCCGGATGTTGCCCTGGTGCTTGCCACGGGGGGATCATCCATGGTAAAGGCGGCTTACAGTACCGGCAAACCGGCTCTGGGGGTAGGACCAGGCAATGTGCCGTGTTTCATTGAAAAATCGGCCAATTTGCAGCAGGCTGTCAACGATTTGATCCTTTCCAAAACGTTCGACAACGGCATGATTTGCGCATCGGAGCAGGCCGTTATTATTGAAGAATCGATATTTGTGGATACCAAAAAGCTGATGACTGAGCAAGGTTGCTATTTTTTGAACAAAGAAGAAACGGAAGCTGTCTCGGGGCTGGTGATTAACACTGAAAAATGTGCGGTTAACGCGATTATCGTAGGCCAATCCGCTGTGAAAATCGCCGAAATGGCGGGCATCAACGTTCCATCGGCAACCAAAATATTAGTGGCTGAATTAGCGGGCGTAGGCGAGGCCTTCCCATTATCGGCCGAGAAGTTAAGTCCTGTACTCGCTTGCTACAAAGTGAAGAATGCAGAGCAAGGCATTGAGAGGGCCGTAGAGATCGTCAAGTTTGGCGGAATGGGACATTCATCGGTCATTCATTCGCAGAATGAAAAAGTCATCGGGGCCTTCTCCGATAAACTGCAAACAGGACGCATTATTGTGAATTCGCCTTCCACGCACGGAGCGATCGGCGATATTTACAACACGAACCTGCCTTCTCTGACACTGGGCTGCGGTTCTTATGGACATAACTCCACGACTTCTAACGTCAGTGCGGTTAATTTGATTAACTTGAAGCGGGTCGCTTACCGGACCGTCAATATGCAGTGGTTTAAAATACCGCCAAAAATTTATTTTGAAAAAGGAGCAACGCAGTATCTGGAGAAAATGCCGGACATTACGCGGGTCATGATTGTTACGGATCCAATGATGGTGAAGCTCGGCTACGTAGAGCGGGTGGAGTATTATCTTCGCAAACGCCAGCTCCCGGTTTACATCGAAGTATTCTCGGATGTGGAGCCCGATCCGTCGGTAGAAACGGTTGAACGGGGCCGGGCGCAGATGGCCAGCTTTAACCCGGATTGCATTATCGCACTGGGCGGCGGGTCACCGATGGATGCTGCCAAAGCGATGTGGCTGTTCTATGAATATCCGGATACGAGCTTTGATGCACTGAAGCAGAAATTCATGGATATCCGGAAACGGGTTTACAAATATCCGCGGCTGGGGCGCAAGGCGAAGTTCGTCGCGATTCCAACGACATCGGGCACGGGCTCGGAAGTCACTTCTTTCGCTGTCATCACAGATAAGGAAAAAGGGAACACGAAGTATCCGCTTGCCGATTATGAGCTGACGCCGGATGTAGCGATCATAGATCCGGATTATGTATACAGCCTTCCGAAAACAGCGGTAGCCGATACGGGCATGGACGTCCTTACCCATGCGATAGAAGCTTACGTATCGGTCATGGCTAACGATTACTCGGACGGCTTGGCGATGAAGGCGATTGAGCTGGTGTTCCAGAACCTGGAGAAGTCCTTTGCGACTGGAGATCCGATCGCCCGCGAGAAGATGCATAACGCATCGACGATTGCCGGAATGGCATTCGCTAACGCTTTCCTTGGGATCAATCATAGCTTGGCCCATAAATGGGGCGGTGAATACCACACGGCGCATGGACGCACGAATGCGATTCTAATGCCGCATGTCATACGCTACAATGCTAAGAAACCGACGAAGTTTACTTCGTTCCCTAAATACGATCACTTTATTGCAGATCGGCGATATGCCGAGATTGCCCGTATGCTGGGGCTTCCTGCGAAGACGACGGAGGAAGGCGTGAACAGCCTGATCGAAGCGGTTCGCAAGTTGAACAAAACGCTTGGCATTCCCGAGAAGTTTCAGGACTTGGGCTTCCAGGCCGAGCAGTTCGAATCGCGTGTAGATTATTTGGCGGACCGGGCGTTCGAGGATCAATGCACAACCGCCAATCCGCGGATGCCGTTAGTCATAGAACTGGCGGACGTATACCGGAACGCTTTTTACGGGAAATTTGATTAAGTTCAAGTACATTCAGGAGGTGTCATCATGGCCATACAAGAAACTGCTGTTAAGATGGAAAGCTGGAGAGGCTTTGTCGGTGGCGAGTGGAGCAAGAGCATTGACGTTAAGGACTTTATCGATAAAAACATCACGGTCTATACAGATGATCATGCATTCCTTGCAGGACCTACGGAGGCGACGGCAGAGCTTTGGCGTATGATCAGCGTTCTCACCACTAAAGAACGGGAAAATGGCGGCGTGCTGGACGTCGATGTCGATACCGTATCCACGATTACATCGCACGCCCCCGGCTATATTGCCAAGGAGATGGAGAAGATCGTAGGACTGCAAACGGATGCCCCGCTGAAGCGTTCCGTTCAGCCCTACGGAGGAATCCGCATGGTGATCGATGCTTGCGATGCGTATGGATTCAAGCTTCCGCAAGAAATGATACAGGTGTTTACCGATATTCGCAAAACGCATAACCAGGGCGTGTTCGATGCCTACACGACGGAGATGAAGACGGCGCGTAAAGCGGCTATCATTACAGGGCTGCCGGATGCTTACGGCCGCGGGCGCATTATCGGCGACTACAGACGCGTAGCCCTCTATGGGGTCAATTGTCTGATCGAGGCGAAGCAGAAGGAGCTCCTTCAACTGGAGGTCGATTCGATAACCGAAGATATCATTCGGCTGCGCGAAGAGATTTCCGAACAGATTCGCAGCCTAGATGAGCTGAAGCAAATGGCCAAAACGTATGGCTGCGATATATCGGAGCCGGCTGTGAATGCCGCCGAAGCCGTACAATGGTTATACTTTGCCTATTTGGCGGCGACTAAGGAGCAGAATGGCGCGGCAATGAGCTTGGGACGCGTATCGAGCTTTCTCGATATTTACATGGAGCGGGATTTACGGGAGGGTACGCTTACTGAAGAAGCGGCACAGGAGCTGATCGACCATTTTGTCATGAAGCTTCGAATCGTTAAATTCCTTCGTACGCCGGACTATAACGAGCTGTTCAGCGGAGACCCTACATGGGTGACGGAGTCCATTGGGGGAATGGGGCTGGACGGCCGGGCGCGCGTAACGAAGAACTCGTTCCGCTTCCTGCACACCTTGTACAATCTGGGACCTGCTCCAGAGCCGAATCTGACTGTGCTGTGGTCGACAGCGCTGCCGGAAGGATTTAAAAAGTACTGCGCGAAGGTGTCGGCGGAGACCAGCTCGATCCAGTACGAAAACGATGACCTAATGCGCCCGTACTACGGGGATGATTACGGAATCGCCTGCTGCGTATCCGCGATGCGGATCGGCAAGCAGATGCAGTTCTTTGGTGCTCGCGCCAACTTGGCCAAAGCGCTGCTCTATGCGATCAACGGCGGGGTAGATGAGAAGCTTGGATTGCAGGTTGGACCGGAGCTTGCGCCGATTACATCCGAGGTGCTCGATTACGAAGAAGTCGCCGAGAAATTCGACATCATTATGGAATGGCTGGCGAAGCTGTATGTGAACACTTTGAACGTCATTCACTACATGCATGATAAGTACTGCTATGAACGTCTGGAAATGGCGCTTCATGACCGTGAAATTGTTCGTACGATGGCTACGGGCATTGCAGGACTTTCGGTGGTCGCCGACTCGCTAAGCGCGATCAAATATGCGAAGGTCCGTCCAATTCGCAATGACAAAGGAATCGCCATCGATTTTGAAATTAAAGGCGAATATCCGCAGTACGGCAACAATGACGATCGTGTAGACGCTATCGCCGTTCAATTGACCGAAACGTTCATGAACAAGATTCGCAAGCATAAGATGTATCGCGAATCCGTGCCGACGATGTCTGTATTGACCATCACCTCGAACGTTGTGTATGGCAAGAAAACAGGCAGCACACCGGATGGCCGCAAAGCCGGCGAACCCTTCGCGCCAGGCGCCAATCCCATGCATGGACGCGACCGGAAAGGAGCGCTTGCATCGCTCGCCACCGTAGCTAAGATTCCTTACGAGCATTGCCTGGACGGTATATCCAATACGTTCTCCATCGTGCCTAAAGCTTTGGGACGCGAGGAAGAGGCTCGCATCACGAATCTGGTATCGCTGCTCGATGGCTATATGGCGAATCAAGGTCATCATCTAAATATTAATGTATTCGACCGTGCACAGCTTCTGGATGCCATGGAACATCCGGAACAGTATCCGCAGCTTACGATTCGGGTGTCGGGCTACGCCGTAAACTTTATCAAGCTGACCCGTGAACAGCAGCTTGATGTGATCCATCGTACGTTCCACGGCACGATGTAAATGAATGAGAGGGGGTGCAGACCGATGAAAGGACGCATACATTCCTTCGATACGTTTGGCACCGTTGACGGTCCGGGCATCCGCTTTGTCCTTTTCATGCAGGGCTGCGCGCTGAAGTGCCATTACTGCCATAATCCGGATTCATGGGAAATGAATGCCGGCAGGCAGATGGATGTCGATGAGATTCTCCGGGAGGTGGAGCCGTTCCTGGAGTACTATCGCCGTTCAGGCGGGGGCATTACGGTAACGGGAGGAGAGCCAACGCTGCAGGCTCCCTTCGTGGCCCGCTTGTTTGCCGAGTGCAAACGGCGCTGGGGACTCCATACCGTGCTGGATTCGAACGGTTTCTGCGAACCTAGTCATGCGGAGGAGCTATTAAGTGCAACCGATTTGGTGCTGCTGGATCTGAAGCAGATCAATCCGGAAAAGCACATCGCGCTTACGGCGCAGCCAAATGACCGTATTAGGCGATTCGCGACTTTTTTAAATGAAAGGAAGAAGCCTGTCTGGATTCGCCACGTGCTAGTTCCCGGTTGGACGGATGACTATAAGGATTTATTTGAACTCGGGGAGTTCATCGGGGCACTTAGCAATGTGAGGAAAATGGAACTGCTGCCTTATCACAGAATGGGCGTTTATAAATGGCAGCAGATGGGGAAGGAATATCCGCTTGATCGGTGTCCGGAGCCGACAGACCGAGAGGCAGCCAGAGCTAGAATGATTATAGATCAAGGCATTGAAGCGGGGCGAAAAGCACTGGCCCAGTAAATAAAATACCACCTAAGCCGTAGAGCCGAGGTGGTATTTTTGCGCGTGCTTATAAATGTGACTAATGTCACATCTGTCTATGGCATAATGATTTATGATTCAACTAATAAGGGCTGGATGAAAGGATTGTTAAGCAATGAAAAACCGCAGCCAGAAATATGTCCGCAGAGCAGTAAAAGTTGATTACGCACAGCATGTAGTCAGTCAGCATATCCGGCAAATGAACAGCGAGTATACATCGATAGATTCATGTTTGCATAGAACAATATCGGAAACTTTGTTTTCGAAGGAAGATATGCCTCATTTCCCCAGGTCGGGGTTGGACGGCTATGCCGTTTTGAGTGAAGAGGCCGAGTTTGCATCTCCACAAGATCCAGCATATCTTAGGGTGATCGATGAAGTGCCTGCCGGATCCGTTTCAAATAAAACGGTGGTTCCCGGAACTGCGATTCGCGTCATGACGGGATCAGCGGTTCCGGGTGGCGCGGATGCTGTTGTCATGTTCGAGCAAACGGAGGAGTTTCAACAGGAGGGGCATGAGTGTATCCGGATTAAGCATAAAGTCGCGTATGGGCAAAACGTTGCCAAGCCGGGTGACGAGTTAAAGACCGGACAGCTGCTTATGGGCGCAGGCACTCGAATCGGCCCAGGACAAATTGCACTGCTCGCTTCATTAGGTTATGATAATGTTCCTGTTTACCGGCGCCCTATCGTGGGTGTATTAACGACCGGAAGTGAACTAATCGCAGTGGGGGAGCCGCTTCAGCCGGGGAAAATACGTAATAGCAATGCTTACATGCTTGCAGCGCAAATAGAGCAATATGGCGGGCTTGTTGTCAACTATGGCACAGTTCCGGATCATATAGATAAAGTGGCGAGTACGATTCATGCAGCGCTGGAGAAATGCGATATGCTCATTGTCAGCGGCGGGGTATCCGTCGGCGATTATGATGTCATGGCGGAATTTTTTGCTGCAACGAACGGGAACGAAGCCGAGCTGCTCTTCAATAAAGTGGCCATGCGGCCTGGAAGTCCAACCTCGGCTGCCGTCATGAATAAGAAGCTCGTCTTCGGTCTATCCGGCAATCCCGGCGCTTGCTTTGTTGGTTTTGAGCTGTTTGTGCGCCCCGCTCTGCTTGCGATGCAAGGTAAAGAAAATCCTCTCCCATCCAGTATTCAAGCGACTATAACAAACGATTACAATAAAGGATGTCCGCACGATCGATACATTCGGGGAAAAATGACATACTCCCAGGAGCAAGTAACGGTGAGTGTGTTGGAGAAGAACAGTTCAAGTATGCTAGTATCTATTCAAGATGCCAATTGCCTCATTCTGATCCCATCAGGATCCAAAGGTGTCTCAGCCGGTCAGATTGTTAAAGTGATCACTCTTCCTTATGAAATAACCAAGTAGTGAAGCGAGGTGGACAATGGAAAATCAGAACAAACAAGATTCCAAGGTCGTGGATGCTTTTCAAAGGCCTCTTCGCGATCTTCGTATATCGATAACCGACCGCTGCAATTTCAGGTGCCGCTATTGCATGCCGGAGGAAGTGTTTGGCCCCAATTTTCGGTTTTTAGGGCAGGATAAGCTGCTTTCTCCTCAAGAGATTGAGAGACTAACGCGTATTTTTGTTTCGCTTGGCGTTTCGAAAATACGGATTACAGGCGGGGAGCCCCTGTTAAATAAAGATATCGCCAACATTATTATGCGTATTCGCCGAATAGAAGGCGTCAAAGATTTGGCTGTTACAACGAACGGTTCGCTATTAAAGTCGAAAGCCAAGGCATTAAAAGACGCCGGGCTGGAGCGAATTACCGTGAGTTTGGATAGTTTGGACGATGACCGGTTCGGAGCCATGAACGGGAGAGGTTTTTCGGCAAAAAGAGTATTGGAAGGCATTGATGCCGCGGCGGCTGCCGGATTGTCCGTAAAGGTAAATATGGTCGTCCAGAAAGGTATCAATGAACAGGATATTGTTCCGATGGCCCGATACTTCCGCGAAAGAGGTCATAGTCTGCGATTTGTTGAGTTTATGGATGTCGGGAATAGCAATGGATGGAATTTGAAGCATGTCGTTCCGAGCCAAAGCGTTTACGAAATCATTCACAAAGAAATGCCTCTAGGACCTGCAGGATCAAGCTATTTCGGCGAGGTTGCGACACGGTATCGTTATATTGGTTCTCAGGAAGAGATCGGCTTGATTTCCTCTGTAAGCCAGGCGTTCTGCAGTTCTTGCACGAGAGCCAGGCTTTCTGCGGAAGGCCACTTGTATACGTGTTTGTTTGCTTCAGAGAAGACCGATCTGCTAGGTATGATCAGGGGCGGCGCCAGCGATGATGAGGTAAGATCGTTCATTGCTCAAATTTGGGGCAATCGTATGGACCGTTATTCCGAGACGAGACTTACACAGACAACTCCTAAGCATAAGGTTGAAATGTCCCATATCGGCGGATAGTCTGTTGTGCCGCACGATCAGAGATGATTGTTTTCATATATAGAAGAGCCCGTGGCGAATGGATGCTGCGGGCTTGTTTTTTATGCACGCGTAATTTGGAGGTTCTGTGATAAAATTCACATCCTTGCCGGACGATTCTCTTTATGATTAAAGCATAAGGATTAAGAGAATTGAGACAGCATTGCGAGGAGGAACTAATATGACTATCCATGGAGATAAACGTGAGAAGCTTATACTAATCGGCAACGGCATGGCGGGAATCAACACGATTGAGCAAATATTGAAGCTGGCGCCGGACAAGTACAACATTACGGTCATCGGTAAGGAGCCGCATCCCAATTATAACCGTATTCAATTGTCCTACCTATTGGAAGGCAGCAAGTCTTTCGATGAAATGATTTTGAATGATTATTCCTGGTACGGGCAGCACGGAATTACATTGTTCGCCGGGATCGAGGCAGCGCAGATCGATATCGACTCCAAGCAAGTGCAATTGAGCGATGGTTCATTCAGCGCCTATGACAAGCTGATCATTGCGACAGGATCCAAACCCGTTATGCTTCCGATTCCAGGTGTAGATAAAGAAGGGATCGTCAGCTTCCGGGACGTGCAGGACTGTGAGCGAATGACCAGCGCGGCGCGTACATGGAAGAAGGCTGCGGTCATCGGCGGAGGCTTGCTCGGGCTTGAGGCCGCGAAGGGACTGCTGAAACTGGGAATGGAGGTAACGGTCGTTCATTTATTCCCGGATTTGATGGAACGGCAGCTCGACCCAGCCGCCTCCGCCATGCTGCAAACGGAGCTTGAGGAGCAGGGGATTCGGTTCCTTCTAAAGAAGAAGACGGTGTCAATCGGCGGTGGAGCGCGTGTTGAAAGCTTGCAGTTTGAAGACGGCTCATCGCTCGAAACGGATTTCCTCGTGATGGCGGTAGGCATTGCTCCGGAGACCGCACTAGCTCGCGATTGCGGCATAGAGACAGCAAGAGGCATTATCGTAGACGACTTCATGCAGACAAGCGCGCCTGATGTATATGCGGTTGGCGAGTGCAATCAGCATCGTGGCGTCAGCTACGGGCTTGTAGCGCCGCTGTTTGAACAGGGAGCTGTGTTAGCCAAACAGCTGTGTGGTCTGCCTGTGGAGCCTTACCAAGGCTCGATCGTCTCGACCAAGCTGAAAATATCCGGCGTCGATGTTTTCTCTGCAGGGGAGTTTCAAGATGCTTCCGGGCTGGATGTTATCCGCATGCAGGACAATTGGAATAAGACGTATAAAAAGGTCCTTCTTCGCGATAATCGTATCGTCGGCTGTGTGCTGTTCGGAGATATTACGGATTCGGCCCAGCTGTTCAAATGGGTGAAGGCGCATGAACCGATGACGCGGGACATTCATGAACAGCTCGTGGGTTCGACGCATGCAGAGGGCACGGATCCGCTAGCTTTTGTTGCCGCTATGCCGTCCGATGAAATTGTTTGCGGGTGCAACGGGGTTACCAAAGGCATGATCATCCAAGCGATTGCGGATAAAGGCCTCACTACAGTAGAAGAAATCAAGAGTAGTACGGGTGCCAGCCGGTCATGCGGAGGCTGTAAACCGATGGTAGAGCAGATCCTTGCTCTGACGCTGGGTGATCAATTTGAGGCCAACCATCAAGGTGCCGAGTCGCTTTGCGGCTGTACGACCCATAGCCGGGAGGATGTGATAGCGGCCATTCGGGATAAGCGCCTGACCCATGTTCGCGAAGTGATGAACGTGCTGGAGTGGCACAACCCGGAAGGCTGCACGAAGTGCAGACCGGCGATCAACTATTACATCGGCATGGTTTGGCCGGAGGCTTTTGAAGACGAGAAGGATTCCCGGTTTGTCAACGAGAGGCTGCATGCCAATATTCAAAAGGACGGCACATACTCGGTTGTACCTCGCATGTACGGCGGCGTTACGACACCGGAGCAGCTTCGCAAAATAGCCGACGTCGCCGACAAATTCAAAGTGAAAATGGTCAAGGTAACGGGTGGACAGCGTCTCGATCTTCTGGGCGTGGAGAAGGAGGATCTTCCTCGCGTATGGGAAGAGCTCGGCATGCCATCGGGATATGCGTACGCCAAGGCCATCCGAACAGTGAAAACATGTGTCGGCTCTACATTTTGCCGATTTGGCACGCAGGACTCCATTGGTATGGGAATACTGCTGGAGAAGAAGTTCGAACGGCTCTGGATGCCAGCCAAGTTTAAAATGGCCGTTAACGGCTGCCCGCGTAACTGCGCCGAGGCGGAGATTAAGGACTTCGGCATCATCGGCAACGATGGAGGCTGGGAAATCTATGTAGGCGGCAACGGCGGGGTGAAGCTAAGAGCTGCGGATCTATTATGCAAGGTGAAAACGGATGAAGAGCTTATCGAGCTTGCGGGTGCTTTCATCCAATTTTATCGGGAAACCGGAAAGTACGGGGAGCGGACATCGGATTGGATCGAAAGACTGGGCCTGCCTGCGATTGTCCAAGAGATTGTCGAGAACAAAGAGCGCCGGAAAGAGCTCGTGGCTAGAATTGAACTGGCCTTGCAAGGGCTGCACGATCCTTGGGGTGAAGTTGTGGAGAGGGAAGAGCTGCGGCATCAATTATACGAGCACATTCATGTGAAGTGAGGGAGGCAACAGTATGGAAGCCATGAGGAGTAAAGGTAATGCGAGCTATTACCCGGTGGGAAATCTTGCGGATTTCCCACTGCATTTGGGGAAAGTCGTTAAGCTCGGCGGTGAACCGGAGATCGCCATATTCCGTTTGTCCGAACGCACCGTATACGCACTCGAGAATAGAACAGGACATAAGAAGGGAGGCCCTCTCGCCGAGGGTCTTATAAGCGGGGACTATGTATATTGTCCGCTTCGCGACTGTAAAATAAGCTTGTTGACGGGAGAGGTTCAGCTTCCGGACACCGGGCAGGTGAATACGTTCCCTGTACGTATAGAAGGGGATATCGTCCTTGTCGGTATCGAGCAGTCAGCTGAATAGCTGAATAGCTGAACCCATGAGATCTAGTTATGTACAGAAGGGACCCCGCTAACGCTGGAGTCCCTTCTCATATAGGAAAAACGTATTTCATTACATTCTGCATATTTCCGAAGGGCAATTTTCGCAACGACAAATATCGCGGAGGTAGGCAATATCTTTAATGACAATAAGTCCATTTTGAAATTCGACCACAGCTTCCTTACGCATATCGCTTAACATCCGATTTACGTTTTCACGGGTGGAGCCGATCATATCGGCCATTTCCGTATTGTTGATTTTATAATCGATCAGCACATGCTCGCCTTTTGGAACGCCGTAGGAGTTACTCATCCTGATCAGTAAGGAACAAAGAGCGCCTGGTTTGCCGTACATCATTAAATCGCGAAACTTTGTTTCGGTCATTCGATGAACAAGACCCATCCATCTCATAAATTCGATAGCTAAATCTCCATGCTGCCATAATAGAACTTCAAGATCTTTGCGCAAAATAACGCCTATTTCGCAATCTGCGGTCACTTCAGCGTTAAAACTTTGGACAGAATCTTGAAAGGGATCGATTTGACCGAATAAATCTCCTGCTTGATGCAGATACAAGATAAAGCTTTTACCCGTCTCCGACATCTTCGTGATGCGTACGCCGCCCTTTACGACATAATACAATCTGTCCGCGGTGTCGCCTTCCCAGAATAAATGCTCTTCTTTCTTTGCTTGCTTGAGGTACATAATACTCTTTAATTTATCAAAATTTGTTTCTGAGAAAAATGCCATAATCCCTTTATGATGAACGGTTCCTGATTTAGTGGTTGCTTTCTTTTCTTCTATTACCGGAATATTCATGGCCATGTGGACCAACTCCTCAACATTGTTTGCTACTTTTATGATAAGAGTTTTTACTATTTTTGTTAATCGGGAGTTCCACTGATCTTTTGCAGCGATATTCCCTACGAAGGTGTGAGGAATATCACAGTTCAAACCCTTACTTTCCCGAGCCTCCGATAAGTAAAAACCCTGATGCGTAAATCAGGGTTTTCCCTGACTTACAAGAAATTAATAATCGTCTACAATGGTTTGTGAGGGAGTTTGGCATGGCTTAAAAGATTGGAAGTGGCCGGGATGGGAAGCACTAGGATGAACATTATGGAAGAATTAGAACAGATACGAAAACTAACTTCGAGCGATTTTGTCGCATTGGCTCCTTTTATAGATAAAACCGCACCTTTGAAATGGAAGTACGCTGTGGGCAACAGCAACAATCGCTATCAGCATATGGTGATCAAGTCGGGGCAAGGATTGGCTGGAGCCGCGCTGCGCCTGGGCAGATGGGTGAAGCTCGATGATGCGAATCCGAAGCTTGTTCAAGAAAGACGCGAATGCCCGGTTATGTTAGCTGAACAATTACAAGCGGCAACCGTCTTTCCGTCAATCATTAACGATAGTTCCCTAATGAGAGGGTTGCTGTTTATCGGAAAGCGAACACGAGCCAGATATGAAGAAGATGAAATACGTGCAGCCCAGGAAAGCCTCCGCATACTGATGTCATATATAGAAGAACATAACGAAGATATGACGAAATGAATTCCATTAACGGAATTCATTTTTTTTGTTATGATTAAGACACGAGATGTGCGGAATGAGCCGCGTCGAAATGGAGGATGGAATGCTGAAAATTTTGGTAGTGGACGATCATGCTGTCGTAAGATCAGGACTTATGATGCTGCTGAACGGGAAACATAATATAGAAGTCATTGGGGAAGCGGCTGATGGCGAAGCAGGCATACAGGCTGCGCAATTGCTTAAACCGGATGTTGTATTAATGGATCTGAACATGCCTCTTGGCATGGATGGCTTAATGGCTACGGAAAAATTACGTCAATTGATGCCCGATTTGGCTATTCTTATTCTCACTATGCATGATGATGATGAGTACTTATTTAGAGCCATACATGTCGGAGCTTCAGGATATATATTGAAAAGCGCCCCGCATGACGAGTTGTTGACAGCTATTCGCTCTGTCGCAGCAGGAAATGCATATCTATACCCTACAGCCACCAAGAGGCTGATGAATGAATATATGGACCGGATTAAGAATGGTGAGAATAGGGATACGTTTGAAACGCTTTCGGAACGCGAGAGGGAAATATTGGCTCTCATTGCGAAAGGTTTTTCCAACAAAGAAATTGCTGAACAGTTGATTATTAGTGTGAAAACGGTGGAATCCCATAAAAGCAATGTTATGGAAAAGTTAGAACTGAAAACAAGGCCGGAATTGGTGAAGTATGCGGCAAGGAAGGGATTGTTGAACTTTGAATAAGGATCAGGAAAGCCACTATCCGGAAGTGATTGGCGAGAATGTTAACCAATTGCTAGCTCGTCTAGACAATCATATTTCGGAGACCGCGCTTCTTCAAGACCTGAAACAATCCCTTAAGCAGCTATCCGATGTGAAGTTTGCGCTTGACGAGTCTTCGATAGTTGCAGTCACTGACGCTAAAGGGAATATTCAATACGTTAACGATAAATTTTGCGAAATTTCCAAATATCCTCGTAAAGATCTTTTGGGGAATGACCACAGAATCATTAATTCCAGTCATCATGACAAAGCGTTTATGTCGGACTTATGGAAATCTATTTCTTCAGGCAGGGTGTGGCGCGGAGAGATCAAAAACAAGGCGAAAGATGGATCTTTCTATTGGGTAGATACAACGATTGTGCCTTTTGTCGATGCGGAAGGAAAACCATACCAATATTTGGCGATTCGTAATGAAGTGACGGAGCTGAAGCGGGTAGAGGAAGAACTGCAGATTATGATGTCGAAGGTGCTGCAAATTCAGGAAGAGGAACGTAGAAAGTTCTCTCGCGAGCTGCATGATGGTATTGGGCAGAGTTTGTTTTCCCTATTAATTCAGATGGACAGATTGATCATAGAGGAACCTGATTCGGAAATAGCGCAGCTCCGGCAAAATGTTTCCAGCATCATTGAAGAAGTACGAAGTCTTGCGTGGCAAATTCGTCCTTCCGTATTGGATGATTTAGGCGTTCTCCCTGCCATTCGTACTTATATCGAAAATTATACAGGCCACTATGGCATAAGTGTAAAACTGGAAAACAGCTTGCACAAGCGGTTAGGGGCTCTTGAAGAATCAACGATCTATAGAGTCATCCAGGAAGCTCTTACGAATATTGCGAAGTATGCAGACGTGTCAGAGGCCAATGTGGCCGTTCGCGACAAGGAATCATATATAGAGGTACGAATTGAGGATAAAGGGAATGGCTTTGCGAGAAATAGCAGTTCCAAAGGTGTCGGTCTCTTTAGTATGGAGGAAAGAGCCAAGAGCATTGGCGGCAAGATGGACATCTCTTCAGAAGTAGGGAAAGGCACAACAGTAGTTTTGACGATACCGAGATAAATATTATAACGAATAATAAAGCTTGTAACTGATCAAGCCGAGCAATCTAGCGCTTAGCAAACAATTAAATGAGATTATTACGATTACACGTCAAACATTTATTACATAAATGACGAAAATTTGATTATAAAAAGGCAAGTCCCGGTGAGTATTAAGGCATCGGGACTTTTTGTATTTCCGAGGGTTTATTTATAGATTATAAAAAAAATATTTTTTCACATCATTCTCTCATTTTCATTCGATATAATTGCAAATGACTTCGGAATGATAATCATTATCAAAACATAGTTAGACATGCCCGGAAGGTAAGCTTCGAAGGAGGTGGAGGGTTGAACGCTCAGACGCTAATCAAGGCCGGAAAGTATCAAAAACATGCACAAAGGAAACCACGTTCACAACGCAGCAAATACAGAGTTCTGGAAATCCTCATTGAAAGAGGAACGATAACGTCGGAGGAACTCGCGGATATTCTGACGATGACCGTACATGCAGTAAGCAAAGTGACTCAGAGTCTGACCGCCAGCGGCTTTATCGTGAGAGCAGAGGATGACGGTCAATATATGATGATTACGAAAACCGGATTCCGGGTCTGGGAGGAAGCGAAGCGCGAGCGGCTAAAGTGGCTGGAGCGCAACCCGAATCTCGATTTTGCCCAAGAGCCTAAGCGGTCAAATGGCGTCATAGTGGGATGATGGGGCGAAAACTCACTGGACTAGCCGGACTTTTCCTTTTCATTGTTTTTTTACTCCTGAGCTGGCGTTTGTTCGATCTACACCAACTGCTTGAACGGTTACACGTGGTGCTTGTTCAGCCGGGTTGGCTAATATTCATGTTTGTCGTTTATCTTCTATCCTTTGTTCTCAAAGCGGCAGCCTGGCAAGCGTACGCAGGCCGTGAACACGCAATCGGACTTTATCTTCATGGTATCTTTTACAGCCTGTTGGTCAATCACCTGCTGCCAATCAAGGTTGGTGACCTTGTACGGGCAGGTATTTTAATGAAGAAGGCGAGCATGAGATGGGATAATGCTCTCCATACAGTCGTGATTATGCGTTTGACTGACATGTTTGTGCTTGGAGCGATTGCTGCCTTTGGCATGTTGTGGCTAGGAATGGCTGTATCTTGGCTTGCGTTTGCTGTCATGGGAGCATTGGTCATTATTGCAGCAGTGGCCTTGAAATGGTTGCCGATTCGGCGCTGGCCATTTATAAATCGACACTGGGAGCAGCTCAAAGCAATCGTAATGTCAAAGCAAGGCCCTTATATCCTAGTCCTTGTTGCCGTGAGCTGGATACTGGAAGCAGTAATTTTGTTTGGTATTGCCCGCATGGGTGACATACCGTTAAGTGCGGCTTCATCGATTTGGGTTAATAGCGTAACCATCGCAGGCCAGATCTTTCATGTTACACCGGGTGGAATAGGAACCTACGAGAGTACATTAAGCGGTTCGCTCGCAGTGCTTGGCGTTAGCTGGGAAGAAGCCTACGCAACTGCTTTGCTGACACATGCATTTAAATTCGCGGTCGCTTTTATTCTAGGTTCTTATTCTTTGATCCGAATGCCAATTGGTCTGCGCGAAGCCAAGAAGTGGATTCAAATACCGCGAAAGCCTTCTCTAAATAAGAATCATGCGCGCGAAAGGACATTGTGATGAAACAGGCTTCCCCTTTTGAGATTGTCGCTGCTAGATGCTGGAACCTTCTAAATGAGGGCAAACCGTTTACGCCGATTTTTGCCGCATCCGTATTTTTGCTGTATCGGTCAGATCAATGGCTGGACAGTCGTTTCTGGGCTGGTGCGGGCTTAAGTCTGCTGCTCATATTACCTTTGTTCTTTTTATTCTATTATTTCGATTTCCCGCTTTTTCTCCGGAGCTATTTGTGGCTGCCTCTTGTAGCTGCACTGCTTTTATGGGAACCCCACAATCTTTCTCTACATGCGACGGCAATTGGATTGTATTTCTTCTTTACCGTGTTTTTCTGGGGAACGTTTTATTACCGAATGCGGATCGGTACGTCATGGTGGAACTTTAAGCGCTTCTGGAAGCTAGTGCTCAAGAACAGCGATTCGACTAGCGGCAATGCACAGGAACAGCTGCCTAAGCTGCTGCTGCTGCTGCTTCTGTGGAATTATTTTTACGGATTGCTGTATTTCTCTGGAGAGCGTCCTTGGCCTGCTGCCGGGTTCGCGGATGAGGTTGTTTTACTTGGCCTATTCACAGCTTGCTTATGTCTATATAGCTGGATTTTGCATGCTAACCTGTTCGATTGGAAACCAAAAGAGACGACTGGGTTCACAGAAGCGCCTGATAGGACGGGAAAGGCTGTGAATGAGAAGGTCATCGTAATTGTCATTGACGGCATGCGCAAGGAGCGCTTTGAAGAAGCCGATGCCCCTTTTCTCAAGAAGCTGCGGCTGGAAGGAACCGAGTACACGCAGATGGAGACGGTTTATCCGGCAAGAACGGTCGTTTGTTTTTCTTCCATGTTTACCGGAGCTCATCCTAAAGACCATGGCATTCGTTCCAATATGGTATGGAAGCTCGGCATTCGGGTGGAAAGTATTTTCGACTCGCTGCGGAAGGTAGGAAAGAGAGGTCGCTTGCTCGGTATCGCTCATCTGATCGACTCCATGGGCGACGATGTGGAGAGCGTAACGGCTGTTATGCACAATGACAAAGCCGACCGCAATATCATTGACCGCTCCAAAAAAATAATGGCCGAGCAAAATCCGGATTTATTCGTTGTTCAGATGATCGCTGTCGATCAAACCGGTCATAGCATGGGCGTATTATACGATGAATATTTACAGAAAATTGCCGAAGCCGATAGGCTGATTGAGGAGTTTGCCTTGTGGCTGACAGACCAAGGCATGATGGAAAATACAACGTTGATCGTATGCGCCGATCACGGGCAAGCAGACGGTATTGGCGGACATGGTCATCTGGATGAAGGAGAACGGTTTGTACCATTTTTCCTGCATGGTCCAACCATACGCCAAGGCTGCAGAGTCGATGAGAGACACTCCTTAATTTCTATGGCGCCGACGCTCGCCTATTTATTAGGCGCTCCTTATCCAGGCGCTAGCCGGGGACAAGTGTTGACGGATGCGTTCAAGCGTTAATCCGGGGCTTCACCTTAACCTCAGCCTCAAGGAAATGGCTTAATGAAAAGAGGAATGCTATGAAATCCACCCGTAACAAGAAGCTCATCGTATTTATACCTGCGCATAATGAAGAAGACAATATTGCGAGCGTCATTGAGCGCGTCCCGAGACACTTCCATCCGAGCTATGACGTGCAAGTCGTCATTATCGACGATGGATCGAAGGACCGAACAGTAGAGGTGGCTAGGCAGGCTGGAGCTGATTATGTATATTCTTTTGGAACGAACAGGGGATTAGGGGCTGCCGTTAGAGAGGGACTTAGGCAATGCTGCCTGCTGGATGCGGATATTGGCTTGATGATTGATGCAGACAACGAGTATCCGCCCGAGCAAATTCCTGAGGTTGTCGCTCCAATTATAGATAGAGTGGCAGACTACACATTCGGTTCGCGGTTTAAAGGGAGCATTGCAGGGATGAAGCTGCATCGCAGGCTAGGCAATTACTTGTTTACGCTGCTCCAGTCCGTGCTGCTGCGCAAATGGATATATGACGGCCAGTCCGGCATGAGAGGCTTTTCTCGGGAAGCGATGGAATGCGCGGAAATTATTCACGATTACAACTATGCCCAAGTGCTGACTTTGAATTTGCTGAGGAAGGGCTTCCGTCTCCAAGAGGTTCCTATTGCTTACAGGGTGAGGACACAGGGACAGTCCTTCATTAAATTTCGTCAATATGTCACTTCTGTCATACCGGCTATTTATAAGGAAATGAAGCGTCCTGCCCTTCGCGCCACCTATGTTGCACCGAACAGGCAAGTGCATGAAGCTCCGAGTCAGCAAGCGCTGCGGTAACCGGACTAGAGGAGGTCAGGAAATCGTGCATCGACTCGTCCGCCATTTATCGATAAGTGCAGCTTCTATTTTCCTTATTTTAATCTTCTGTTCTAATTTGTTTTTTGCCAGCCCTTTTGTACGCTCATGGGACGAAGTGGATTTTGTACTCGCGGTGGATCGGTACGACTTGCTCGCGATGCAGCCTCATTTTCCGGGGTACCCGTATTTCATTGCAGGAGCAAAGCTGGTTCATAAGTGGGTGACGGACCCAGTTCAATCCTTGATGATTTGGAATGCAGCATTAGCTTTAAGCGCAGCGCTTCCCATTACTTGGCTAGCCAGGCGATACATAGGGCTGGCCCCTGCAATCTGGACAGCTGTAGGTATTCTATCCTTGCCGTACTTGTGGCTTATGGGCTCGCGTCCCATGTCAGAATGTGCGGGAATCGCCGTGCTATGGTGGTATCTCTGGAGTGTGCGATGGGCGGCAGATCGCCCGCATTCCAATGCCCGCCTAGGGGCAGTGCTGCTATTATTTAGCATCCTAATGGGAATTCGATTATCTTACTTCCCTTTTGGCATTGCCTTGGTGCTGCTGCTAGTCTTCCAATACACGAGTCTTGCAGACAGCCGCACTAGGCTGCGAAGACTGATTATGGCGATTGCAGCCGCTGGAGGCGCCCAGTTCATTTGGATCGCAGGGCTAATCCAGTCCGAAGGCACGCTGCAGGGGTTCTGGAAGCTGTCCGTCGCATTTGTTTCGGGACATTTCTCCGAATGGGGCGGCGGGGTCGCAGACTTGAAAGTACCAATCGTCACACGATTTGTAACGCTCGTCACCGATCACCTGATTCGGGATGTATGGTTTAGCCGTTCGGCAGCATTGGCTGTGTTTTATATATTGTTTTTAGCTTTGACGGGTTTAGGGATGTGGAAGCTAAAAGGCGGCGTTGAGAATTCTTTTTCCGATAGAAAATTCGGCAAATGGCTGCTGGTTTGTCTGATTGCCTACGGCGTTTGGGTTTTATTAGGCCAAAATATTGAAAAGCCCCGCCATATTGCACCAGTTGCTGGTCCAATGCTTCTGGTCCTTTATGCTGCAGCTGTAAGAACGGCGCAATTATTAAGCAGAGCTTCGGACAGCATCCGAGGCTGGCAGTGGGGCAAGGCTGCAGCGGCAGCGATCTATCTGGTCTTAGCTGCCGTAATCGCCATTCAATTCGCGGTTGGAGCACAGCTGCTTAAGCTTCAAGCCGAGCAACAGCCTGCTGTCTATCAATTGAACGACTATATGGAATCGTTGAAGCAACCGCTCGTTCTGTACACTTGGGAAGAAACGCGGGTACTCCGCTACTTGCAAGCGAGCTATGAGCATCGGAAGATTTTGACCTTCGATTATTTTCATTCGCTAGCTCAGACGGGAACAAGGCAACGGGTGTTTTTGACGGATCATGTGTTGGAAGGTTTTGTGCAGCAGCATGAAGGTGCGGGCTTGCAAGTCATTCCCATTGCCGAATTTGTGTCAGAGGATTTATTTGACCCGGTCTATTCACGGATTACCCTTTATGAATGGATGAGACCGGGGGAGCAACAAATGAAAAACGAGTAAGACAGAAGGAGAGTGTACAAGTGTCAAAATGGTTTCGATGCGGGCTGGCGGTGGTTGTATTATTGCTATGGCTCTCACCGGCTCAGGTTTCGGCGTACTCCTATGGGGATGCCAATACGGAGGATGTTGCCGAGACCTTCAAGCTCATCGTCAGTTCAGCAAGCGGGAGTAATCCTGATTGGAAAAGTATCGAAGAGGCTCATAAAGTAAGGCGCTCGGAGATCAAATCGCATTTTGGTGAAGCCATTGCGATTACGCTCGACAAAAATGTTGAAGCGAAGGACAGCAAGCTATTAACGGCTAACTACAAAGCCGTTCTAGTTATGAATTTGGATCGCCGATTCACGTATGCGCTGAAGGATGTGAGCGACTATGCCGGTGCCAAGCTGCTTCTGGCCAAAGCGAAGGCAACCTTTGATACGTTATCGCCCTATATGGAATCCGGCACGGATGATCTCAATCATGCTTTCGATGAAGCCTTGGAGGCGCTCGGCAATCCCGGTTTGTTCGGGGTAGGAGAGAAGGAGGCCGATCCGGAAACCTTTAAACAAAAGGTAAACTTTATTTACGGGAAGGTTAAGCCGCTGTTTCCTTACAAGGCGTATGTTAAGCCGGCAGCTGCAGAACCAAGCAAGGAGAAGCCCGTTAAGGAACCTGCTGCTGCTCCGAAACTTATCGCAACACAGAAACCGACAGCAAGCAAGGCACCAGTATCTACCGTTAAGCCTTCCCCGAGCGAGAAGGCGGCTGCTGTAGAAGAAGTGGCAGCAGCCTCGCCAACACCGAGCACAGCTCCAAGCTCCAATCCGGAGCAATTGGTATCGGCAAGCCCGGAGGCAGAACCAACGACTGAGGCACCGGCAACCGAGGGATCAGGGGAAGAACCTGCAGCATCCGACGCAACCGTTAACCAAGGAACATCGGAGGAAGTGTTAGATGAGCCGAGCTCCTCCGATTCAACGGTTGCTGCATCTGAGCAAGCGGCGCAGGAAGAGGGGCATGCTCCGATGGAGCGGACGGACAAAACGAATTCATTCGTTACGCTATTCGCTATCGCGGGCGTCATTATTGTTGGTGCCGGGGTTATATGGTTTATTCGTAAAAAAGGTTTATTGTAAAAAAACTTTATTTAGGAGAGATGAAAATGCGTAAATTATTATCCATCTTAGTCAGTCTATCATTGGTTCTTTCTTCCTTCTTTATGTTGGCTTCCGCGGTTAGCGCGGAATCGAAATTCAAAATTACTGAGGATGCGGATATCGCCGCAAAAATAAAGGCTTTTACGGAAATCAAGGCTTTGTTCACGGACAAGACGGATCTTAAAGCAGTTCAACAATTTTACGTAGATAAGTTCCAAACGGATGTTAAACGAATTGACGCTATCATCAAGCCTGACGATCCTAAGATCGATGAGAATATTTCTTTTGTGCTGGACAATGCCATTAAAGGAACGCTTTCTGCGGGTCAAGCTAAGCAAGCTGTAGATAAAGGGCTCCAATGGTACTTCTACTTCAGTTTGCGTGATTTGATCAGCAAGAATGTAAGACCGGCACTGGCGAAAGAAGATTTCAATTCCGCAAAGACTGAATTTTACAAGGTCGTGCAAATTTATGAAGATGTCATTCAAAGTACAGTAACCAAACGGGATAGTGCGTACGGACTAGACATGGTCGGCATTCTGAAAGGAACAATCGAGCAGCTGCTGAAGGATCTAGAAGATAAGAATGTAAATGATTTCAACGTGCATCGGCAAGTTTTGGATAAAACAATAATCAAAACTTACACGCTTGCAACCTTTACTTATGCAACGAACATTCCTACCAAGCCTGTCGCTGACCAGCCGACTGCCGTTACGGAAGGCTACTTCCTTTTCCTCCCTGTATACACCTATTTAAGAGGAGGAAGCGTGGAGGATGCAAATTACGTTTTGAATGCATTCGCATCTGGAGATGCTAGTAAAGTGGATAAAGAAAAAATTCAGGCAGCTCTACAGCGTACGATGATTGGCAAAGTATCTGAGTACGTAACGAATGCATTTACGAAATTAGCTGACGGTGATCTGCAAGGCGCACGCGGCTATGCAATGGAAGGCAATATGTTCTTGTCTACACAGGAAGTATTCTTCACGAAGGAAGAATATGCAGCAGCAGCGGCGTATGCACAGCAGTTCGCTGACGCTATCGATAAGTCGGATCTTCCTGCAGCTAAAGCTGCTTCCTTTAAAATGCTGAAGTACCTTGTAGTGAAAGACGGCACTCAAATTGCAGTCAATGAAAAAACGTATAAGGTCGATGGACAGTCCCGTACGGCGGTAAGCGCCCCTTATATCAATAAGAAGACTTCCCGGACACTGGTTCCCGTTCGCTTAATTGCAGATGCGATCAATGCTGAAGTAAGCTACGCGAATAATACGAAGACGGTTACGATTGTAAAAGACGGCAAAAAGACCGAGCTGAAGGTTGGTTCCGATCAAATCGTTCAAGACGGTAAACTTAACGAAACGGTTAAGCTGGACCAGTCGGTCGTTGTGGAGAAAGGCAGCTCGTTTATTCCACTGCGCGCAGTCGCTGAGTTGTTCGGAAAAGGCGTTTTCTACGAAAAGAATGAAATCATTATTCTCAGATAATTCATAATCTCGTAACGGGAGACGCCTGCGCATATAACGCAGGTGTCTTCCGCCATTATATTTTACAAAAAGAACGGGGGCTTAAAGATGAATTTGCAGTCCTTTCTGATTACGTTTCGTGAAGCGCTCGAAGCCATTTTAATTGTGGGTGTTATCATGACCTATCTAAAGAGGATTGGCCAGACGCAGTGGAACAAATGGGTTTGGGTCGGAGTTGTCCTCGCGCTGGCGGCGAGCTATGGCACCGCATTAGTGTTTCAAACGGTATTAACCGGATTCGGAACGATGGGCAGCCAAAATTATTTGAAGATTGGCATTATGCTCGTCTCCTGCGTACTTCTATCTCATATGGTCTTATTCATGAGCCAGCAAAGCCGGAATTTGCAAGGACAGGTCGAGAATAAAATAGCCTCGATCCTTACCGTCGGCGGGGTGCTGAATATGATTATCCATTCCTTCCTGGTTGTCGTAAGGGAAGGCGTGGAAACCGTGTTTTTTTTCGCTGCGATTACAGGCGGAGATATCCAATTAGCGTTGCAAAGCTGGGGGGCGTTGTTCGGGCTCATATTAGCTTTCGTTGTAGGCTATTTATTTTTTAAAGGAACGAAAAAAATTCAGCTTAAAACCTTTTTCCGTATCACCAGCATATTCCTCGTCATGATTGCAGGAGGGCTGCTTGTACAAGCTGTCGGGATCTTGCAGGATATCGGAATGATGGGCACACTCTTCAAAACGCCTGGCGGCGAGGTTGGCGAGATTTACAACCTGACTGCGTTCATGCCTGAGCATCCTCTTGACGAAATGCAGTACATTCGCGATAACGGCGAGCAACCCTTGATTAACGGGCAAGTTGGCATTTTCTTTAAAGCATTTCTCGGCTATACACAAAATCCATCCATTGAAGAATTTGTCCTATACTGGGCATATTATCTGATAATACTCATTCTGCTTGGTTTTCAGAAAAAACGATACGAGAACACGCAGTCTACAGAGTCTCTATAAGGAGCGTGGGGAAGATGAAAATCGGAATCATAGGCTTTGGCCATGTCGGTAAAGCGATGTTCAAACTATTCCCGGATGCGACGGTTTACGACGAGCCTTTGGGAATGGGGAGCCGGGAGGAGCTTTCCTGCTGCGATGCCGCATTTATATGCGTGCCCACGCCTGAAGCTGCAGACGGCAGCTGCGACACCGCTACTGTGAAGGAAGTACTAACTTGGCTGGATGCCTCGGTTATTATTATTCGATCTACCGTCCCCGTTGGTTTCACCGACAGTCAGATTGAGGCAACAGGCAAAAGGATTGTCTTTCAGCCCGAATATTACGGAGAAACGGCAGCGCATCCGTTCACGGACCTCGTTGCGAGAAGCTGGCTGACGCTTGGCGGTTCATCAGGGGATGTTAACCTTGCCGTAAAAGCTTATCAAAGCGTATGCAACGCAGAGGTTAAATTCGTGCTAACGGAGGCTCGTACCGCGGAGCTGGCGAAATATATGGAAAATTGCTATTTGGCGCTGAAGGTAACTTTTTGCAATGAATTTTACGATATTGCGCAAGCTTTTGATGTCGATTACTCCAGGCTGAGGGAAGTGTGGCTGGAAGATCCAAGAATAGGCAGAAGCCACACCTTCGTCTACGAGGACAATCGCGGCTTCTCCGGAAAGTGTCTTCCTAAGGACTTGAACGCGATTCTCCATCAAGCGGACGAGAAAGGCATAAATGTAGGATTAATGCGGTCTCTGCGGCTTAGAAATGAACAATTTATTAAAAATAATGATTGAATGGCATACGGTTATCGAATAAAATATATATAATAATGATAATCATTTTCAATAAAAGGAAAGTATAACCTATACAAATGTTACGGCCAATATCAGGACATGGCTTTAGTCCTGCGGGGGGAAAAGGCGTAATGAAAAAAGTATTGCTAATTGAAGACGAGAAAAATATGTCGCGATTTATCGAGCTTGAACTTCAGCACGAGTCTTTCTCTGTAACGGTTGCTTCTGAAGGCCATGTAGGGCTGAACTTTGCGCTCACTGAAGATTGGGATATTATTCTCCTCGATATTATGCTGCCTGGCATGGATGGTCTCGAGATATGCCGGCGGGTTCGTTCCCATAAATACACGCCTATTATTATGATAAGCGCAAGAGACAGCGTGTCGGAACGTGTACACGGACTGGACTGCGGAGCTGACGATTATTTGCCAAAACCGTTTGCTATAGAAGAGCTGCTGGCACGGATGAGGGTAGTGTTTCGAAGACAGCGGGAATTGTACAAGGAAGATGTGAATGATCGGCTTCCCATCCTCGCCTATTTGGATTTGAGCCTGGACCCCAATAGAAGAATGGTTTGCCGAGCGGGTATGCCGATCGAACTGACCAAACGCGAATATGATCTGCTCACGGTGTTTTTAAGCAATACGAACCGGGTGCTTAACCGTGAGACATTGTTGGATAAAGTATGGGGCTATGAGGTAGCGGTTGATACGAATGTTGTGGATGTATACGTTAGATATTTGCGTCGCAAGATCGACTATCCGGGTGAAACCAGCTATATACAAACCTTGAGAGGGATCGGATACGTGATGAGAAAATGAGCTTGAAAAAATGGACGAGCTTCTTCTTTCGAATGCCGATTAAGTTCAAGCTGACATTATGGTCAACCGTGCTCATTATGGTGCTGTTCGTCGGATATAACACGCTGCAGTACATGATTATGGAGAAATGGATTATTCATCGCGAGAAGAAGAACGTGCAGCACAGCATGAATGAAATTTTGAACTATTTTCTCGAACAGGAAGAGGAATTTAAGCCCGAAAACAAGGTGAATATAAGGAATTATTTGGATAAAATAAATCGAGACGATCAACGGATTCGCATCATTGGAGCCGATAATATTCCCCTCATAACGATAACCAATAACGTGCCGGACGATTGGATGAAGCACCAATCAAACTCGCAGCAAGAGATTAGTATTTACAGGCAGGACGGATACTCCTTATTGGTCATGAAAAGTCCTCTAACGATATTCGAGTTTTCCGGCTCAGTGGAAATTGTAAAGAGCTTGGCACAATTCGAGGATTTAACAAAGACAATATCACGGGTTATGTTTTATTTCGCTTTAGGCGCAGTCTTGTTAAGTTTTTTGGTCGGTTGGCTGCTTACACGAAGTATGCTTAAGCCGCTGCAGGCGATGGCTCAGACTATGAGAGACATCAAGAACAAGGGGATGCAGGAAAGAATGCGGCCTGCTTTAAATGGAGATGAAATATCAACATTAATGATGATGTTTAACGATATGATGGACCAGGTAGAGGATTCATTCCGTCAGCAAAGCAGGTTTGTCGAGGATGCTTCCCACGAGCTGAGGACGCCAGTGGCCATCATCGAAGGCCATCTAGCTCTGCTGCGCAGATGGGGGAAGGAAGACCCTGTTATTTTGAGCGAATCGCTTGATGCCTCACTTCAAGAGTTTGCAAGGCTAAAGGGGCTTGTCTTGGAATTGCTGGCCTTATCTCGCGCTGAGCAGGATATTCATGTCTACGAGTCATTGCAGACCAATCCTTCGAAAGTAATAGAAAGAATTGTAGATCGCTTCGCTCTGATTCATCCTGATTTCGAACTGGAAACCGATTTGGAGCGGATTGCTGGCACGAGCTTGATGATTTCCAACGAGCATCTGGAGCAAATTTTACTCATTATTTTAGACAATGCCGTTAAATACTCTCTGCAGCATAAAGTCATATCCGTCAAAGCCTACGCGAGTGAGCAACAGATGGCTATTGAAATCGTCGATTATGGCATGGGGATTCCTGCTAAGGATTTACCGTACGTTACGGACAGGTTCTATCGAGTAGATAAAGCAAGAAGCCGTGACCAAGGCGGCAATGGGCTAGGTCTTGCAATTGCCAAGAGATTGATTGACCGCTATCAGGGTACGCTTGCCCTCCGTTCCGAGGAGCTTTCCGGTACAACGGTAACCATCAGCTTGCCTTGTCTAGTTCACGAATAGAAACCGGGTACGGTAAAAGATTGAGGAGGAAGAAGCTTGAGAAAGTTGTTGATCGTATTATTTCTTTCTATCGTCTGTACGGCATGCGGGCTTGGAGGCGGCAGCGGGGAACCTCAAAATCATTCCGAGCCAATTGTACAAGAAACAGATAAGGAACACGGCGATGTCACGGTATATACGGCTAGGCATTATGAGGCCGATTCTGTCATGTTCGATGCTTTTACGGAGAAAACAGGAATAAAGGTCAATGAAATCAAAGGCACGGCGGAGGAATTGGTAGCTCGGATAAAGCAGGAGGGAGAGGATTCCGAGGCGGATTTGTTCTTTACCGTTGACGGAGGCGTCTTAAACTATGCCAAGGGCGAGAATGTGCTGCAGCCGCTGCGCTCCAAAGTTATTGACCAGCAAGTACCGGCCAAGTGGCGTGATCCGGAAGATGTCTGGATTGGCGTTGCTACGCGAGCCCGGGTCATCGTGTATGCGAAGGATAGGGTTAATCCGGAGGAATTATCGACATACGAAAGCTTGACTGATGAAAAGTGGAAGGGCAAAGTGCTGGTTAGATCGTATTCCAATCTATATAACCAGTCATTGCTTGCTTCATTTATTTCTATAAACGGAGAAGAGCAAGCGGAGCAGTGGGCCAGAGGAATCGAGAACAACTTCGCGCGTAAGCCGGAAGGCGGGGATCGCGACCAAGCTAGTGCCATTGCTGAAGGCATCGGTGATGTGGCTATTATGAATACTTATTATGTGGGGCAGCTTGCCGCCTCTAAAGATGCCGAAGAAGTTCGAATAGCGGAAGGCTTGGGTGTTTTTTTCCCAAATCAGGAGACGACGGGTACACATCTCAACATCAGCGGAATCGGACTCGTTCGCCATTCGAAGAACAGAGACAATGCTTTAAAGCTGGTTGAATATATGACTAGTAAGGAAGGCCAAACGCTATTGGTGCATGGGAGTTATGAATTCCCGGTCAATGAAGAAGCAGAGGTGCCAGCGCCTATCAAATCCTGGGGGGCTTTCAAGTCGCAGCAGCTTGATTTCGCTGATATGGAAGTTTACCGGCAAAAGGCGATTGAAATCTTTAAAAGAGTGAATTGGACTTGATAACGTAATTAGGTGATGAAAGTCATTGCTGAGATCTTATGATGAAAGAAATGAAGAGTATGCTCTGAGTGAAGTTGACTTTTGAATGCAGTCACTTTTCCATGGGAGGGGCTGGCAAATTGGAAGATACATTATTTGTGAAGATAGTTATTCCTGAGGAGATCGTTACACTTCAGAACATTAAAAAATGGATAGATGGAATAGTATTATTTAGCCCTAATAAGATGAGGACTAAACTAACTGAACGTAAGTTCGATGTAAACCAACTTTATAGAGAACTAGAGAAGTTATTTTCGGATGAGGACGTTTATTTTCAATTAGATTTAAAAGATGATACGAGTTCCTTTACCTTAACAAAAGGCGTTCTTCAACTTCCTTCGATCCTTTGTATGTTTAGCAAGTCTGTCTATGAAAAAACTTCAATTAATGAAATTGCGAACAAATTTACTGATTTTTTTCAGATGTATAATGGAATAGTCGGCTATGCAGTTTCTTGTGAAGATCAGAATTGGCAAAACCAAACGGAAATTGGAGCGTTTATAAAAGCTAATAAACCCTTGGAACAAGTTACATTTAAGCCGCATTTCATTCTTAAAGACAAAGAAAATGATCGATAAGGAATCTCTCCCAGGACATAATCATTTTACGAAGGAAGGGATTTGGTTTGGATCTACATGGAGAATGTGGTTTGGACATAAGTATTTCTCATTTATCCCAAAAGATAAATTACTTGCATTTTCAGATGGTTATAAAAATTTGGAATTAAACGATGGATCAGTCAGCATTATTCTGTATAAGAATATCTGGGAATATGACAGCCCATTGAATAGGGAGATCCAATGGAAATTCCGTAAGATCGTTGGTATTGACGAGGTTGCACATAAAGCAACAAACAAATCAAAATAACACTATGCAAAGAATCCAAGAACTAGTGCTACTCTAACCAAGTTAACTGAATTAATGGGGAACTATAGTTGTACACAGGGGGAATACTATGGGGACAGTAATGTTATGCTACGTTGAGCAGATGTTTTTCCGACGTGACGATATCTTAAAACAAAATGGAGTCTGGGTCTCTCTAGATAAGTGGAAGAAGAACGATTATGCAGTATTGTACCCTGAACGAAAGTAATCAAAAATATGTAGCACGCTGTGTCGTGATTTCCTCGAAGGAAAAGAGGTATATTATTCGTTCTAGAGACGGTTCTAATGGTCGCTGAACGTTACCCTTAAGGTTACCCAACAAAAAAGTCCTTATAGCAGAGAAGGTATCGGATGGAACTTCATGAGTTTGTCCCGCACGTACAGTCAAAAGATGACTTAATTAGGTTCATATTCGAACTCCGTTCAGGCTAAGATATAAATAAAGAAAATTGGGAGAACCCGTCATTAGAACGTTACGAGACACGATAGATGAAAAGATTCATTTTTAGGGTAGGTGAGAAATTAAATGCAGTATTTTTAGGTATTGTTCCTCCAAATGAGTACAATGAACAAATAGTCAAATTTCAAAATCGTTGGACTAGTAATCGCATTTTGGATGTGGCGGAGCCTCATATCACAGTAAAAGCCCAAGGAGGACTTACTCAGGACTTGGTCTGGATGGATAAAATCAAAGAGACATGTTCTTCGTTTTCGTCTTTTCAGCTATCACTCTCTGAAACGGCGTCGTTCGGCAGCTCTGTTGTCTACATAAGCGTTAAATCAAATATGATTTTTGAGCTGCATAGGCGTTTGGTTGAAGCCGTAAAGCCCTCGCAGGAACATATCGAAAGATATTTTGAATTGGACAGTTACATACCTCATTTGACATTGGGGCAAACATATTGGGGCATGAATGAACAAGAAATAGAAGAGATGAAATCCGAGTCAAGAAATGCGTTAGACCCTTTTCCAACCTTTACTGTGACGCACGTTCGGGTATATAAAAAGTCGTACCTGATAAGTACGTACCTTATGAAGATATTCAATTAGTTTAATCTCTTGTACAAACTTAAACCATTACGCCAAAGGGAAACGATAGTTCATAAAATAGCGGCAGTCTAGGACTTTATTTTCTCGTCCATGGCTGCCGCTGTTCCTTTTATTGGGGTCAGTCTAATACTTTATTTTTTTTCAACACTTTATTTATTTTAGAGCACCACCATGCCGCTATTGATTAAGAGAACACAAAGTTTTTCATTGTAACACACCGTAAAGTATACAACCAGAAAGAAAATATTCATCCGGCAATGCCAACTCTCCCTAAAAAGAATAAAAGGTGCACTACTGCTGGTTTTTTCTAACCATTAACACATAGAAGACGTTTACATACAAATTTTTGCTGGTTTAATGCTCTTATAAAAGATATTTATAATACATATGAGACTAACAAAAAGGAGAGATAATAGATTATGAAAAAAGGATTTAAAACAAAAATCGCAATCTTGATGTTAGCCGTCAGTTTGCCAGCTTCCTCATTATTAGCGAGTGTCGATGCTGCTTCATCTGTAGAAGCCAAAAGAAATAAGGTTGTCCAAACAGCACTGTCTTTGAAAAATAAGGTCGAATATGTAAACTGGAAAAATAGACAAGAAACCCGTGCACCATATAGAACAGACTGTTCGGGCTAAATAGATAACCGTAGACTTCGTGTTGCTTCAGTATGGCAGCTCGCTGTTGAAGCACATGCTTCTTAAGCGTTGTCATCCCCAACATCATCATGTATCTTCCTAACCTTCTTGTCTTTTTTGGTGTGATGACTGATTACCAGTTACTGACTTGAACTGCATAGGTCATATTTGTTAGTACTGGCTTGTTCATTATAGGTATATTCTTTGGTATACGTCTATGGGGGAAAATGTAGAAATTTGTAGAAAACGCCTGGTAAATTGGACCAATGGGTTTTAGCAGGAAATTGGTTCTTTTTATTCCAAAGATGTCTTAGCAGGGTAATACCAGCGTAGCTGTCACAGAGATCGGAGTATCCGCGCTGAAAGGATAAGGAGCTGTCTGGCGAGTACGAAGCGCCATTCGTAGCGGATGCGCGAGCGATATGAGGCGGAGAAGGAACGGAAGGGAGCGCGGTTTGGCCGCCCGATTGGGGAAGATTAACCGTCGAAACGCGGGTTTATGATCAAAGGTGTGCTCCTCGAAAGATAACACGCTACAGCTTGAAGCCAGGGCAAAAATCTTTAGTGGTGGAGCTGCTGCACTAATACCGTTACTGATGTTCATGCGCTAACCAAACGTAGGAGTTAACAGCATAACACAAACCGCCATCCTTACCCCTTCAGCACGAGTCGGAGACGATGGCAGCTCCCCGCTGCCGATCGCACCGCATCGTCGACGAAGTGGCGTTTCCTTACATACTCTTTATCTACCATACCGTAGATGCCCTTTCCCCCTTGCTGCTGATCTTCATTCAGCATAACAGGGACTTGGCTGTGGTCAACATTTACATTAGCAAACGCTATGCAAGTGATACACTTTTAGATTAGCCAATACACTTAGTGCAGTTCATCAGTCTTCAACCGTATCTTGGTATATTTTTTATAATAAAATCCCACAGACAAGATGAACAGTAACAAATAAATGTACCAATGAGCTAGTATCTTTATTTGAAATGAGATTTTAATTGGAATTGAAAGCATGAAGAATTGAAGGTAATACCCCAATTTTTGAGCACCAGATAATTTATCTGAGCTTATATATATTCCTCTACTAATGAAGAAGAAAATGAAAAAAGATACAAATGCTAATCCCAGGCTTCCTTTAGATTCGTTTTGTATGCCAATTTCTATGAAAAATAATAAGGAAGTAAAAATGAGCAATAGGCAGCCGTCAATTGTATCTATAAGGAAGTGTATTTTTGAGTTGCCTACAGGGAATTCTTCCAAATGAGATTGTTTTACTACAGGACGTTCTAATTGTATAGTTAAAAAAGATACTATGCATATGAGATATGAAATGTCAGGAAACTCATTTTTTGAAACATGCATATATCTGACAAGTACTAAATCACTAAGTAATAGTAGAATTAGAACTACGACAAAAACCCGTATAAAACTAGTTATATAATCTGCGCTTCTAGATAATCTTATTAGTTGTGTGATTAAAAGAGTTTTATTCTTTGAACTTAACAGTGGAATACATTTTCTAATTAATATGCTAATTTTCTGGGAAAAATCAAAATATAATTTTGAATGTGTATTTTGCTTATTCATAAGAGTGTTAACTATAGCGGGTCCTATGAGCAATCCAGTAATTGCCACTATTAAAATGATGTATCCGGTCATTGTAGGAGAAAATTGAAATGTCGAAAAGGAAAGGATTTGTTTTTTTGTTAGAACATAAACCGTTATTAAGAAACAAAGGATCAGTAAAGAAACCCAGACCCGTAAATTTTTGAACGTTTTTAACAAAGCAAATAAAAAGTCAAAATAAACACGCGAGAACCGTAATGACTCCAACAAAACAACAAAGACGAAGATGTCCATGGGATTAGTGCCATAATAAGAAAAAACTATAATTACTAAAAGATATTCAAGTAAATGTGCAACGTCTAAAAAGTTAGTTAGGTGGACCTTATAATAAAAAACTGTAGGATTTATAGGTGTAGTACCCAAAAATGTAGTCAGTTTATCTATGCTATTTAAGACAGCCGAAGTGAAAAATAAAATGATTATATGTAATAAAAGATGAATGCCCACGTAATATTCCATCACTTTTTCTGTACCAAGGTGCTTTATTCCAAAAAGGACAAGGAAAAGTATAAAGCCAAGGTTTGAAATATTAATAAGAAATTGTTTTGTAATACTTCGCTTTGGGTCATCATAAGCTATTTCTAAAAGCCGCCGGTACATTGATATTTTCATGATGAACCTTCTTGGACAGGAATGATATTATTATTAACAAGTTCAAAAGTGCAATCTGAAACTTCTTCGCCATACTCACGTATATGTGTTGTGATAAGGTTACCTTGTCCGTTCTTTTTTCTCTTTAAGAAGGAATTTTGTATAAATACTACAGCATCGTTATCTAATCCTTCAAAGATTTCATCACAAACTAACAGTTTTGGTGATATAAGCATAGCGGCGATGAATTGTATCTTTTTCTTAGTTCCAAATGAAAGCTGGGAAATTAGGCTGGTAAGTTCCTTTCTAACATTTAAATCCTCAGCTAATTGACTAATAAGTTCTTTTTGATGACTCTGTAACGTATAGATATCTTGAACAAACAAAAAAAATTCATTTGGGGTTAAAAGATTAATGAATTGCTGATGATCTGAAGAAATGAAGAAAGCATTCTTTCTAAGATTGATTCTATCAGCTATTGGTATTCCATCAATTTCAATCGATCCCGAATCAATCTTTTCATATCGGAGTAAACAGTTTAGAAAAACACTTTTTCCGACACCATTGGCTCCCCTTAAAACATAGATTGAGGCAGAAGGCATTTTAAAGTTAACAGCATGCAATACTAATTTTTTACCGAAACTTTTTGAAACATTTTGGACATTAATTAGATTGTATTTTTGACAAATTGGCATAATTGACATCTTCAACATCAATTCCTTATAATGTTTTAAGAAGGTAAAGTCAGAGACTTTTAGCTTTGATTTTATCTTATAGGCACTTTGCTTAGCGTACTTTGCGCTAAGCTTTTTTTTTATTCGATTCCGAAAGCTGCTTTCAGTGCTTCATAGACAACTTCGACATAAGCTGACTTCTCAAGAAGCCATTTGGTTGCTGCCCAGTAACCAGCATCCCAAGCTGCTTTAAAGCTCGACCATAAAGAGCCAAGAGCATTTTTAATTACATCCCAAGCCCTATTACCATATTTTACGATATAAGCAAGAATTCTTGCAATCATTTCATTTACCTCCTTTGATATTAGTCTCTGACTTCACCCATAGCAAATACTATATTTGCATGAAATTTTTGTCAATTGCATTTAGACGAAATTGACATTTTTAGAAAATGCTTGTAATATTTCAAACATGTGTGGTACTGTATGTCGAAACATAGGAGAGGAATGGTTCGAATGAAGAGAGTGTTTGAGATAGTAAGTACTATCGGAATAATTGGTTATCTTATTTGTCGCATCTTTTTTTATGAGGAAGCTGTCACAGCAAGATATATTTTTTCAGGTATTGTGATAGTAGGACTTATAGGAAGAATATACTTTTGGGTAGGGAAGCTTAAACATGATTCTAAGTGATAAAGAAAAAAAGGTGCTCCTACTTATTTCACAAGAAAAAGGAAATAAAGAAATTGCATCTATACTCGATATTTCAAAGCGTATGGCAGACTACCATGTAACCTCTATAATAAGTAAGTTTAAAGTAACGACAAGGGTAGGAGCCGTTGTATTTGCTCTACAAAATCGGATACTCACTGTAGAGGAAATCAGAAAAGAAGATACCAACGGGTTAACGAATATATAGCAGGAGGGCATCAATGTTAGGGATCCTATTAAAGGAATATGTAGGTTTCATTAAAGGTATAAAATCCATGTTTCTAGTAGCATTTATTACCCTTGTATCTATTTGGGCAGCTCGGTTCACTTCAAGTAATTCCCTTTTTCAAAGTGAGGTAGGAGGGACGGAAAATACAGCTCTTGCTGGTTTATCTTTTATTTTGTTTATACTTGGAGCACTGTTTATATACATATTATCTCACGATATCGTAAACAGAGACATTGAGTTACAAAGAATAAGACTCCTCATAACTAAGACATCTCGAAGAAATATCATAATTGGTAAGTTTTTGTCCGTTTGGTTTTTTTGGATAAGCGTAACATTAGTTTCGTTTGTGGCCGTGTCTATATTGACGAAAACATTTCTCATAAAAGAACTATTAATTCTATGGCTTTTTATAGCTTTCCATTCTAGTGTATCTGTGATGATTTCCACTTTAATCGTAAATCATTCGTACACTGTTATAATCAGTTTGTTTTTAGGTTTGGCTATGCCGGCAGCAGGTATTTGGAGTACATTGAATTCTTCAGTTACTGCTCAGATTTTGCGCTATGTACTTCCTTATTATTCCATGTCGGAAAATCAAACTTTACTTGTTTTTACTTTATTGGAAGTCATTATAGTGCTTATAATCTCAGTAAAAGCAATAGAGAGAAGGGAGCTCTGATAATGAGTGTATTAACCGTAAATGGATTAACTAAAGAATACAAAAACAAAAAAGTTGTTAATGAAATTAGTTTCTCATTAGAGAAAGGCGAGATTTTTGCCTTTTTAGGCAGGAATGGTGCTGGAAAGAGTACTACAATTAATATGCTTACAGGGATTTTACCTCCTACTTCTGGCAGTGTTGAAATTTTTAATATGTCTTATAAAGCCATAGACAAGTTTAAACAACGTATTGGAGTTCTACCGGATAATAGTAATTATTACAATGATATGACAGCCCTTCAACATATGTTTTTTTTTGCAAGGGTTAAAGGACTTAGCCCTAAACGAGAAGACTTGGTTCAGTTATTAAATGATGTTGGATTAGGTGAGTATCATAAAAAGAAAGCAGGCCAATTTTCATTAGGTATGAAAAAGAAATTGGGTATCGCCCAAGCGTTAATTGGCCACCCTGAATTATTATTTCTTGATGAACCTACATCTACACTTGATATAGAGTCTTCTATTCATATCCGAAGCCTTATAGAGAGGCTTGCTTCCCAAGGCACTACAATTTTTATGACTTCACACAATCTAGATGAAGTAGAAAAGCTTTGTAATCGCATAGCGATTCTTCATCAAGGAAAAATAGAAAAAATGGGTACTCTCCAGGAATTGCAAACAACCCATACGAAAGATATGAAAGTGAAAATGAAGTGCACATATGATAAAGAAGAAAATTTCAAGCAATGGTCAAGTAAGATTAAGCTATTAGCTGAGATAACCAGGGTAGATGGCGAATGTATTGAATTAATTGTAACCCAAGAAGAGAACATTCCTGAGATTGTTGAAGAGGCGATTCATCATCATTTGAAAATCTTCCGCTTAGAAGTCGACACGACTTCACTAGAAGCAATTTTTATTAATCATGAATAGAAGGGGTTTTAGTAACAACATCGGAAGTCCGGATGTATCTCTCCATGCGAAGCTTGTTTTCTTCACCTGTGATATGATACAGCGTCATTCCAACTTCAATGAGCTGATTTCCCGGAACCCTCTTTCGAAAGGTTCGGAAGGGGGTTCCGAATGATATGCAAAGGATAGCTTCGGCCCCCGCGAATGCTATTTCCGGGGTCGCTTGGGTTCGTGTTCTGCTGTCTCGTCTCCATCCGCCCTCCCCGATTTCTCCAACATGATTCGGGTAGCGCCAGCGTAATTTCTTCGTATATTGGTTCATCAACCAACAGGGATCTAGGTGGGAGCGGTAGTAGGGCCTTTCACGGGAAATCGATCGCTCACCCTTTAAGGGAACTTACCTTGCTTGGGCGAATAAAAAAGGGAACCCTTAAAACGGAGGGTTCCCAAAAAAGTTAAAAGTTTATCTAAGCGAAATACTGTTATCTAGGGGTAGAACCAGCGAAGCTGTCACCAAATGCCAACCTTCATACACATTTAACTTAAATATGAACGAACGATTACCGCTGGAAAGTGAGCTGCTGGGTAGAAAAAGTACGACGACAAGGTGATAAGAAGATTGATTTAAAACTTTATTTCAAAGTGTTGAAAATGCCATAACTTCGATCGTCAGTCCTGTTTCATTAAATTGAACCACTTGTCCGTGCACATGTCCCGCTAACCAGTTATGAATTATGTGCCAAATCAATTCCCTATCCCAATTTTCAAATAATAACGGTTTATGATAACAAAATAGAAATTGGAAAAGAAGGGAGAATGGGGTTTCATGTGCTGAGAATACTGAGAATAATTAATATTTGGGCAATTTGGTTTTCCTTTATATGTTGGGGAATGTTCTTTTCATTATCTCAACACGATTTTGCTCTATTAATTGAAAATGGTACTGGGATTGATCCTTTTAATATTTTGTTAACGATGTCGATAGTAGCAGCACTGGTTTTAAGTATCGTAATATTACTTATGTCCGCATATATTGTGTTTGTAGGTGGACTATTCGATGAAAAAAGCTGAACCAGGGTTCAGCTTTTTTTCATATAGTCCTTAGCCTTTATTTCTATTTTTTCATTTTTGCAGATCGGTTAAACACCCTTATTGTGGACACTGCACCTCTTATTCGATGTCGATCGTAAAATTGCTTTAATTTTCTGCCATTTACTCTAAAATGAACGTTTCGAACTTGATCAGACTTTAAC
>NZ_JBXCIW010000022.1:0-74142 GCF_056786335.1 Paenibacillus sp. Y280
GTTAAAGTCTGATCAAGTTCGAAACGTTCATTTTAGAGTAAATGGCAGAAAATTAAAGCAATTTTACGATCGACATCGAATAAGAGGTGCAGTGTCCACAATAAGGGTGTTTAACCGCATTTTAAAGTGGACTTAAGAACCTATAGGTTCTTAAAGAGCTAGAAAGTAGTCAGCAGTCGCTCGATTGGGAGCTTTAAGCGCATATGCGTTCTTACAGGTCTCAAAGTAACATTTTAAGGTGAACTTAAGAACCTATAGGTTCTTAAAGAGCTGGAAAGTAGTCTGCAGTCGCTCGATTGGTAGCTATAAGCGCATATGCGTTCTTACAGCTTTCAAAGTAACATTCTAAGGTGGCTTTAAGAACCTATAGGTTCTTAAAGCGTCGGAAAGTAGGCCATTCGCTGGATTGGGAGCTTTAAGCGCATATGTGTTCTTACAGCACTCAAAGTAACATCTTATGGTGGCATTAAGAACCTATAGGTTCTTAAAGAATCAGAAAGAAGTCTGCATTCGCTCGATTGGGAGCTTTAAGCGCATATGTGTTCTTACAGCACTCAAAGTAACATTTTAAGGTGGCTTTAAGAACCTATAGGTTCTTAAAGAACTAGAAAGTAGTCTGCATTCGCTGGATTGGGAGCTTTAAGCGCATATGTGTTCTTACAGCACTCAAAGTAACATCTTATGGTGGCATTAAGAACTTATAGGTTCTTAAGAAGCTAGAAAGAAGTCTGCAGATGCTCGATTGGGAGGTTTAAGCGCATATGTGTTCTTACAGCACTCAAAGTAACATTTTAAGGTGGCATTAAGAACCTATAGGTTCTTAAAAAGCTAGAAAGAAGTCTACAGACGCTCGATTGGGAGCTTTAGGCGCATATGCGTTCTTACAGCACTCAAAGTAGCATTTTTGGTGACATTAAGAACTTATAGGTTCTTAAAGAGCTAGAAAGTAGTCCGCATTCGCTCGATTGGGAGCTTTGAGCGCATATGCGTTCTTACAGCGCTCAAAGTAACATTTTAAGGTGGCATTAAGAACCTATAGGTTCTTAAAGAGCTAGAAAGAAGTCTGCAGATGCTCGATTGGGAGCTTTAAGCGCATATGTGTTCTTATAGCACTCAAAGTAACATTTTAAGGTGGAATTAAGAAACTATAGGTTCTTAAAGAGCTAGAAAGTAGTCCGCATTCGCTCGATTGGGAGCTTTGAGCGCATATGTGTTCTTATAGCTCTCAAAGTAACATCTTATGGTGGCATTAAGAACCTATAGGTTCTTAAAGAGCTAGAAAGTAGTCTGCAGTCGCTCGATTGGGGGGCTTTAAGCGCATATGCGTTCTTACAACGCTCAAAGTAACATTTTAAGGTGGCATTAAGAACCTATAGGTTCTTAAAGAGCTAGAAAGTAGTCTGCAGTCGCTCGATTGGGGGGCTTTAAGCGCATATGCGTTCTTACAGCGCTCAAAGTAACTTGTTCGCAGTTCCTGAAAACACCAATATGTTTTTAGAAACTGCGAACTACCGACAGCACCACAAACCGAGCTTGCTCAAACAATGCTCATATAAATCAGAACATTTTTTAAAAATCATTCTCTTTTTAACCAAACTTGTCTGACAACCTGATAAAATAACATTATAAGTAACGAAAGGGGTGCAGGTATGAAGGTTTCTTTATTTATTACTTGCTTAAGCGATGCGCTATATCCTCGAGTCGGTGAAGCGATGGTGCGCTTGCTGGCGAAGTACGGAGTTTCATTGGAGTTTCCAATGGTACAGACCTGCTGCGGACAGCCAGCTTTCAACAGCGGCTATTGGAAGGAAGCGAGGGAGTCGGCGAAAACGATTTTGGATGCTTTTGAAGACAGCGATTTCGTTATTTCGCCCTCGGGCTCCTGCACAGGTATGATTCATCATTATCCGAAGCTGTTTGAGGATGATCCGGTTATGCTGAAGCGTGCGAATAAGCTGCAAAGCAAATCGTATGAATTTACTCAGTTTCTGGTGCAGGTGCTGGGTGTTACGGATGTTGGCGCCGCATTCCCCCATAAGGTGACGTACCATCCATCCTGCCACGGCAGCCGAATTCTCGGCGTCAAGGACGAGCCGCTCGCGCTTATCCAAAACGTAAGGGGCCTTGAGCTTGTGCCGCTCCCGTTCGCTGAGGATTGCTGCGGCTTTGGCGGCACGTTTGCGGTCAAAATGGCCGATATTTCAGGGGCAATGGTGACAGAGAAGGTTGATCACGTGCTGGAGACGGAGGCGGAAGTGCTGGTTGGACTCGATATGGCATGTCTGCTCAACATTGCCGGCAACCTGCGCTATCGCAACGAGCCCGTTCGTGTCATGCATTTGGCAGAGCTTCTATATGAAGGGGTGAAATAAGCATGGCTGGAGCAAAAACGGAGGCTACTGTAAAAGCTAGAGCGGATCTTGCGCTTAATGACGAATTTCTGCGCAAAGCGGTGCGGTTTACGACGGAACGTCTTCGCAACGGAAAAAAGAAAGCGACTGAAGAGCACGGCAACTGGGAGGAATGGCGGGAGCGCGGCAAGCAAATCCGGCTGCATACGATTGCTCATCTGGATTATTACTTAAATTTGTTTGTAAATAATGCCCGTGCGAACGGCGTTCATGTACATTTTGCAGGTAATACCGAGGAAGCCGTTAAGCTGACGCTTGATATTGCCGAGCATGCAAAAGCCAAGTCAGTCGTAAAATCAAAGTCGATGGTGTCGGAGGAGCTGCATCTCAACCATGCGCTTGAATCAATCGGCGTGGAAGCGGTAGAAACCGATTTGGGCGAATACATTATTCAGCTTGCCGGTGAAATGCCGTCGCATATCGTTATTCCAGCGATTCACAAAAATCGCTACCAAATCGCCCATCTCCTCTCCAAAGAGGCGGGCTACACGCTGCCGCCGGATACGACGGCGCTTGCAGGCTTTGTTCGCAAAAAACTGCGCGAGAAGTTTCTCGAGGCGGAAATTGGCATGACCGGCTGCAACTTCGCGATTGCGGAGACGGGGTCGATGGTGCTTTTTGAAAACGAAGGCAATGCCCGGATGGTTAGCACGGTTCCAAAAACACAAATTACGCTCATGGGAATGGAACGCATTATTCCTTCATGGGCAGACCTTGAGGTCATGGCAACGCTGCTGCCGCGCTCGGCAACGGGACAGAAGCTGACAATGTACATGTCCGGCATTACAGGTCCGCGCCGCTCGGAGGATGCGGATGGTCCGGACGAGATGCATATTATTATCATCGATAATGGCCGTTCCCTGCAGCTTGGCGATCCTGAGTTTCAAGAGCTTCTGAACTGCATTCGCTGCGGCGCCTGCCTAAACGCTTGTCCCGTCTATCGCCATATTGGCGGCCATGCCTACGGCAGTACCTATAGCGGTCCGATCGGAGCTGTACTGACCCCTTCCTTGAACAAAAATATTGCGGAATGGGACGATGTCGCCAATGCCTCCAGCTTATGCGGTGCTTGCTATGAAGCGTGTCCGGTCAAAATACCGCTGCACGACATGCTCGTCTATTTGCGCAGGCGCAAGGTGGAGAGCGGCAACGGCAGCAAAATGGAGTCGATCGGCATGCAAGGCTTCGCCACCGTCATGGGTAATTCCTCGCGCCTTGGCGGCATGCTTCGGCTGGGCAAGCTTGGGCAAAAGCTTGTTGTCCGCAGCGGCGTCATCAAGACGAAGCTTGGTCCGCTCAAAGGCTGGAACACGTACCGCGTTACGCCTAGCTTGCCGAAGGAGTCATTCCGCGATCGTTGGGATACGCTTGATCAAGAGCTGAAGCAAGGCCTCAAGAAGATGGAGCCATCGATGCAAAATCGGATGGAGGAGCTAGTACGCAATCGCGAGCTGGAAGAGAAGCGGGGCAAAGGAGGTGGACACGGTCATGGCTGAAACGCATAAGCAGTGGTTGGATAAGCTTGAGGCAGAGTCGCGTGTGAAGCAGGAGCATTTTATGAATGATATTGCCGCTAAGCTGAGACATCCGAGAATGGAGAACAAGCCGCAGCATCCGTTCCGTGGCGCGCCTGACTTCTGGAACGCGTTCGAGTGGACGGAGGAGGAACGAATTCAACAGTTTACCGATAATTTTTTGTCCGTAGGCGGTCACGTGGCTCGTCTTCAAACGATGGAGGAAGCAAAAGCTTTTATCGTGCAAAAGGCTGGGGAAATGAGCGCTAAATACGTCATCCGTCAAAATCAGCCGGAGCTGGATGCGCTGGATCTTGAAGGCTCCCTCGCGGATTCAAAAGTTTCCGTATGGAATACGGATGAGGAGCAATACTGGCGCGCGCGTGCGGCTGAGGCTGATTTTGGAATCGTAATCGCGGATCATGCCGTTGCCTATACAGGTTCGGTAACCGTTTTGTCAGCGCCGAATAAAGGGCGATCAGTAAGCCTGCTGCCGACTGTACTTATGATTATCATTCCGATTGAGCGGCTGAAAACGAGGCTTGGCGAAGTGTTGGTCACTTTTGATGAAGCGGGGAGAGAGCAACTGCCAGCCGGCATTCACTTTATTTCCGGCCCAAGCCGCTCCTCTGACATTGAAAATGATCTGACCATCGGGGTTCATGGTCCAGGAATCGTATATGCGCTTTTAGTCGGATAGTTGTAAAATATGAACGTTTAGCGGGGCGTTGCTGCAGGATAGCGCGTGCCCTTTACGTGTAGGAGGTGGCAGATTATGCCGTCCTTAGAAGTAGAAAAGCTGTCAAAGCGCAACCATTACGAGGCAATTGCGGATCAGGTCAAGCAGCTAATATTGGATGGCAAGCTAAAAGTCGGAGATAAGCTGCCTTCCACGAAGCAAATGTCCGAGCAATTTGGAGTTGGCCGCTCGACTACCAGGGAGGCACTAAGCGCGCTTAAAGCGATGGGGCTGATCGACATTCGGCAGGGCGGCGGCTGCCGCGTTATTCGCAACGCGCCGGTCGAAATGGAGCTTCCAGAGCTTGCGTCTCTTCGCTTGAACCGCAAAACGGTGCTCGAGCTGCTAGAGGCACGTGAAGCACTTGAGGTATCAGGCGCCGCGATAGCTGCTGTGAAGCGGACAGATGAGGATTTATTGCAGTTAGGCGATTTGATCAAAGAGATGAAGCGTACGGTTGGCGATGAGGCTGAAGGTGAACGGCTTGACCTCCAATTTCATCTAACACTAGCGAAGGCGACACATAACTCCATTATGGTGCGGTTGTTCGAGTCGATTATGAATTACATTGAAACGGCTATCCACGATATTAGGCGTGTTGAGCTGTATGCAAGCACAGCTGTAGCGGAGCGACTTTATATGGAGCACTCAGCGATTTATGAAGCGATTGAGACGCAGGATGCTGAGCGTGCGGCTGAGCGAATGAAGCAGCATTTGCAGCATATTGAGAGCATTGTGCTGAAGCATTTGGGAGAGGGCTAAATGGAAGTAACTGCTATGTAGTAAGGAGGCTATGTTTTGAATGTGAAGTATTCTGCTGTAGAAACTGCAATAGAAACCTGACATGGCATCCGAAATGAGAAGCTACAATGCAGAAATGCATCAGAAATAGGCTGAAAAGTACTAAATGAGGCGGGATTGATTGATTCTGTTGTAGAAACTGCAACGTAGCTCGGTAACTCTCCATGGAGTGACAATTCTGCTGCAGAAACTGCAACGCAGCAAAGTAACGAGTTAGCATATTTCGAGCTGAATCGTTTTTATAGTAACTTCAGCCCAATTGCTGCGCTAGATAAATCCATAATTAGCCTCCCAACAAATTTTAAAGCCCGATTTCCGCCGACATCATTAAGATGGCTGCGGCAATCGGGCTTACTTCCATTTATGCTATTTTACTGTAGCTAAAAACTTCTTAATGAATGCTCTTGCTTTATCCGGGTTCTTGCTGTCCAAGCGTATCCCGATGATCATGTTCTCTTTGTATAGCGGAAGCTGATCCACAAGTGCGCTGTTGCTTAGGTCGATGCCGTACACATGCTCTTCGGTATCCTCGTCAGTCCTCGTCTTCAGCGTCAGCCCATCCTTCAAAAGCGGCTTTAGCTCGCCGTTGACGTCGTTATCGAGATTCATGAGGATGCCTTGATTGCCGATCCACTCAAAAATATTCCGATCCATAATGTAAACATCCGGATGCTCGGTCGCCAGGATCAATACTGCTTTTTGCAAATAAGCCATTTGTGATTGCTCGTCCGTAGGCACGAAGGTCAGCGTAGAAACGAATCTTTTCCATTCGGGAAACGCTGTCAAAAGCGCGTTTTCAATTGGCTCTTCCTTAGGCGCGTCATCCTTCAGCATATAATTGCCCATGAAGGAAACGTTCAAATCGACAGGCGGCAGATTGGCAAGCCGTTCCTGCTCCTCGCGGTAGTTCATAAAGCTGATCACTCCATAAATGATAAGTGCTACTGCTGCAATTGCGCCAAGCGTATGAAATTTGTAATAGCGCCAGAAATGATCCATTTTCTGAGCTTGTCCAGCCATCTTCTTGTACTTGCCGTATTCCTGTTCGTTGAAGGCTTCGGTCAGCTTGCGGTCCTCATACTCTAAAATCAGCCGATACGCTTGTGTAATCTTCGCAAAAGAATCGTCCCCGTCTCCCGCGTCGTCCTTCTGCTGCTGCGTTCTGGAGCGCGCTTGACGCATGAGCGTCGTATAGCGTTTTTCTACTTCCTCTTTCGCAGCAAGCTCTGGCAGCCCCATCGTTTCATAGGCTTGTTTCAACTCTTCCACTTCTGTCACCTCAATTAAAGTAGCTCCTGCATCATTCCTATCTATTAGTATACGGAATTCCACACAGGTAACGCAAACTTTGACGGCGTATATCCGGTCATTTGTCATTTCCTGCTGCGCGCTGCCATTCCATGTTCACCTCGCGAGGCAATCCTTGCTTGGAAGAGGAGAATTTGAAAACAGCGGTGGCGATGAAAATATTTGCGTGATGTTGAGCGAGCATAAAAATTCGTTATTTGTGAAGGCAGGCGAGCTGATGAAGCTTGGGCACGTCACGTTCTAGCGAACAAGCGCAGCGAGTCTGAATTTTGAACAAAATAGACGATTTATTCGCTTCCTATCCTCTCGCGATTTGTTATTCTACTAATAGTAGAACAAACTACGTATAGGACGGTGCTCGCATGACTATTTCGTTCAACTTTGATTTTGGAATCGGCAGCGCGACTGCTGCCCCTTATATACAAGTGCTGCCAGATACCCTTTATGACGAACAATTGGGTTACGGCTTTGAATCCTGCGAGCGGATCAGCTCGCGCAATCGTGACGAGCAGGATCGTCTGCGCGGCGCTTTCTGCATCCCGCTGGATGCAGTGTTTACCATCGATCTGCCTAACGGCTGCTATACGGTGACCGCAACGATTGGCGATGCGATTGCACCTACCTCAACCACGTTAAAATATGGCGCAGGACGCATGGTGCTCCATCAGGCGGTTACCTTGGCAGGGCAGTATGCCGTGCACAGCTTTACGGTCAAAGTAACCGATGGGCGGCTTCGGCTTGCCTTCTCTGGCATCGCGCCGCGCATTAATGCGCTGCGGATAGATGAAGCGAAGCAAGCGACGACCATTTACTTGGCTGGCGACTCCACCGTGACCGATCAGGACACATTCCCGTATGCAGGCTGGGGCCAAATGCTGCCGTTATATTTTAAGACGGATGTGGCGATTGACAATCATGCGATGTCGGGAAGAAGCTCGAGAAGCTTCATTAACGAAGGGCGCCTCGATGTCATATTGGAGCAAATTAAGCCAAACGACTACCTGTGGATTCAATTTGGCCATAATGACGAGAAGCCGGACGTGGAGCGGGCAACGGAGCCTTTCGGCAGCTTTAAGGAGATGCTTGCCGTCTACGTAGAGGGGGCAATAGCACGAGGCGCGAGACCCGTACTGATTACGCCGATGCATCGCCGAAAATTCAATGAACAGGGGCAGATCATCGACACGCATGGCGATTATTTGCTCGGCATGAAGCAGTTGGCTGCAGAGCTGGACGTCCCGCTCATTGATTTGGCTGCCAAAAGCAAAGCCTTGTACGAGCAATTGGGCGACGAGCCCTCAAAGGCGCTGTTCATGTGGGCATACCCCGGCGAATTTATTCATTTTCCGGATGGCGCCCAGGATGATACGCATTTCCAAGAGCTTGGCGGCATTCAAATTGCCGGATTGGTTGTTGAAGGCGTGCGCGAGCTTGGATTATCGCCGCTTTGCTTCTATTTAAGAGGATAGCACTCGCCTTGTACAGCGAACGCTTAGGATAGGTCAGCCAGAACGTAGGGGCTGGCCTCTTACTATTTTGCAACAGCTGCAAAAAGAAAGCTCGATTCTATAGTCCTTATCGTCTACAATAGCTTAGAAGATATTGTTCTAAAGCGAGGTATACATCATGTTTGATCCAACCGTATTTGAAAACCTGAAGGTAGCTTTCGAGAATCAGATTTATGACCTGGATACGCTGGACCGGAAGGTAGATATTATCAATCGGGTAGACCGATTGGAGCTAGCCGTTATGTCGCGGGAATTTGCGCTTCAATTCACGCTGGCTGGCCGCCCGGAGGTGTCTGCAGAAATACAGCTCACCGCAACGCTTAAGGATCTGGCGGCTGAGCTATTGGAGCTAAAAGGAGAGACGCCGGCATGTACACTGCGGCTGCGCTTCTATATGCAGGTGCATCATGTCGAAGAGCAGTGTAAGCTGGCGGAGCAAGCTATTCAGCGGATTTGGGAACCGGAAATCGCTCCCACGCAAACGATAAGCTATATATTCGGCGCCGAAACGCCGAGCTATTCGAATGTCATCGAGCTGGGCTTTAACCGTAAAATAAGCGAGGAGCAAATGGATGACATTCCTGAGCTTACTCAGCATGTTCTTCAGACGCTTGAGAAGCTAGAGGAAATCGTTTAATATTCGACTGTTCCAGATGCTTGGAATGGAAGCCGCTCAGTTAAATACTGACTGTTTCCATTTGCTCCAAGCTATGCTATAGTACTTGAGGATATATAACTAAAGAAGAAATTCCGGAGCTTTGCCCATTGACGCAAACGGCTGCCGGGAGAGGTTCGCGAACTCCCTCTATAAAAAACTATGCGAAACGATTGTCCCGTCAGGTGACATCGTCGTTTTTGCGTTCGGCGCGAACCGGCTCTTGCCGCTTCGCGCCGTTTCTTTGGTTTTTTAGCTACCTATGAAGGATGTCAGGCGAGCTCTTTCTTCTCAAACCAGAGAGGGAGATGCAGCATGAAAAAAGAAAAGGCGGTCGTCGTATTCAGCGGCGGCCAAGACAGCACGACTTGCCTGTTTTGGGCAATGGAGCGCTTCTCGGAGGTTGAAGCTGTTACGTTCAATTATGGACAGCGGCATAAGCTTGAGCTGGATATCGCAGCGGAAATTGCCAAGGAGCTTAACATTAAGCATCATATTCTCGATATGTCGCTGCTTAATCAATTGGCGCCTAACGCGCTTACTAGAGATGACATTGCCATTGAGCAAAAAGAAGGGGAGCTTCCTACGACCTTTGTCGATGGACGGAATCTCTTATTTCTCACCTTCGCGGCAGTGCTGGCAAAGCAGCTTGGCGCGAAGCATATCGTAACCGGCGTGTGCGAAACGGATTTTAGCGGCTATCCGGATTGCCGGGACATATTCGTGAAATCGTTGAATGTAACGCTGAATTTGTCCATGGATTATCCTTTTGTCATCGATACACCGCTCATGTGGCTGAATAAAGCCGAGACATGGGAGCTTGCCGAGACGCTCGGCGCGTTTGAATTCGTACGGGAGCGGACGCTCACCTGCTATAACGGCATTGTTGCTGAAGGCTGCGGCGAATGCCCGGCATGTGTGCTTCGAAGAAATGGACTTGACGAATATTTGGTCAAACGGAATCAGGGAGTGAAACAATAATGCTGCAGCAGATCTATCCAGCAGCCGTGCACCCTTATAGCTATGAGCTGAACAAGGATTTTCAGTTCGCAGCAGCCCATTTTGTACCAGCCGAGGAAGCCGGCAAATGCCGTCAACTGCATGGGCATACGTATTTTGCCAACGTCACGGTAGCCGGTGATGAGCTTGATACGGCAGGCTTTCTAGTCAATTTCGCGATTATTAAGCAGCTTATTCATGATCGGTTCGATCATATGCTTCTCAATGACGATAAGGAAAGTTTCAGCGACACGCAGCCGGAGCGTTTTCCCACGACTGAGGTTGTGGCGCGTACGATTTGCGAGATCGTTCAGCTTTATTTGGACGGTACGGTGAATCGTCCGCAGTGCGTTCAGGTTTATCTCCGTGAAACGCCGACAAGCTACTGTATTTACCGTCCTAAGAGAAAGGCGGATTCGAATGCAAGCAACTAAACGGATTCCCGTCTTGGAAGTATTCGGTCCAACTGTACAAGGCGAAGGCATGGTTATTGGCCGGAAGACGATGTTCGTTCGTACCGCAGGCTGCGACTACAGCTGCTCTTGGTGCGATTCCGCGTTTACTTGGGACGGAAGCGCGAAAGCAGATATTCGCATGCTGACAGCGAATGAAATTATAGAGGAATTAACGGCAATCGGCGGAAGCGCATTTGAGCATGTGACGATCTCAGGCGGCAATCCCGCGCTGCTGCCGCAGCTGGGCGGTTTTATTGAAGAGCTGCATGAGCGGGGAATTAGCGTCGCGCTGGAGACGCAGGGCAGCCGCTGGCAGGATTGGTTTTGGACCATTGACGAGCTGACCTTGTCGCCTAAGCCGCCAAGCTCCGGCATGAAGACGGATTGGCAGGTGCTGGACGATATCGTATCCAAGCTGAACGAGCGGGCATCAAGCTTTTGCTTGAAGACGGTCGTCTTCGATGATGAGGATCTTGCATATGCGACCACCGTTCATTTGCGTTATCCGAAGGTTCCCTTTTATTTGCAAGCTGGAAATGGTCAGTTGCAGGAAACGGAGCCGCAGCGTATGCTTCCTTATTTGGTGGAGCGTTATGATTGGCTGATCGAGCGCGTGATGCCGAATGCGGATTTGAAGCGGGTTCATGTGCTGCCGCAGCTCCATACCTGGGTATGGGGCAATAAGAAGGGCGTTTAATAGAAAGGAAAGGCGGAGACGAGCATGGAAGGAAGAAGCAAGGAAGAGCTGAACGGCGTGACGCTGCTCGGCAATCAAGGAACGCAATATTTGTTTAACTATTCGCCGGAAATTTTAGAGGCATTCGAAAATAAGCATCCGAACCGCGATTATTTCGTAAAGTTCAACTGTCCGGAATTTACGAGCCTTTGTCCCATGACGGGGCAGCCTGATTTTGCAACCATTTATATTTCCTATATTCCCGGCAGCAAAATGGTAGAGAGCAAGTCGCTCAAGCTGTATTTGTTCAGCTTCCGCAACCATGGCGATTTCCATGAGGATTGCATGAACATCATTATGAATGATTTGATTGCGCTCATGAACCCAAGATATATCGAGGTTTGGGGCAAATTCACGCCGCGCGGAGGCATATCCATCGACCCTTATTGCAACTGGGGCCAGCCTGGCACCAAATATGAGCAAATCGCGGAGCATCGCCTCATGAACCATGATCTTTATCCGGAGAAAGTGGACAATCGCTAGATTGAGCTTGCTACAACCCATTTCGCCCGCCTAAAGTCTAGGCAGCGATCATACCTGAAGTCCATTCCTTTTCTTTTTCATTGACCTATACTGTTGAATAGAAAGGCCAATGAATATGTGAGGAAATGAGTGGAACGACTATGATCAGAAACGTGATATGTATGTCAGTGCTGCTTTGCACGATAGCAGCGGCGCTAACGAGCTTTGGCATTGTACCCGAAAGAGTCCATGCTGCCGCGACAGAAGAACAAGCGGTGTATGCCGAATTAGATCGCTATATCGAGTCGGCGATGAAGAAGTACAACATTCCAGGAGCAGCGATTGGAGTCGTTAAGAAGGATTCCCCGCTGTACATAAAAGGCTACGGAACAGCGGATTCCAAGAACACACCGATTACGCCGCAAACGCCGTTTATTCTCGGATCGACAAGTAAGTCATTTACAGCGCTGGCTGTCATGCAGCTTGTAGATGAGGTAAAGGATGAGCTGGATGCGCCTGTTCAGCGGTATTTGCCGGATTTCAACGTCACTGATCCAAATGATTCAGCCATCACGCTTCATTTTATTTCAATAGGACTCTTCCATTTGATTCTGCCTATTGCCTTGATCGTATTGCCAGGTCTACTCGATGCGTCTTGGAAGCTGATGTTTGCGTTTGTTCCAGGCATTACGCATCTTCTGTTTGTCTCATCGATTGTGCTGCTTGCAGTTGGCACGGCGAGATTGGTCTTGCTCTTCAGAAGCTTAAGCTTACGAACGCATACATTCGTTAATTAGGGTGAAAAAGCTGACGCCGCTTCCATACCGGAAGCGGCTTTTGCTTTGTTCTTAATCTATCTCGCGCCCTGAAGTCTACGCCGATAGGCATAATGATTCGTAGGCCCGTGGCCGCTGCCGAACCCAAGCTGATCCTCCATCGCAGCTTGAATAAAGGCTTTGGCTGTTCTAATCGCATCGGGAACTGTTTTTCCTTGCGCAATTTCAGCGGTAAGTGCTGCCGAGAATGTACACCCTGTACCATGAGTATGCCGAGTATCGATTCGTAGGCTCTCCAAATAATCGAAACGTTCACCATCATAAATGAGGTCGACGAGCTGTGAGCAGCCCGAGTCGTGGCCGCCTTTGATAACGACATAACGAGAGCCTTGCTGGAACAAGATTTTCGCTGCTTCCTCCCGTTCGCTGAGCGTGCGGATAGCCATCCGTGCAAGCAGCTCTGCCTCCGGAATGTTTGGCGTCGTCACGAGCGCGAGCGGCAGCAAATGCTTGATGAGAGCTTGAATAGCTTCCTGCTGCAGCAGGGAAGAGCCGCCTTTGGCAACCATAACAGGATCAATGATCAAGTTCTGCCACTGATATTGCTTTATTTTTGCGGCTACAATTTCAACGATTTCGCTGCTGAACAGCATGCCCGTCTTGAGCGCGGCAGGTGTCAGATCCTCGCCAATCGAATCAAGCTGTCTTCTGACGGCAGCAGCCTCCATCGCATATACGCCTTGGACGCCGAGCGTGTTTTGGGCAGTAACCGCGGTAATGACTGACATGCCGTAGGCGCCAAGCTCTTGAAACGTTTTCAGATCAGCTTGAATGCCTGCGCCGCCGCCGCTATCCGAGCCTGCAATCGTTAACGCTTTATATACTTTCATCGACTCATCTCCCCGTAAACGAATAAAGACCCACTCATTTCCGAAAGGAAATGAGCGGGTCTAACGATCATACAAGGCTTGCGCGCGTGAATGAATGCTGTTTCTGCTCCACTTCCCTCCGCTGGAATGATCCAGATCAGGTTCAAAGGGTCCGGAGCATGCGCTCCATCTCAGCCGTTAGACTCCCCTAGTGAAATAAATTGGTCCATATTCAATTTGTATTTTTTCTACTATAGCATACACTGGAAAGATGTAAACCATAATTATCCGAAAAGGCGTTGAACTAATGAAAAATTTACTCGTTACGGGCTATCGCGCGCATGAGCTTAATATTTTTAGCCAGAAGCATGAAGGCATCGTTTATATTAAAAAAGCGTTGACGGGCAAGCTGGTGCCGCTCATAGAGGATGGTCTCGAATGGGTAATTACGCCAGGCCAGTACGGCGTTGACCTTTGGGCTTGCGAGGTCGTGATCGCGCTCAAGGAGATGTATCCTCATCTGCGGCTTTCGATTATTTCCGCATACGCTAATCCGGAAGAGAAGTGGAAGGACGATAAAAAGGAATTTTATCAGCAGGTGCTAAAAGGGGTCGATTATTACGCTTCCGTCAGCAATCAGCCATATAACGGGATTTGGCAATTTACGGCGCGGGACGAGCTGCTGTTTCGCAGAACGGACGGCATTTTGCTCGTTTACGACGAGGATGCAGGCGAAGGCAGTCCGAAGTTTTTTAAAGAACGGGCGCTGAAGAAGCAGCAAGCAGAAGGCTACGAATATATAAGCATCAGCTCGGAGGATATCCAAAGCATCGCGGATGATGACAATTTGTATTCCGAGCATTCATGATGGTTACAAAAAAATACGAAACTTATGATTTGACAAATCATAGGTTACCCGTTATTATCTGATTAGATAAATATCTAATTAGATAAATGTTAAATTTAAAACAAAGGGGAATAAAAATATGCAGCTGGATAAGGTTGTGGCTTATCATAAGGCGCTGGCTGATGCGACGAGAATTAAGCTGTTGATCATGCTGGCAGAAGGCGAGCTTAACGGGCAAGAGCTTGCAGAGAAGCTAGGCGTTACGCCAGCAACGGTCACGCATCATGCGACTAAGCTGCGGGAGGCCAGCTTAATTAATGAGCGCAGAGAAAAGAATACGATTTATTTTTCGCTGAACCATTATTTTATTAAGAGCAACGCCAGCGCTGCGGAGCAGCTCATTTATCGGAATGCGGGAACGGAGAGGGGATTGGAGAGTATGGAGGAAAGCAGCAAGCGTCTAAAGGAATCGGTTATCCGCAATTTTTTTACGGCGGAGGGAAAGCTGAAGCATATTCCCGCCCAGCATAAGAAAAAACTGATCGCGCTTCAGCATATCGTATCGCACCTGACGAGAGGGCAGAAGTATACGGAAAAGGAAATAAACGCGTTTATTAAAGGCTTCCATGACGATTTCGCTACGATCCGGCGGGAATTTATTATGCATCAATTCATGTTTAGAGAAAACGATATTTACGAACTGAACCCGCAAGAAATGTGGGCAAAATGGGAGACATTAGCTTAAAGCTGGCGGAAAAATTAAATATACCTGTTTTGTGCCTGTAAAATTTGGAGCAATCGGGCTAAGATGAACGTATTCCATCCATTAAGGGAGCTGTTCGATTGTCTGATAGAGGTGAACTTGTTTCACAGGTGCTGATTACTGCGGAGAAGCTTGGGTTTACGGACATTGATCCCGTTATTTTAAGTGAAGGCGGAAATTTGATCATTCATTTGGCTCCTCATGCGATTACTGTTCGAGTGGCTGTTGTTCTTTCTGAGAAAAACGCAGAGCTTGCACATGATATTCTCGAGCGCGAGCTGCAGGTGGCCAATCATTTGCACCATAATGGCGTACCAGTACTGCTGCCGATTCCAAATGCAGGACCTCATCGTGTTGGGAGCAGGTGGGCGACATTTTGGCATTACGCGCCTCCTGCACCATTGGAGCCGCTTTCGCCAAGCGAGGCAGTTGAACTCGTTAATGCTCTTACCTTAGCGATGAGTGGCTTCACTGCGTGTACCATCCCTGTTCTCGGTGTATGGGAAAGGGCCTATGAGTCGGCTTCAAGGCTCATTGAACAGACAGATCCTCGTATCCAAGCTTTGCTGTCGATTTTTTGGGAGATAGACAACCAAATGCGAAGGCTTGAACCTGAAGCTCTGATGCCAGCTCATGGAGATGCGCATGCCCGAAACTTGCTCCCGAGTCCAGAAGGCTGGAAATGGATCGATTTTGAGGATGTATGCTACATGCCGGCTTATTGGGATCTAGCCTCTTATGTCAGTAATCTTGTCTTATTTGGAGGATTACAAGAGCCAACCTACGCATACATGATGAGCAGTACGGAAATCATTGCCGGCCAACCGTCGTTTACGTTCGCCCTTACGGCAAGGACCCTTGCGGCTACTGTATCCAACCTGGATTTAGCTTTGGCAGGAGATGGGGATTTGGCATTTGCATTCAAGCAGTTGGAGCATGCAGAGCACTTTCTACGTCGAATTAATCCAAGCCTAATGCTTCCCAATGCATAGCAAAAAAGGAGCTGTCTCATAAGGACTAAACTCGAAATCGTGGTGCATGGGCTATTCCTGTGCCAGAGGGCGGTGATGGAAAAGAGAGCTGCAGCGGACAGAGAATCCTTTATTTTTCTAATTCAACGATTATTGTGGCATTCGCGGACTCAGGATCCGCTAATCACTCAGAAAACCCCATTCTAACCTCGTTTAGATGGAGGGACGGATCTCCTGTCCTCTTATTACGCTAAAAGGGTCAAAACGCAAATATACCAGAACTACTGTCCGCTCGAAAGCTCGTTTTTGGATGCAAGGCTATCGTTTTCAGAAAAAAACATTGCATTCTGCCCATTTTCCTCATACAATAAAGTAAATATCTGGTATGTGCGACTGGCGTAAACGTGGACAACCACAAGGGAGCATATATTCATATCGCCGTACGCCTGGGCAAAGTATTTGATCCTCGATCAAGTGCTTTTTTTATTTTAACGATGATGAAAGGTCAGGTGTTCTGGTATGAGGATCGCATTCATTCTATATGATCAGATGACTACGCTGGATTTTGTCGGTTTTTATGATGCAGTAACGAGATTAGGGAAGTTCGAAGCAGAAATGAAGATGTCATGGGATTTTTGTTCGAACAAAGAGCTGATTACGGATGATCGCGGACTGACTATGAAGATAGACCGGGTTCTTCCTGACCTGTCAGCCTATGATTTACTATTTATCCCGGGCGGCTTTTCGACAAGGCAGCTAAGATATGATGCCGATTTTATAGCATGGATTCAAACTGCACGTGATGTGGAGTACAAGGTGTCGGTGTGCACAGGAGCATTAATTTTGGGTGCTGCGGGTTATTTGCATGACAAAAAAGCGACAACAAATCCGTCTGCTTACGAGCTGCTGGCGCCTTATTGCGCAGAGGTGATTAAGGAGCGTTACGTGAGGGATGGGAATGTTTTTACGGGCGGAGGCGTCTCGGCTTCTATTGATTTGGGTCTATATGTCGTGGAATCTCTTATTAGCGCTGAGGCAGCTAGGCAAATTCAAGAAAAGATGGATTATCCCTACTACACTGCTGCGAGAAACTGATAAGATTTTTGCGGAAAAATGTTGCTTGGGTAACTTTCGTCAAAGTATTATAAACGGCAGTACAGGGGCTTCGCGAGCAAGCTGGCAATGAAAGGCTGTTGTCAGGCATTTCCGCCAAGTATACAATGTGTAAGGGGAAATAGACAATAATTATTCAAGGAGAGTGCAAGAGGTTTGTCATCAGGTGTAATTGCAAGAGGTTCGGTTTCATTTCGTTTTCGTTTAATTACTTTGCTGCTGGTCGTCGTAGTCGCGGGCATGAGCCAAGGGCTGTTGCTGCCGCTGCTGTCTATTATGCTGGAGGACTCCGGCATTTCATCGGATATGAACGGTATTAACTCGGCTGCTATGTATATCGGCATTTTCTGTACGATGTTTTTCGTGGAGAAGCCGGTCATGCGTTTTGGTTACAAAAAAGTGATCGTAGCAGGGATTGCGTTAGTTACGCTTGCGAGTCTGCTCTTCCCATTCACAGAGTCGCTAGCTATATGGTTCGTCTTGCGTCTGCTTGTCGGCGTAGGCGACAGCTCGCTCCATTATGCAACTCAGCTATGGATTGTAAGCTCAAGCCCCGCTGATCGGAGAGGGAGATATATTTCTCTATACGGTATGGCATACGGTCTTGGCTTCAGTATAGGGCCGCTTGGCATTAATCTTCTACCGCTTGGAAGATCGGTTCCGTTTGTTGTTTCCTGCCTATTTTTTGTCACGGTTCTTCTGTTAGTTCTGCGGATGAAAACTGAGATGCCCGAGCGAGCTGCAAGAGGCGCTGCGGCGGAAAATCGGTTCGTGAGAACGTATCGCATGGCGTGGTTTGTGCTTATACCGGGCTTCCTGTACGGCTTGATGGAAGCTTCCATGAACAGCAGCTTCCCGCTGTACGGCTTGCGCATCGATTTAAGCCAGCACTGGATCTCCCTGCTGTTATTGGCTTTCGGCGTTGGAAGCCTGATCCTGCAGCTGCCGCTTGGCATCATGAGCGACCGAATCGGGCGAAAGCCGGTGCTAATTGCCTGCGGTATAATCGGATCGCTAGCTTTCTTCGCGATACCTGCTGCTGGCGGCAATGTTGCAATGCTTCTCGTGCTATTCGTAATTGCCGGAGGAGCAGTCGGATCGTTCTATTCGCTCGGTCTTGCCTATGCCGCGGATATATTGCCTCGCGCTATACTGCCAGCGGCGAATGTGATCGCATCGATCCACTTCAGCCTTGGCAGCATCATGGGGCCGACTCTCGGAGGTTATGGCATACGCTATATTTCCGATTCTGTAAACTTTCTATTCTTGGGCGCTACATTCCTCATTTTTGCAATGCTCGGCTTCGGATTTCGTCCAAATAGGCGAGCGGAGGATGTGAAAGCGTCGATGTAGGACATTTTAGTCATAGAAGCAGCAAGCTCAACAAACAGCATGATTAACAAACTAGTGTGTGATTAACAAACCAATGAACGATTAACAAACTAGTGTATGATTAACGGGAAAAGCTCCTGTTATTTCAAAACATTTCAAGCGAAAATGGTGTTTAGATGGATTTTCTCCTGTTAATTTTCAATTTTTTACCTAGTTCGGGTGAATTTGATCCTTTTAACGGGAGGTTTTCCATCTAAATGATCAATCGCTGCCTCAAAAGAAATTTTAGATGGACTTTTTCCTGTTATTTCTTTTCAGATGCAATGGTTTGAGGGAAAGGCGAGATCAGGGCATTCGAATACAACGCCTAATACGCAAAACGAGCCTTAGAAGCGATTCTAAGTGCTCGTTTTTTTGGATATTTTTCAGCTCAGAAAAATTTGCGCTTCTTGGTGGCAATAGGAAATCCGCTTCAATCAAACTTATTTGCGCTGGATGACTTGTGCTTAGTCTCTTCCTTGTGCTTCTCATCCTGCACTTGAAGCTTCAAGTCTTCCACGGGGATAGGATCAACCGTCTGCTCGCTCTTAAACTTATCGAACAAGCTCTCCTTCTCCGTCGGGTATTGCTCGGGATGATCGCGATTGCCCTTCTTCACTGCACCGTCTGCATCCTTCTCGAATTCATTCATGCTTGTCCACCTCTTTTCATTGTTTCAATGTATGTACCCAAAAGATAAGGGGATCAAACGATGTGCTTGTAACTTTTTGCCAATATTGACGTCTAATATTTATCTAGTAAGCGGAAGTATGATTGTGCCGCTGCGTCTCGTTGCTCAACCGATGAGCGCAAAATGCCTTGAAGTGCTGCTGACATTACAGAAAAACGCTGGAGTTCGTAATTAGGAGGGGGGCATCATATGAGAAAAGGTTTGTTATTGATGGTTATGCTGTTGTTGGCAGGCACTTTTATGGCTGTTAATCCGGTTCAGGCAAGCTGGGCCTACTCTTTTGTCGTAAATGACGGGAAGATTTATGTTCTCTCGGAAGTCCAAGTTGAACCGGAACAAATTGGTGATAAGGTCGGCAAGGTTACTTCCTATTCGGATGAGGAGGGGACATACTCTGGCAATTTCTCCAACTCTTATCCGAAGGGCACGGAATACTACGCAGTCAAAGGCGTTGACATCAATGAGGCCATTGCGATAAAGGTAAGCGACGAAATATTTATAAAAGCAAATTATGAGGCTGAATATGAAGGAAAGCATTTTAGCTGGAAAAAAATATTGTTTTATTTAGCTGGGCTATTTGTGCTCGTCATGGTCATTCTCTTCGTGAAAAATAATTGGAAGCCAATTGATCGCGATCATTAACAAGCAGCTTATTTTGAGGTGGATTTATTTGCGAAATAAGGTTCGATCATATCTGTGCAGGAGGTAATGACTATGGCAATGCCGACACATATAGTGGCAGTAGGCGGTATCGTAGAGGATGAGCAAGGGTATATTCTTTTAGTGAAAACTCAGCATGGCGGTTGGGTATTTCCAGGCGGGCAAGTGGAGGCGGGTGAAAATCTAATAGATGCATTAAGCAGAGAAATAAAAGAGGAGAGCGGGATAGACACCGTTGTCTCTCACTTGATTGGCGTATATTCCAACACTGCGATATATAAATGGCATGACGGTATAACAGACGTGCCTACCAAAGTTATGCTCGACTATGTATGCAAGCCGGTAGGTGGACAATTGTGCACATCGGAGGAGACATCAGAAAGCTGTTGGATCGCTAAGGATCAAGTGCTTGATCGAATTGCTGCTCCCGCCATCCGCACTCGCTATCAGGCTTATTTGGACTTTTGTGGAAAAATAGCTTATATGGAATATGTAACAAAACCTCAGTTTGAGCTGAAGCTGAACAGAAATATTTAATAAGTAATCAAACGGATTCGTCATTATGGATAAGTGGGGCGGGTTTTATGAGAATAATGGCGATAATCGCAATCGTCTTATGCCTGATGGTTACGGGATGTATATACGCCGAAAAAAACATAACGTCAGCACAGGTAAAAGAGGCATTCAACAAGCATGGCGTTTTGCTCGTAGAGCAAACGGAAGCAAATCCAAAAGCTGTCTTCTCACGAGCGTATAATGGTGTTCTGCCTGAACAATTTGTTATAAATGATAACCAGTTAATCAGCCTGTATGTTTATCGCTCCAGCAGAGATGCCAAAAAAGGATTAAAGGATTTTGAGAATAAAACAGCAACAGCAGATGTTGTAGCGCACAACAGGTATCACATAGGGAATGTTGTTCTTTATTATGTTATCGATGTAGAATATCCAGATAAGCGAGTGGATATGGCGATTAGGGAATTAAAATCTCTACGCTCATAAAGAAATAAATATAAGCCGAAAAACGATAGCGCATCGTTTTTCGGCTTTAAATAATTGTATTGACACTACTGTTTTTCAATTGGTATACTATGGAACATTACATATTCCCGATTAAATCTATCGGAATTTAATTAAATGGAGGTTTTGTTCATGAGAAAAACGCAGTTATCTTACGCCAAATGGCTAATAGCCCTTCTCTTGTCCTTCTCTATCATTTTCACTCAATCAGCAGCTTTTGCCGAATCGCCTGCTGTATCAGCCACTCTGCAGGAGGATGGCGCAGCACAGTATAAGCAGTTTTTGAAGGGAAAATTTGATGTCAGTCTCTCGGGAAAAGTAACCAAAGGCGACTACATTGAGGCGGTAGCAGATATCCTCGGCTACAAGCCGTCTGGCAAAGAAGTAACCTTCTCCGATCTAAAGTCAGGCAGCGATTTGTATACAGCAGCTGCGGCTTTGTATGAGAAAGGGATTTTGTCAGGACCTGCCATTCAGGGCGAACAGGTGCTAACGATTTCCGTAGCGGTATCGATTGCGGTTAGAGCAACTGATCTGAAGGAGCTTGCTTATACATACCCGGCATCTAAAGTCGATAAAGCTTTGACTAAGCTGAACGTAAAAAGCAGTGTGCTTGGCACTAAATTGGCTCAAGAGGTAGCTGTTGCCGTTGACAATGGCTTGCTGACAGCTGACTTGTATGCCAGCTTTAAGCCAAAAAATGCAGCCGGCGAGCAATTGATCAACACGCTGCTTGGCAAAGTATTGATTACAAAAGGGCTTTACAAAAAGTATATCGGATATGTTAACGATGGCGATATTTACGCGAAGCTAAACAATGCATACCACACATCGGACATTATTGATGCTCCTAAGCTGCAGACGCTTGTAAATACGGCGCTGAAGCAGGATTTGATTACTGGCTACAACCTCAAGGATTCCCGTTTCAACGCAAACTTTGTGGATTCCTTGTCCCTCATTTACGGTCATTCCGATTTCAAACATGCGATTCAGCTCATTGGCCTGCTTCGCAGTGAAGGTCTGAACGCAAAGGTGCAGTTTGAGCCAAAAACATCAGCCTTTATCTTTTTAGCAGAGTGGGGCACTCCTGGACCTAATGTGGTTCAAATTGAAAATGGCAACTATATTTCTTACGCCAAAGAATATGATCTTGCCTTCGAATTCGCGAATGCGGCAGATAAAGCAGCTTTCCAGGACGTTATTTTAAAATATGCGAAAAAAGACAAGGCTGATCAAACGGGGCTGATCATTGAATCATGGTTCCAGCCGCTGTACTATTCGCAAACGGAACTGAAGGACTATGAAATTATTACGAACAACTTTATTACGGACAAGGATAGCCCGTATACGGTAAATCCGTTCTCGCTTAATGAAGATTCCGCGAAGGTAATTGCAGGCTTGAAAGCGATCGATCCGAATGTTAATGTTACGCCAATTCAATTTTGGGTAGATAAACCGTTCTATAGATATTTGCATGGAGAGGCGGTTTAACAAAAATTAATCAAAAACAACTTGGCAGCTCTGACCATCATTGATGGTTGGGGCTGCTTTATGTTATCGTTCAAGGAAAAGGAGCTGCTTATCCTATGACTGCGATTGCAAAGGCGCTTGAAGCACAATTTAGGGAACAGGCTAACCCAGAGAATGCTGTGCCTATGGAGGCATATATGCGCGGCCAATTCGTATTTCTGGGTATTAAAACACCGGAGCGAACGCAGCTGCTGCGAGAGTTCTGGAAGCATAAAGAAAAGCCGAAGGGCGAAGAGCTTTTGCAAACTGCAGAGCAGCTGTGGATGCTGAATGAGCGTGAATTCCATTATGTCGCGATGGGGCTGCTTGAGAAATACTGCAAAGAGGCGGCGCCAGCGCATATCGATAGGCTGGAGCGGTGGGTGACGACCCACTCATGGTGGGACACGGTTGATTTCATAGCGTCGCATCTTGTTGGCTTTCATCTGTCGAAGTATCCGGAATTAATAGCGGATTATTCGGAGCGCTGGATTATGTCGGATAACCTGTGGCTGCGCCGAACGGCGATTTTGTTTCAGCTGAGATATAAGCATCATACCGACACGGAGCGTTTGTTTGACTACATATGTCGAACAAAGGATGAGAGCGACTTTTTTATTCGCAAGGCAATTGGCTGGGCGCTGCGGGAATATGCAAAAACCGATGCACCCAGCGTGCATCGGTTCGTGAGCAATACGGCGCTTTCCCCGCTAAGCAGGAAGGAAGCGCTGAAGCATATGCGGTAGACTATTGAGGCTTGTGTTCTTTGAGCGTCTGCCTTGATGATGAATAGTATAGCCAAGAGGCAGCTATGGCAAATACGGCAATGACGGCCATGCCCCAAAAGATATTCGAGAAAGCGCGGCTAAGCGGGAGCTCGCTTTGCGAGGCCAGCACGATGCCGCTAATCGCAACACTGAAGGCGCCGCTAATAAATTGCGATAACTGGAATAAGCCCATCCCAGCGCCAACATGCTCGCCTGGCAGTATTCGCGACAGCTCGTTGGAAACGCTCGAGTTTAAAGCAGAGAATCCAACGCTCATCACCATATAAATAACCATAATGACATAGATGGAAAGATCCGCAAACAAAGCGAAGGAAACGGCTGCGACCAGCAAAAGCAAAGGAGTGAGACGAAGCAGCAGGCTGTTGCCAGAGCGATCGATGATTTTGCCTACTCGGTTCGAGGACAGCATAGCGACGAGCGCACCTGGGAAAATGATTAGGCCGGCTTGACCGGGTGTAAGCTTGAACAAATGAATGAGCACCTGCGGCAGCAAGAACAACGTTGCGAAATTATTAATATACGAGACGACGCCAAGCGAGATAAGACGGATATATCTTTTATTGCGGAACAAAGCTGGCTGTACAAACGGATTTGCCGCGCGATTAATGCGAATCCAAAATAAAACGAGCGCTGTAATCCCGCCAATTAGCGCAATCCAAAAATGGTTAGTCAAATACAATAGCACGCCGGTTGATCCGATTCCGACAAGCGAAGCGCCCAAGATGTCGAAGGAGCCTTTGCTTACCGCTTCATCTGGAAGCAGTCGGTAGAAGAGCGGAATTAAGAGCAGCGAGATGCCGGTTACGATGAACAGATCGTTCCAGCCCCAATACTGCGTGATCACACCCCCGACTACAGGCCCAAGCCCAAGACCAAGCGATGCGGCGGATGTAATGAGCGCCATCGATTTGCCGCGTCTGGCAAGTGGAATGAATCTCGTAATAAGGACGATCGTCAAGCTGAACACGGAGCCCGCACCGGATGCTTGAATGAGCCGTGCGACAAGCAGCAATAGATAATGATGACTAAAAAAACCTAGCACAGACGCGCCGCCCATGGCTATTAATCCAATTGTGAGCAGTAAGCGAATGGGCACAAAATCGGACAACCTGCTGTAGGTTATGGATGCAATGGCAAAGACGATGGAATAGCCGGTTATAATCCAAGAAGCGGCCGAGGTTGAAAGCATAAATTCCGTCGTTACTTGTGGAAGTGCCAAATTGAACATCATCGTATTCATGATGACTATAATGACGGTTAAGCCAAGCAGAGGGATAACAAGGCCGTCTCGAAAGGCGGGCTGTGCCTCGGTGGATAGTGGTGGGGCGGTAATCGTTGCAGCGTTTCTCATGGAACCTCCAATGGAAATAATAGTCTTTTTTTTCTTGTTTTCATTGTACGATTATTATCGTACTATGAGAATATAGCATGATCTGTAATATCAGGCAATAATGCTTGATAAGAAAGGAGCGAATGTGCGTGAAAATATTGTTTCATCCCAATCGCGATGATATTGAGCTTACTTCCGTGCTCTATGCATTAAGCGATCCAATCCGGCTCAGCATTGTCATCGATATCATGAAGAGCGGCGAGCAGCCCTGCGGTCACTTTGATTCTCCTGTCGCGAAGTCTACAATAACGCATCATGTTCGTACTTTGCGCGAGGCGGGTGTGCTCAACGTTCGCAAGCAAGGCACCCAGCATTTTTTGACGCTGCGGTTAGAGGATTTGAATTTGCGCTTTCCCGGGCTTCTGGAGGCTGTTATTCAGGCTGCCTCTATATAAAAGAATGGAAAAGTTATTTATTTTCTCGTCCATTTACGCTAAAATAAAGCTGTACTTTGGCAACGAGAGAAGGAATATCTGTGAGAAAACACAAGGGCTTTAGGCTTCGATTTGTACTAGGGCTATTAGTAATAAGCTCCGTTCTCATTACCGCCGTTATCGGCGGTTATTTTGCATGGAAAGCAAATAAGGACTCAATGTCTTCCGGTTATTTGGACAGCAATTATTACTACGCCAAGAAGCTGTCCTCCAATACGAGTGAATTATTGCAAATTATGCGCAGCAATATCGGTGAGATCGCCGCAAGGGCAGGCAAGAAAAACTTATCGCAAAAGGAATTGAATATTTGGTATCAGTCGAACAAGCATTATTTCAATTCGATACTGATTGCAGATCAAGATCGAAAAGTAACAGCTACAAGCATCATGGACAGCGGGGTCACGGAAGGGTTAGTATTGACCTCCGCAGCATCATTTCAAGCTATAGAACAGAAGCGTTCACTCATTTCCGAACCATACGTAGCGCCAATTTCGAATCGTCTGCTTGTTCTGATCTCGTCTCCCATCTTCGATGACCGCGGCGAGTACGCCGGATTTGCTGCTGGCACGATTTACTTGGATGAGAGCAATGCGATACACAAATTGCTAAGTGAACATTTTTACGGCAACGGCTCGTATGTCTATGTCGCAGATAAGCATGGCCATCTTATTTACCATCCGGATAAAAAACGGCTAAATGAAACCATTACAAACAACAAGGTCATTAATCAAGCGATAACAGGTCTTAGCGGATCTCAGAAAATCGTTAATTCAAAAGGCAAATCATACTTTGCAGGCTACGCTTTCGAGCCTATATCCGGCTGGGCGATTGTAGCGCAAACGCCTACTTCTATAGTAGATAAGCCTTTAAAAGAGTTAGTATGGAGCATATTGCTGCAATCGCTCCCGCTCTTTCTTGTGATATTGCTTGCGGCATGGTATGTTTCCTATGTCATATCCAAACCTCTTTTTCAACTAGCTGCTTATTCGGAGGATGCCATTTTGTCCACGAAGGCGGTACGCACCAAAATGCCAAAAGCAAAGTCGTATATTTATGAAGTGCGACAGCTTAATCAGAGTATAATTAACCATATTAATTTGTTGAATAAGGAAATTCGATTAGATGGATTAACAGGTCTTGCGAACAGGAAGACATTTGATTTGACTCTCCAGGAGTGGCTGGAGGAGGATATTCCGTTCGCGCTTATTCTGCTGGATATCGACTATTTCAAAAAAATTAATGATGAGCAAGGGCATCTCATTGGAGACGAAGTATTGATCCATTTGGCTTCTCAAATAGTTGCCTATTCCAGAAGCGATGATCTGTGCTTCCGCTACGGCGGCGAGGAATTTGGCATTTTGGTCAATCATGGAAATGTTCAAATCGCAGAGCAAATGGCTGAGCGTCTCAGAAAAGCAATCTCGGTTACTGTAAGTCCGGCTGGCAGTCCGATCTTCGTGTCCATAGGCATTTCATTGTCGACTCCAGGTACTGCGGATGCTAAGGATATCATCGAGATGGCGGACAAAGCGCTGTATCAATCCAAAGCGAGGGGTCGAAACCGAACGACGGTATATGAAAAAGAACTGGATGGCTAGCATACTAGCTTACCTGTTCTTTTTTTTATATGTAAGGGCATCTTGATCAACATTCCTCGCGATTTCTTGTTTAATCGTTATATATGGCACTTACATGCAATGCATTCACTTTCAAAGGAGATTGTGGTATGTTATCTGATCATGAAGAGGAAAAGCGGCAGTCAGTTGAATAGCGGCATGCCGATTATGTGCTTTTCTGAATAAAGGGGCTGGGTGGATGGCATTATCATACTCATTTCAAGTGTTTCCGCAGATGGAGACGGAACGGTTTATTTTGCGCAAGACGGAGGACCGGGATAAGAAGGATTTGTTTGAGCTTTATTCGGATGAGGACGTCGTAAAATATACTCCGCTAATGCCTTTCACTGAGGAGGCAGAAGCGTGGCAGGAAATGAACTGGCATATGGAGATTTTCGCTCAGCAAATCGGAATTAGATGGCTGATCGAGGAGAAAAGCACAGGAAAAGTGATTGGAACATGCGGTTTTTTGCATTATTTGAAGGAATTTGCCCGTACCGAAATCGGTTATGATCTGGCTCCAAGCTATTGGCGCAAAGGCATTATGAGTGAGGTGGCCGCGCCGATTATCGCATTTGGCTTCAACACCATGAAATTATACTGCATCGAAGCGAAGGTGGATTCGGGAAACGATGCCTCGATTGGTCTGCTGTCCAAGCTTGGATTCAAGCAGGCTGTCGATGTAAAGGAATTTGAGATCGAGAAAGGTACTATCGTTGAGCTGCTTGTTTTCACGCTGCTGCGGAAGGAATTTTCTATGTTGGAAAAGCGTTAAGCGGCTTTCATAACGGAGGCGAAGCGCGTATAATAGTGGGAGTGAGCTAACGCTTGCGGAGTAACGTTTTTCTTCACAAAACGAAGCGAATGCTTACTAAAACTTTTTAGGAGGGCAAAATCATGTCCATCAGCAAGGCGAAAAAAACAAGACAAAAGCTGGCGCAGCAGGGGCGCTTAACGCCGGATGTACTGCGAGGCAGCTGGCAGGGCGTCGTTCCAACGATTAAACGCACACCAACGCTGCAGGAAAAGCAAGCAAAACTTAATAAGAAACACCGAAGGAATCACGCAAATTACAGCGATGGTTCCTTTTGCATTTATAGAGGCCAGATGGCGCAATGTGCGGCGGATGTTAAATCTCGAACTGAAAAAGAGGAACCACAAAGTAGCGATCGCAGCTTTGTGGTTCCTCTTTTTTCATTTCTTAAGCGGCAGTTAGATGAGAAATGTGCCGATTACGATGGATACGCCGATGATCACGGAGCGGAGAAGCTGCGCAACAGCCATATTGCCCTTTTCGATTTCCTCGCAAACTTTAAAGCGCGGCGTAAAAAAATCGAATACGAGATAGACGATGCATAGAATGGCTATGCCGATGGCTGACCAGATCAGCATCGAGACCCATGAATGAGAGCTGTATGAAACCATTGCGACGATGATACATAGTCCCAGCAGCTTGCTGCCCATATACATGCCTGCCGCTTGATTGCCTTTGCTTATTTGCTCGGAATCGTTGTAACGAGTTAATTTACTGAAAATGAATGCGCCCGCGCCTAAAATGATGAGCAGGAGAACAAGACCGATTCCAACATTAGCGGAATTTTGTAAAAATTCATTCATATTGACCCTCCTCAAAGTTTTGTAAACAAAAACTAGCAACGAAAGCTCAATGTCCGGATTTTCCCACCAATCCATTACTCGACAATAGCAGCAGGGCAGTAATAAGCCATGTCGCCGGTTATTTTGGCACCAACTCGAGGCAGCAGGCCGGCAAAGCTTCCGCCGACTACATAAGCGCCGGTTAACAAGCAGCCATTAAACTGGCCTTCTTCTGTATGTACTGCGACTTCTTCCATCGTGAAGCGCTGCTGATAAATTTTTGGCTGCTCGTTGTAATACAGCTTGGTTTCTACGGCTTCCTCTTCACTATCTTGAATGCCCCATTCTACACTCTCGATGGTGCCGTCTCCTGCGAAGAGAGCGGTGCCCTTGCCTTCGCGTCCCCAGTAGCTTTTGGCGACATAAGGGGTTTTCCGCTGAATGAATAAGGTATTCTCAAAATAAGTAGGAAGCAGATATTTACGAATCGCTTCGAGCTCCACTTCGTCAAAAAGTGGATGTCCCAGCACGTCCACCGATTGATCATTTCGTTCATGTAATGCCCAAATGAGCGCCATGAAGCCTTTGCTTTGTGTAATAATGCTTTGCGGCGGGTTAATGAGCGCAAGCTGCCCTAGTTCAACGAGCTCTATAAGCGCCTCGCCGATCGGCGAGCCGGTGTCAGCATCGGTATCATGAATTAAATACTCTAAAGGATAAAGGCGGTACAGTATATCAATGCGCTTGCCATCGTTGTACAAGCCGTCACCCTCTATAATAACGAGCTGATCAAGTGGCACGAAAATAACGGGATAACCAAGCTCATGAATGACATCCATTACATATTCGGTATTGCACTTGTCCTCGACATGCCAGTCGTAGCAGGTGCAGGTGATCATACTGGTTAATCCTTCGCTGCGATAGTGGGCAATGAGCTTCTCAAGCGATGCCTTCAGCGCTTTGCGTATACCTTCGGAGGCGGAGCGATAGGCGGTATAACGGCTAACGATTGCATTTCCTAGAAAAGCCGTCTCCGGAATGCCAGTGGGCGTGTCGGTGTTATTTTCGATACATTTCAAGCCATGTGCGGTTACGATCCAGTCCTGACGGGAAATTCCGTGTGAAGGAGTTTCCATACGCGCTGCTCGGATAAGAGAGGGATGAATGCCTAATTGTTTATTTAGAAAATCATCCGGCAAATGCTGCTGCGCAAACCGCAGCGATTTCCAATAGATCTGGTCCACCTGCTCAGATGCGGCTTGAAGCTCCTCATATTCTGCACGTGTGTACAGCGTTACGGATGGCAGGCAATATTGCTTGCCATGCATGCGATGGTACGGAATTCGCTGCTCAAGCTCTCCTTGAAACAGCTCGTCGTGGGTCAATGGAAGCGAAATGACGCGCTGCAAATGTCTACCCTCCGCTGCTGCCAATGCCGGAGCTTCCGAAGCCTTTTGATGAGCTGGAGCCGGATTTGTAGCTTGATGATTTTTTGTGCGTTTTGCCGTTTGATATATAAGTGCCGCGGCTGCTGCCGTTATCGTCGCAGTAACCATCCTTGTCGTAGTCGACGCAATCTTTAGCGCTCGTCGTATTGCAGCCGCTTAAAGCGACGGGTACAGTCAGCATCAAGGCGAAGGCGAGCGCCTTTTGGCCATTTGCTTTGAATTTGCCGCTGGCTGTCAGCTGCTGTGCTTTCACATCCGACATCTATATACTCACTCCTTTCAAAAAAACGACAATTTTGCTCCGATCCATATCATAAATCGTATAGATCGTCTCAAAGGTGCTCAGTTCGTTCACAATATAATGATCGAGCAGGAGCTGAGCAAATTCGAGCGGGCTTGCCGGGGATGGCTGTGCCAACTTATAAGGATTAAAACGATAGCCGTTCCATAGCAAATACTCGACTTCCATATAAGGGGAGACAGTAACGAATTCGTGAAGTGCGGTGCGGATGGCTTGCCCATATAAGGTATCATCGTATTCATTGTACGGCTTCGCGTAAATAAGATGGCGTATGCCGTTCTCGCATTCGTTAGCCGTATGCTCAAACAGGCTGTTGCGGAAATAGGTTGCATTTACGAGCTTGCGTACAAAAATATCGTCACGCGTTACTACAGCATCCGTAATGGTTCGTACTACACGCTGATCCAGTTCGGACCATTCCATGTAGGATAGCGAGTAATTCACTTGGACTACCGCCCCTCTGATCTTATCTTCGCGATGGTTTCGTCATTTGAAATAACAAATAAACGGGCATCTGCCGGAATTGGCGTATCCAGCTTGCGGTTAATGCTCATGTCGGCGCGGTCGGCAATAAGGGTCGCCCCTTTGCGCAGCAGCGCTTGGAAGGCGTCGTCGTATGTGGACCAACTCGGGTCAACGGCGATTTCGAATACGTCCTCACCATATTTTCTGCTGAGCAGCTGCATGAAGATATCGACGTTTCCTTCTAAAGCGGACCGCACAGCAAGCCTGGATACGGCATCATGCGATAAAATGAAATCATTTACTTGTACGTGACGGAAATTAACAATATGCTTCTCCAGCACGATTTCTACCGTCGTATGGACAGCGGGGGCAGCCTGTTCAATGCTGGATGCGATGAGCAGCGACTTGCCGTCGATTAGCGAGGTGTCGTCGATGCGAGGATCGGCAAAAATGATCGCCGAGCGTGCTTTTTGAAGATTAGCCTGCTCCAGCACGTCAACCGATGTCGGATCGCCGCTCACAAAGTGTACTCTCGGAACATCGAACGGATGCTTGTCGCTGTTATCAATAATAATAATGGCTGCCTTAGAATCCGAGTCGAGCAAATCCTCTACCGCCAGCTGCGCTTTTTTACTCCAATTGATGACGATAATATGGCCTTGACCTTGAAATATCAATTTTCCACCTTCTCTTCTTCGCTGAAGTTCAGCTATCGAATCGATAATTTTGCCGATCAATAAGCTGAGCAGACCAATTCCAAACACATAGAGCAGCATAGCAAGCACCTTGCCAGGCACCGTCTTCGGGAAAAAATCGCCATAACCAACCGTAGCAACCGTGGTCATTACCCACCAGAGAGCATTGAACCAATGGCCGAAGGTGCCGGGCTCAAGCAGGAATGCAATCGTGGAGCTAACAAGTACGAGCAATAGCGTTGCAAAAACGACAAAGTAATGGTTCAATCGTAGAAGCTTAACCGTAAGTTTCAAAAACAGCTGCATGCCAGTCACCCTCGCTTCAAATATTGCTTTATCCACCATACTATCTTTCCTAGCATTTTCCAATACGAAATTGTTTAAAGCAAAGAGCTTTTTTCGCAGCATCGGCTTGGCGAACATAGTGAAGACGGACAACCTTTGTCATTCATGCATATCATATGGTACGTAGAATGAAGGAGAGGTGGGGATTATGCCCCAATTATGGATTTGTTCGATTAGCGGTCTGGCAGGCGCGGTTATCACGTTTGCTTTCGGAGGCTGGGTGGAGTCGCTTACCTTATTAGTCGTTGCGATGGGCATTGATTATATTTCTGGAATGGCGGCATCCATCAAAGAGGGGAAAGGCTTAAACAGCGTTTTTGGATCATGGGGATTGACGCGAAAAGGATTAATGCTGCTCGTGATTTTATTAACGCATCGAATCGATGTATTGCTTGAGCTGAACAATGCGACGATGGGTGCCGCCATCTATTTTTATGTCGCCAACGAGTTGATTTCCATTACGGAAAATTATGGGCGGATGGGGCTTCCTCTCCCCGAGCAGCTTCGCAAAATAATCGAAGTGCTTAAGGATAAGAAGTAAATATTGGATGGATTTAAATGGACTTGCATGAAATCGCAGTCCTTGGCTATAATAAGAACAGATGTTCTTATTTGGAGGGGTGGCAATGGCCGCTAATGAGAAAGAGGCCCGCGGCAGAGTCAGAACGGCATCGCATCCGCCGATACAGACCGAGGAAGAGCTCGAGCTGGTGAAGCGCTACGTACTGCTTGGAATCGTTATGCGTATTTTGGATCATGATATACGAGTGATCGGCACTTCTGCTATTAAGCTCCCGCGGTTTTATGATTCTATGCTGCGCGGCATGCAGGATCGGGTACTGCTTGAGCTCGCTGCAATCCGCAGGCAGTTTCGAGAGATGGGCATTAAAGTGTATGAGGAGAAGCGGGAAACGGATGGCTTGCATGCCGAATATGTTTGCAGGGGCTACCATCACAAGTTTTTTATGCTGTGGGGCTTTGTGAAGGCGGAATCCGAGCGAGTCTTAAAACAGTATTTGTCCAGCTAAATTTGGATTTGTTCATGGTTTTGTCAAAATAACGAAAAAACTTTTCCTCTTTCTGTAGTTTAAGGTTGAGAACATCGGACGATCTTATGTAATATAAGAGGTAGACATTATGAATGCAAAGGGGAGCACATAGCAATGCATAAGTGGATTATGTTTACTTTATTTGCAGCGGCGTCGTTGCTGGGCTTATATTTGCTCACATTCGCCTTGCCCGCTAAGCCTGTTGACGAGTCAGCCTCGCTGCCAGAGGGAATGAGTTTGTTGAAAGTAGTAGCATCCAATGATTTCGTATTTGACCAACCGGAGTACAAAGTTAAAGTTGGAGACAAAGTTAGACTTAAGCTATCCAATAAAAGCGGCATTCACGGGATAAATATTGACGAGCTTAAAGTATCTCTTGATAATGACCACCCGGAAACGGACTTGGAATTTACGGAACCAGGCACTTACAAGATCTACTGCTCCATTCCGTGCGGCCAAGGACATACAACGATGCATTCTACATTAGTTGTTGAAGCTGCTTAAAGCCAAAACCGATTGATGGATTGCAAACATGCGAAAGGAGCCGAAAGGCTCCTTTTTGTTGAAATCAATAGTTATCGTGCAGAACGGGAATGACGATCGCTTTCACGGCCGCGTGCAATGATCGCATCGGCGATAAAGCCAAGCAGTGCCCAAGTGAGGACGGTAAGGGTGTACATAAGCAGGACGCTTACCTCATGCACGTCGACAAATAAATCAACAACCCATGCAGGTATGCTAAACATGAAAAAAACCATGTTGTGCGGGTCGTAACCCGTGTAATTAAACAAACAAATAGCAAGCCCAATCAAGGTAGCAACAATTGTTACCGGATAGCGCATAACGTACCGATCTCCTTCGCGTTAAAGATTGCCGTAATGCGACTGCATAGGTTATTATGTGACAAAAGGACGAAAGTCATGCGACAAATTCAGAGGAGGAACAACAAATGATTACTCACATCGTATTTTTTAAATTAAAGGATGGCAGCGAAGAGAGCGTGGCACGTACCGCACAGGTGCTTAGAGATATGGAAGGCAAGATTGAAGTGCTTAAGTACATTGAGGTAGGCATCGACGTTGTACACTCGGAACGCTCTTATGATATCGCGCTTGTTACCAAATTCGAATCGTTGGAAGCATTGGAGATTTACCAAGTGCACCCTGTACATAAAAAAGTAATCGAGCATATGATGCAAGTTCGCGAAGCTTCCGTCAGCGTTGATTTTGAGAGCTGAGAGGCAGGTTAAAGGCTTATGAGCGACATGAGAGACGTATATGAAATACTGACGTATTTGTTAGTCATTATCTTTAGCAGTATTATTATGGTGGCATGGCTTAAACGCAAGGCGAAAAAAAAGAAGTAAGGCTGAAAGCGGGCGACTGATTGATGTATTATGTGAATCGCGAACAAATTGCCGTACGGTTGAATTCGATAACTGAGGTTGCCTCAGCGCTGCAATCGCTAGCCGCTAATTGGCAGGGTACAGTGCTTGAAGGCTTGGCGCAGGAGAGAGCGCTGCATCTAGCCATTGAAACGGTGACGGATGTCGGCAGCTTCCTGATCGATGGGTTTATTTTAAGGGATGCAAGCAGCTATGAGGACATCATCGAAATTACAGGCGAAGCAGGCGCCTTTCCTGCGGATATGCAGGCGACGCTTACCGAGCTTGTGAAGCTGCGCAAGCCGCTTGTTCAGGATTATTACGTCTGGAAGCGTACGGAGCTTCATCCGCTTACCGAGGTGCTGTCCACGCTGATGCCTGCCTTCAAGGAAGCGGTAGAGGGCTACTTGGAACGCGAGCTGTAGGGAAAATATGCTTGATTTACGAAAAAGTCAAAATACGTTACAATGACGCTATCAAGCCTGCAAAGGTGGTGAAGGGTTGAAGCGGACAAGAGCAATAGGAACAGCTGACATGACGGTTGAAACGCGAAGAGACAGCTCGACGCGCGAGAGAATATTGATGCTGCTTAAGACTAACGGCAGATTGAATGCCGGCGACTTGTCGAGCGAGCTGGGTTTGACAGAAATGGCGATTCGGCGGCATATGTATGCGCTCGAGAGCGAAGGCAGCGTAAGCATCGTTGCTGTGCGCCAAGCGATGGGCAGACCGCTGCATGCTTACGAGCTGACGGCGGAAGCGGACGAGCTTTTTCCAAAAAATTATCATGTTCTCGCCTTGGATTTGCTTGACGAGCTGGCGGACGACCCGGATACTGCAGCGCTTATCGATCGGATGTTTGAAGGCAGGAAGAAGAAGCTGCTTGATCGCTACGAGCCGCGTATGGCGGGCAAAAGCTTGGAGCAGAAGGTCAGCGAGCTTGCTGTCATCCAAAATGCCGGGGGCTACATGGCAGAAGTGGAGACGAAGAGCGACGGCAGCTATATGCTCTACGAGTATAACTGTCCAATCGCACAGGTTGCCGGGAAGTACCAGCAGGCATGCAGATGCGAGCTAGCTTTGTTTAAATCATTGCTTGATGTGCCCGTAGAACGAACGGAATGTTTGGCTAAGGGCGGCGGCAAGTGCAGCTATCGCATCGGTTAACGGAATAGATAGGGTAATTGAAGGTTGTCTTGGCAAATCGTAGAAGATTTGCTGAGGCGGCCTTTTTGATTAGGCAAAAAAGGATTTTTATGTCGGTTGTGTCATGACGAGCCCATGCTGCTTATACTGTCATTACGCAAGTGGGCGTTCGTCTAGAAGCACATAGAGGCACATACGTATGGCTCTGCGATTGATGAAGGAGGAGGGATACGGTCATGGTCATAACATGGAGTGCGGCCATTGCAGCTGGTGCATTTGTTGTTCTGGTAGCAGGCATACTATTGGTATTACGATCAGCGCTTAACAGGCTTGGGCAGATGCAGGCAGCGGCTGACAAGGTGCAGCAGGATTTGCATAAGCTTTCGCTCGAGCTTAGCGGGTTAGTAACGCCGGCAGAGGAAACGATTAAAGCTGCTCATCGGCAACTGGAATCGGCGAGCAAGCTGTTCGAAGCTGCTGGGCAGGTTGGTGGAGCGATCACGCATACGACATCGGCTGTTGAGCGCGTAACGTCCGTATTGTCGGAATCAGCTGAGCAGCATGCGAAGCGGTACGAGACGAAGCGGCAGGTCGGTGATGCGCTTGAATGGGCTGAGCTAGGAATGGCGGCTTGGCAGCTGTGGCAAACTAGCCGAAAGGCAGCGGCGCCTTCTGCAGATGACTTGAACCCGTACCAGAATCGGAACCCTGATCAATAGCTTAAGACGAATAGCACGCTAACAACGAAAGGAGCAACTATAATGTCAACACGAAAACAATCAAAAGGATTTTTGCTTGGCGCAATAGCTGGAGGTGTCGTAGGCTCTGTTACTGCTTTATTATTGGCGCCGAAACCTGGCAAAGAGCTGCGTCAGGATATTTCGGTTCAAGCGCAGAAGGTAAGCGATACGACAGTGAAGGTTGCTGGTCAAGTAAGCGATACGACTGGCCGCATTGCCAAGCAAATTGGGGATCAAGCGGTTCAAATCGCTGACAAAACGAAGCAAGCGGCCAGCAATGTCGTCAGCAGTGTAAAAGCACGCGCCAAAGGAACAGAAGAGACAGAAGCAATTGCTGACTCCGTAGTTATTGTTGACCTATCAGAAGCGGTGGAAAAGCAAGAAACGAGCGCGATCGAAGCGGTAGAAGCTGGAGGAACGGAAGCGGCGGCATCGAAGGAGCTTTAATCAAGCAAAGGTTGACGAGGCATGCGTGATAAGGTTGTAGAAAAAGGCAAACTGCTCTGAGCTGAGGCTCCGGCAGCTTGCCTTTTTGTTCGTTGCATAGTCGCGAGTCAGCCAACAATATTGGTGTGATGATGTATGGGGTCTGCACGAAGAAGGGTTGAGAGCGGCTCCATATTGTAATCGTTTCTGGATGGAGACGCTGCGGTAATCGCTTCACCGGGTCCAACTACACATATTTCGTCATTCAATCGGCCGATGTAGGCTCCGTCGTGAATAACGGCTCCTTCACCGATAATGGCGCGATGAATGGTGACATTTCTACCGATTGTTGTGCCAGGCATAATGATGCTTTCGTAAATCTCGCTGTTTAGCCCAATCGACACGCCAGCGCATACGATGGAGCGGGTCACTTCCGCTTCCACGGTGGATGCCGGATGAAGAATGGAATCCGTAATCGTTGCAATGGGATTCAAATAGCTCTTATCGGCGGCTGAATGACTTTCGGACAGCACTTGATTGTCGTTAGCAGCCAGACGCAGCTCGCCATCCAAAAGGTCCATGTTTGCCTCCCATAGACTTTCGATTGTACCGACATCCCGCCAATAGCCGTCGTATGTGTATGCTGCCATATGAGCTTTAGAAGAGAGAATGGACGGAATGACATCCTTCCCAAAATCGTGACTGGAACTTTGATTAGCGGCATCCTCCAGCAGGTACCTCTTTAAATCCGCCCATCGGAACAAATAAATGCCCATGGATGCTAAGTTGCTTTGCGGTTCTTCAGGCTTCTCTTGAAAGGAGCAAACGCGAGCTTGCTCATCGGTTGTAAGGATGCCGAAGCGGCTTGCTTCGCGCCAAGCCACTTGCTTGACGGCAATGGTAGCTGCTGCCCTTTGCTTCTTATGAAATTCCAGCATAGGCGTATAGTCCATTTCATAAATATGGTCACCAGAGAGAATAAGTACATGCTCAGGTGCTTGCTTGTCGATATAATCCATGTTTTGATAAATCGCGTCAGCAGTTCCTGCATAACCTGCCAAGCACTTGCGCGAGGAGGGAAGTAGAGTGACACCGCCGGAAGCGTTAATTTCGGAAAACTCATATTTAGCGTTTGCTATATATTGATGGACTGTATCCGCGCAGTATTGCGTAAGGACGCCAATTGTCGAGATATTGGAATTTGCACAGTTATTCAGCGGGAAATCGATCATGCGAAAGCGATCGCCAAAAGGAATGACAGGCTTGGCTGACTGACTCGTAAGCGGAGCTAAGCGACGTCCTTCTCCGCCAGCTAATAACATGGCAATGCAATCAGTATGTGTTTTCAAATAAATTTCCCCCAATCCATTATGAGTAATTGCTGCGAGCGTCCGTTAACGATTAGGATCCATTAACCTTATAGATGCAGCTTTGAAACCGAAGCGACAAAATTAAATGTCCCGGTATAAAATTCGAAAGTCGAGCGGCTTGAGCTCGAGTTGAAGCTGATTATCGATCGTCGCAACCTCATCATTTGTAAAGGCATCACGCCAATCGTCTGTTTCCATGACATGCGCAAGCGTTAGGGAGTCCTCCGTATTATTGATCCACAGCGTAAAATGCTGCTCATTATTCAAACGCTCAAAAATCAAAGCTCCCTTTTCATTATCTGCATGAAGGAAGCGAAACCGCCCGTCGCGGAGGGCAGCATGCTGCTTGCGCAGCGCAATCAATAGCTGATAAAAGTCAAACAGCTCGCGGTCCTGCTTGCCTTGGTCCCACTCCATGCATTTGCGGCAATCCGGATCGTCCCCTCCATCCAAACCGACTTCATCGCCATAATAAACGCAAGGAATACCCATAGAAGTGAACATAAATACGACGGCAAGCTTTAAACGCAGCTTGTTGCCGCCAAGCACAGTTGCCGCACGCGTGACATCATGGCTGGATAGAAGATTAAATAGAGCCTCATTGGTTTGCTGAGGATACCTCATGAGCAACCGATTAATTTGATCGGCGAAATCCGAGGCTCTTCGCTCAGACGAACTGAAAAAGTCCAAAACGCAATTCGTGAACGGATAATTCATCGCGGAATCAAATTCATCCCCACGCAGCCAATTGAGCGAATTGCCCCATACTTCTCCGATTATGAAGGCGTCGGCTTTCTCCTTTTTGACAGCAGTACGGAATTCCCGCCAAAAGGCGTGATCGACTTCATTGGCTACATCCAGCCTCCAGCCGTCGATATCCGCTTCCTTCATCCAGTAAACAGCGATATCAAGCAAATATTGCTTTACTTCGGGGTTTGCCGTATTCAGCTTGGGCATATTGCCATAAAAGCCGAAGGTTGCGTAATTGGCAGCGCCATCCTTGACCTCTACGGGGAAGCCGTTCAGATGGAACCAGTCCTTGTACTTGGAGCTTTCGCCGTGCTTCAGCACATCCTGGAAAGGAGGAAACTGCTCGCTGGCATGATTGAATACGGCATCAAGCACGACACGAATATCGAGGTCATGGCATGCTTTCACCAGCTGCTTAACCAGCTCTGCATCCCCGAACTGCGGATCGATTTGCATATAATCGACCGTATCGTATTTGTGATTGGAGGGAGCAGTGAAAATAGGCGTCAAATAAATTGCATTAACGCCTAAATTCGTTAGATGGCTAAGGTTATCGATGATACCTTGCAGATCGCCGCCAAAGTGAGATTCTTCGCTTGGCTGCTCGCCCCAAGGGCGCACGCCATCGGGATCATTGCTTGTATCGCCGTTAGCGAAGCGATCCGGCATGATCTGGTAAAATATCGCGTCCTTAGCCCATTCGGGCGCGTCAAACAGATCGATGGCATGTATGTATGGAACATCAAAATACCCGCCGGCTGGGGCAGGCTGCTCCTCAAAGATGCCTTTCTCGATAAGCCATAGCGTCTCTTCGCCGCTGCGAACGCGAAACCCGTAAGAAAAGCGCCGCTGCTTCGGTTTAACCACCGCCTCCCAATAGTCAAATAAAGGGTCCGCCGCAATTTTCTCCATCTGAACATCCAGACGATAGTTATCCCAGTCGTATTTGTCACCCGTTACCGCTACAGCTTCTTCGACATCGTTTCTTTTGGTGCGGAGCCTGAGATGATAGGTATCGCGGTCGTAAGCATAAGCCCATTTGAGATCGGGCGAATGGTGCAAGCATTCTTTGAACATTGGCTCCCACTCCTGTATATATGATTTTGGCTAGCAAAAAATAAGCATTATCCGCGAAGCAATGATTCTGCACCGTCAATGTAGACAGCTGTGCCTGAGATATGTCTGGATTCCTCTGAAGCGAGGAACAAAGCAAGCTTGGCTACTTGGTCTGCGCTTCCGGGTCCGTGCTCAAGCGGCTGGCTCCCTTGCGGATATTCAACGGGAATCGTTACGCGCGCAAGCTCGGGCATCCGCTCGGTGTTTTCTTCGATATTCGTCTCAATTGCGCCAGGGCATATCGCATTGACGCGAATCTTATACTTGGCAAGCTCCAGCGCTGCCATTTTGGCGAACGCGACCTGTCCCGCCTTGGTGCTGCTGTAAGCGCTGAAGCCAATATTGGAAAAAACGCGGTTGCCGTTTATGGAAGCCGTAATTAATATGCTGCCGCCTTTATCCTTCAATAAAGGGATAGCATGTTTAACGGTGAGGAAGGTACCGCTCAAATTAGTTTGCAGCGTCGTATTCCAGTCGTCGAAATCCATAAGCTCGATCGGGGTCAAAACGCCGTTAATGCCAGCATTGGCATAGACGATATCCAGCTTGTCATAATGTTCTTGTACTTGCCGATAGGCGTTCGCCATTTGAATTTCATCCGAGATGTCGGCTTCGATCGCTAGGCAATCTACGTTATACTTCCGGATGCTGAGGCAAACCTCTTCCATTGCGGCTTCCTTGACATCAAGGAGAGCTAAGCTCGCGCCTTCCTGTGCGAACTTCAAAGCGGTTGCTTTGCCAATTCCGGAGCCAGCCCCCGTAATGAGTGCTACTTTTCCTTGCAAGCGGCCAATCGATTGTGGATTTTTTGTCATCAAAATTTCCTCCTTGAATGTATAAGTGGGATTACGCTGCTTGAAATGGTTTTAATTGTATGTACCCGAAATCTAGCTACCGAAACAAGCTGCTAGAACAAAAAGAGACCCCGAAGCTACATTGCGTAGTCATTCGCGGTCCTTCTTAAAGCAGATATGGCGCTTTAGGCGATCCCGCAGGACGAGCGTGAGAAGCGGCATAACGAGACCGATTCCGATGCCTAAAATAACCATGAAGGGCCTTCTGCTTTCTTGCCGCTAAGTGAAATTGCAATTAATATCGTTGCAAGGATACATACAGGCAAGTTGATGTGAAACACCCAGCGCCAGTTCCAAGCGTCGACGACATTTAAGCTGTCAACAAGAAAAAAGAGCTGGTGGACAGCCCATTTTTTACAGCCTTTTCGGCCATAGATGAGCAGCGGCTGCCGTGTTTTTCATCATGAATCTACGTTGAACCTTGTCCAATTTTAAGATAAGATGTAGGTACGTTTTTGTGCCTGTTTTCATATGCTATTCTGTCTCGATTCATTACACTTTGTTTAGGAAAGCGGTGTGTTTGTGCAGCAACCGATTGCGATACTAGATTCAGGCGTAGGCGGCCTAACCGTTGCCAAAGAAGTCATGCGCCAACTACCGCACGAAAAAATCCTTTACTTCGGAGACACGGCTCGGACGCCTTACGGTCCACGTTCTACTGAGGAGATCGTCCGCTTTACGAGAGAGATTGTTGATTATCTTATACAGTTTAATCCGAAAATGATTGTTATAGCATGTAATACAGCAACCGCAGCAGGACTTGACGATATCCGCTCTAGAGTGGCAATTCCCGTTGTAGGCGTTATTAATCCTGGCGCTAGGGCGGCAATTGGTCTGACGGTGACGGACTGCGTCGGCGTTATCGGCACGGAAGGCACGATCAAGAGCGGCGCATATGAACAGGCACTGCGCAAGCTGTCTCCCCATGTGCAGGTGGTCAGCTTGGCGTGTCCGAGCTTCGTGCCGCTGGTGGAAAAGGGAAAATTCCGTTCGCTTGAAACGTATGAGACGGTGCGCAGCTCCATTGGCCATTTGCGCGGATACCCGATGGATACGTTAATTCTCGGCTGCACGCATTATCCATTTCTGTCGGAGACGATATCCGAGGTAATGGGTGAGAGCGTTAAACTGATCAGCTCAGCAGACGAGACTGCACGAGAGATCAGTACGATTTTGCATAACCAAAGCAAGCTGTCTCGAGGCGGCATTGTGCCGATCCATCAGTTTTTTTGCAGCGGCGATACGAAAATGTTCCAATCGATTACCCAGCAGTGGCTTGGCGAGCAAATTGAGCTAACGCCTGTCGTCTGGCAAATACCAAATATCGTCTAAGCATAATACGCGGTTAAATGGAAGAGCGGAAGCCGGGCCTGCCAAAGGCACGGCTTCTTTTTTTCATTTGCTTCATAGGACATGTGCTTCGCCGCATAGCATGATAGGAATAAATTGATGCGTCAGGAGGCGATCATGATATATTCCTTACAAACTTATAGCTATCTCGATTTAACGGAGGGCGTAAGGCAGCTGACGGGCAAATACCCTTTTTTGTCGGCGCATGTCATTGGACAAAGCGTGATGGGCAAGCCGATATTAGCGCTTCGCTGCGGAAACGGTCCGCGCCTTATTCATATGAATGGCTCCTTTCATGCGAACGAATGGATAACCTCTGCCCTGCTTATGCGATTTGTCGCGGATTTGTCCGCAGCCTATTGTACCGGCGACCCGATCGGCAATCAGCAAGTGGAGGATCTGTGCAGGAAAGTGACGCTATGGGCAGTCCCGATGGTAAATCCCGATGGCGTTGAGCTTGCGCAGTACGGCGCAATGCCGACGCATCCATTTTATAGACAGCTGATGGAATGGAACGGAGGCTCCGAGCAGTTTAACGGCTGGAAAGCGAATGTGAGGGGCGTTGATCTAAATGATCAATTTCCTGCGTTCTGGGAAGAGGAATGCAAGCGCAGAGGAATCGCAGGACCTGGACCGCGAGACTACCCTGGGCCGTTTCCGCTAAGCGAGCCGGAGGCAATCGCGATGGCTCGTTTTACGCAAACGATTGGATTTGATGCTGTTGTGGCGCTTCATACGCAGGGTCGGGAAATCTATTGGAACTATCGTGATTACGAGCCGGCAGAGGCGGAGGAGCTTGCACGAAGGCTAGGGCAGGTTAGCGGCTATGTGCCGGTCAAGCTGACGGGCAGCGATGCGGGCTATAAGGACTGGTTCATTCAACATTTTCGCAGGCCGGGATTTACGGTAGAAGCGGGCTATGGCGAAAATCCGCTGCCGATAAGCAATTTTGACAACATCTATGTTGAGCTGCAGCCGCTGCTGCTAGAGGCGCTTCGTCTTTAGCGGCTATCGGCCGCGTTGGTGCGGAGTAGGTATGGAAGACATGGTTATGCTATAATAATCGGAAAAGAACAGCGAAGGAGGGATTTCTGATGCGTAAAATGCTGTCGCTGCGCCATTGGCAGCGGACGTTTGTTCGAATATTCCAACTGCTTCGTTCTAAGAACGTTTCCTTGCTGGACAAGCTGATTTTTACCATACCTGTTTTCCTTTACTGGGTATTGCCTGATGTGCTGCCGCTGCCTTTTTTGCCAATAGATGATATTGCGGTGACGATGCTGCTGGCGGAATGGTTTGCCCGTAGAATGGAGACCAAGTATAATATGAAATTATGATCATTGCCTCAAGGCATAACGATAAGAGGAGCTGGAAAAAAGGATGAACTGCAAAATTTCCAAGAACGCTGCAAAAGTTATTCAAGAAGAGCTGGACAAGCCTGAGAATGCAGGTAAAAAGCTGCGCGTGTACGTTACTCACTCGCACGGTGATCATGCGCATTACGGCATGGGCATCGACGAACCGACGGAGAAAGATGTTGTCGTCACGACTGACAAAGGAATCGACGTTATTTTGGAGAAGGATAACGCTTTTCTAGACGGCGTACGCATCGATTATTTCTATGTGCCTGAAGAAGGCTTTGCCGTTACGAATCCAACTAAGGGCAACCACGGCGATCACTAAGCATCATCCGAATCTGGTTGAAATAGGAAGTTGAATAATGGCTAACGATATAATGGTTTGCGACAAATGCAAGCACATGAAGATGAAATCAATTGTTCCCAAGCTGCAAAAGCTGGTGCCTGACACGGAAGTGCGTGTCGGCTGCAAATCTTACTGCGGGCCCTGTGCCCGGTACGCATTCATATTTGTTAACGGCCGTTATATAAAGGCGGCATCCGAGGATGAAGCGATCCAGAAGATCCTTCCGTATATTAAAAAATAACATGATCTATATGGCTGAACACACAACGAGACTCTGCGATAGCTTTCATCGCAGGGTCTTTGCGCAAATATAGGCTATTGCCATTCGAAAGGAGTACAAGGGTGGACATAACGACGCCGCAGCTGTTATATCACGGCACGACAAGCGATACGGTGCAATCGTTTAGTCAAAAGCTGTTGAATTCGCCATATTGGCGGCCAGGCAAAGATTTTGGAGAGGGCTTCTATACGACGATATCGATAGCGCAGGCTCGCAAATGGTCGCATAAGGCGGCAAAGGAGTCATGGGATGGAGGTCGTCCATGCGTGCTGGTTGTTGAGCTGACGTCGGTGCCAGAGCGAGTAGAGCCGTTGTTGTTTTTGTCCGATTCGCCGGCATGGGCTTCCTTCATCTATGCTCACCGTAAGGCGGCGGTCAAAGGGAGCGACCCTTGCGAATCCCATCCGGACATTATAATAGGTCCGATGGCGGACAATGACACTGGAAAAATCGTACATAAAGCAGTACAATTAAATAAAGATGAGCATTGGTTTTATGAACAAATTACGATTTCTCGCAAAGGCACGAAGCTGGATTCGCTTCGGCTCGGCAATCAGGTCGTCTTTTGCTCCGAACGGTGGGAGGCTCATTTGAAGCTTGTCGGCTACCATATTTATACGGGAAGCAGGTGGATCTATCATGAAAGCGAAAACGCAGGTCAGGTTAAGCTTGTATGAGCGTGGAATTGTTGAGGCGTTGGCAGCCGAATATGGCTACACGCCTGCAGAGGCAAGAGTGCTTGTCGTCGAATATATCGAGGTCGTGCGCAAGCTCGGAGGCTATGACAATTGCGGTCAATATGCGCAACTGCTCGATCATGCGCGCCGTATGAACCATCCCCCTTCGCAGTGGCTTGAGCGTATTCAAGATATAGAGAAGGGCGAGCTGAGAGACAGGGGCATTGAATCGGAAGAGCGCCAATATTTGCAAACGAAGTAGGACCCGCGATTCGGATCGTCGGGTCTTTTGTTTGTTTTACGGCTGAGACATAGGCTAGTCAATGGAAGCTTAGGAGGAAGAACAGATGCTGAAGCCAGCATGCTATTATTTATTTGGACTCGCTCTTGCCCTAGCTTGCTTGGTTGGGGCAGAGCTTATTTGGCTGCCGGCGCCGCTTAGAACCGGAAGTGGGATGCAGTGGATCGAAATGATCGATCGGCTGTTCAACTTGCTTGCGCTCGTTCCGCTCAGCTGGGCGTTTGGCGCTTTGTTAGGCGCGTGGCAGCAGCGCAGGAAGCTGGGCTTTTTTGTTTTATTGCAGCTATTGCGGCTTTTTATAGCCGTATTAGGAATTATCGGGGCGAGCTTCGTGCTGTTTGCGCCGGAGAAGCTGTTTCAACTGCTCATTATTATAGGTGCTGCGGCACCTCTTGTTTTTGCGGATATGCTGCTCAGCGAGGGGCTGGAGCGCGCGCGTGCGGCAAAGCTGCTGCAATTGGAGGAGCGGACTTCAAGCGCAAGGAGAAGGCGCTTAACGGTTCTGTGGTTGCCAAAGAGAGGGGCAGCAGCTTTGCTCATTACGATTGTGCTGTTAGTGGTATTGCTCTGCCCTACAGGCTATCGCGTAACTTATCCTGGCATGACGCTGAATATGAATAGATACGCGCATGTAGAAGGCGGCAAGCAGGTTGGCACAATTAATGGCGTGCTCGTATTTGATAGGCCGGCCGTGCCGGCAGATTGGTTGTATGCGAAGCTTCTGCCGTTGTACAGCTTCGAGAAAATACCAGCTGATGAGCCTCCGCTGTCGGAATCCTATGCACAGGTCGTCCTTATGAAGACGGATGCTAATAGCGTGGCTGCCGCGGTTGCTATGCAGAAGGCAGGCGTGGGGAAGGGCATCTCGGCGGATGGTGTCAGAGTGATTGCCATCGTGAAAGACAGTCCAGCTGATCAACGGCTTCAGGCAGGCGATATTATTGATAGTCTGAACGGACAAGCCGTGCGTTCGATTGTTGACATGACGGCCTATATGGCAAATGCCGTTAAACCTGGCGAAACGGTTGCCGTTAAGCTGCGAAGAGACGGTAAATCCGTCGAAGTGGATGTTATCACTAGGGCATCGGATGATGATCCAATACGGCCGATATTCGGTATTTCAGTACAAACGGAGCTGCTTCTCGACATCCCTCGAAGCATCGATTACAAACGGTTCATGGCGCATATCGGAGGGCCATCGCATGGCGCGATGCTGACGCTCGCGCTAATTGATCAGTTGACGCCCGGCGGCGTTACGCATGGCATTCAGGTAGCCGGTACAGGTACAATTGAAGCGGATGGCTCCATTGGACTTATCGGCGGTATTAGGCAAAAGGCGTACGCGATCAGCCGCACGGACGCCGACGTATTTTTTGTGCCGGCGGCGTTAGAAGAAGAGGCTCGCAGCAGCGCGCCTGATCTGAAAGTCGTGCCGGTGAAGACAATAGATGATGTGCTGGGCTGGCTGGCACAGCATGGGAAGTAGAAAAAAAGGCTTTCCCTTCGAGTCGATGACTTGGTGGGACAGCCTTTTTTTGTTGTATCGTTATTATGCTGGTCGCCCCTGCTATGGAGGAGGCATCTTCATAAGCTAACTTAGCACACGGAGACGTTACGTTGTAGTTTGTGCAATAGAATGGTGTAACACAAATTACATCGTTTACTTAACGGAGTAACGGAGTGCTTCAAGGGTTCTGTCAGCCTTAACTGAGACATTGCCATTTATTAACGCCGAGCGGTTTCCAAGTCGCTATTGCCACGCGCTTCCGTAGCCGTTTGTTCCTTGAAGTCATCGATTAAATCGTTCATGACGATTTGGTCGGACATGTTCAGCTCGGTGCGCGCGCTCTCGTATTCGCTTAAGCATGCGTTCATTTCGCCGGGTGCGCTGTTTTGAATGTTCCAGCAGGTTCCGTTCCTCGCGACACCATCGGTAGAGGGCTTGAAGTAGAAGGCACCATCGGTGAATGCACCGTTTCTTAACACGACTTTTTTGCCAGTAAGCGGTTTGTCGGTCAGAAGCGGCGTTCCAATCAAGTATTGATCAGCGGTCGAAATGCCAAGCAGGTGCATAATCGTAGGCGTTACATCAAGCTGTCCGCCAACCTGTGTATAGGTGCCAGCATGCTCATCCCCAGGCAAATGAACAAGAAAAGGAACCTGCTTCAAAATCATTTGGCGCTCAAGATCATTAAGCTCCTTGCCAAGGAAGGTCTCGAACAGCGACCAATCCTTAATGGAATTGTCGTGATCCCCGTACATCGCCAGAATAGTGTTGTTCCAGAGGCCTTCCTTCTTCATGCGATCGATAAGCTCGCCGAGCGCGGCATCCACATAATGAATCGCCTGCAAGTAATCGCCCATCATCGTGCCTTTTAGCTCACCTAGTTCAAGTTTTTTCTCCTCTGGAGGCATCGTGTAGGGGTGATGGCTGGAGAGGGTAATCAGGAACGAGTAGAAGGGCCGCTTCTGCTCGGATATGACATCCAGCGATTGCCTGAAGAAAGACTTGTCGCCAAGCGCCCAGCCGATCTTCTCATCCAGCGTAAAATGCTTTAAGCTGTAAAACTGATCGTATTGCATATTGTGATACATCGTATTCCGATTCCAGAAGCCGCCCTCATAGGAATGAAAAACGGATGTCCCATAATCGTTTTCCTTCAACGTTTTGGACATGCAATCGAACTCATTCGGCGCATATTGGATGAACACGGAGCCGTTCGCTACTGGCTGCATCGAGCAGTTTGCGGTAAAATCAGCGTCCGACGTTCTTCCTTGGGCCGTTTGATGGTAAAACTGGCTGAAATACGCGCTTTGCCGGGTAAGCTCATTCAAATTAGGCGTAATCTCTTGACCGCCAATCGATTTGTTGATCATAAAGTTTTGGAACGCTTCTAGCTGAATCATTAAGACGTTGCTGCCTTTATAGGCGCCGAATAGCGCGTCCTCCTCGAGCTTGCCGCGAAGATCGCCTCGCGTTTCGATCCATTTTTGAGCTTCGGAGGATTGTTCGGCCGTAACGGTCTCAGCGTCGAGCCAGTGCTGCTTCACGTACCGATATACGTCATAGCCGTGAAAGCCAAGCGCCCCGGTAACATTATAGATGGACAGGTTCCACCAGTTGCCGACAAATACGCCTTGCGCCCACGTACGCTTGGCTTCATTCACATTGGTGAATACAAGCGATGAGCCGATTACAAAAATGACTGCGCTCAGCACGACGCGGACGATCGCTTTTTGCCAAATGGCAGTCTTCCGACGATGCTCATTTGCCCGGCGAAGATCACCGCGGCCTCTCCATATCGCGTAGAACGCAAACGGTACAATTACTATCCAGTCAAGGAAAAGCAAAAAATCTTTAGCGCGCAGCAGCGTTCCGATGCTATCGCCGAGAGAATCGACTTGGCTGAATTGAAGCAGTACAGGGACTGATATTAAATCTTGAAAGTATCGATAATAAATGAGATCGGCATATAAAACAAAGGATGCGATCACATTTAGTGCGATAAGAGAAATAATCCGCCCGCGTGCGGGCAGCCATATCGTCCAAAAGCTGAAAAGCAGCACGGCACCGAGCTCAATCAGAGCGTCTTTGTCGGTCATTTTCATATTAGCGACATGAAGAATTTCCGAATACAAATACAGCTTGGCAAGCATTACGCCAGCAAACAGCAGCAGGTCGGCAGCTTTAAGACGCTCAAGCCAAATAAGAACTGTGCTCATGCCATGGCGTAATGGCGTTTGCCTACTAGATAGCATAAGTGAAATATCCTTTCTATTCCTTTACTGCCGATTTCCGCGAGGGGGAAGCGGGCCGAAAAATTGCAGGTAGTTGCATTCAATGCGGCCGTTGAAAAGCTTTCGCTTCTTGTCCGCCGGACGGTTGAAATAATTCTCAAGCGTCGTTGACGGGCTGATCGAGAAATACGACCATGTCGGATAGTGCAGAGCCGTTAAACCGAATTGGCGAAGCGCTGCCTCCGCTTGCACATCATCGCCGAGCCGTTCGCCATATGGCGGATTCGTAATGATCACGCCATAATCGCCTTGCAGCTTCACCTTGGCGACGGGTTGTACGGAGAGCTTGATCTCTTTGCCAAATCCAGCTTTCTTAATGTTAGCCTCCGCAATCTCAATGGCGCCGGGGTCAATATCAGAACCGGCAATTTGAAGCGGGATATCATCCTTCACTAAATCAAAGGCTTCATCGCGGGCTTCTTCCCATAGCTCATTCGGAATAAGCGGCCAGCCCTCACTATTAAAGCTTCGCCGAAGTCCTGGTGCAATATTCCATCCAATCATTGCAGCCTCTATTAAAATTGTGCCGGACCCGCAAAACGGGTCATAAAGCGGTCGTTCAGGACGCCAGCGGCTAAGCGAAACGAGCGCTGCGGCAAGCGTCTCCCGAATCGGAGCTTCGGTAGCTATTTTACGGTAGCCCCGTTTATGCAAGCCGTCGCCTGTCGTATCGAGAGTAAGCATCGCCTGATCATTCATCAGCGTAACTTCAATAACATAACGTCCGCCGTCCTCGGGGAACCATTCGGTACCGTAACGATCGCTCATTTTATCGACTACCGCTTTTTTAACGATGCTTTGGCAGGCTGGAACGCTTGTAAGCTGTGACTTTTGCGAACGGCCGTTAACGGGAAATTCGCCGTCATTCGGAATCCACGTCGGCCAATCGAGCGCTTTTGTGCCTTCGAACAGCTCGTCGAATGTGGTTGCAGAGAAATCTCCCATTTTAATAAGAATTCTGCCTGCTGTACGCAGCCACAGGTTGGTGCGGCAAATATCGATCGGACCGCCTGTGAAATTCACGCGTCCGTTTTCTACTTGAAGATCGGTATAGCCCAAATCCTTCAGCTCGCGTGCGACAACCGCCTCAAGCCCCATCGGTGCGGTTGCGATTAGCTGTAACTTTTCCATTTTACACTCTCTTTTCATCAATTCTTGGCGACAGAAGCTGTCGCATTAAAGGCGAAAGCTTGTAACCCCGTGAACAAAAACTTACAATCAAGTATAGGACAAACTAGGTTGTTATTACAAATTGTAAAATTGGAGAGAGAAGAACAATGTTGCAGAACGAACAATATGTGGATTCGCTTTATGGAGCAGATGCCGATCTTGAGCGCGCAAAAGCAGGAATAGCAGCGAACGGAATGCCCGATATATCGGTTGCTGACGGCTATGGCAGGCTGCTTACAATGCTAGTATCGTTATCGAAGGCTGAGAATATCGTTGAAATAGGGGCGCTTGGCGGATATAGCGGCATTTGCTTGGCACGCGGGCTGCGAGAGGGCGGCAAGCTGGTATCGCTTGAGCTTCTGCAAAACTATGCGGATCTAGCCAAGATTCATATGGAAGCGGCGGGGTTGGGGGATAAGGTAGACTACATGGTAGGCGACGCGAAGCAAAGCTTGGAGGAGCTGAAGTCATCTGGCCGAAAATTCGAATTCTTCTTTATTGATGCGGATAAAGAAGGCTACCCGGTTTATCTGGATTATGCGATTGCTTTAGCAAATCCTGGCGCTATCATTGTAGGCGATAATATTTTGCTGCGAGGCAGAACGATCGATCCAGCCAAAGAGGGGCCATCGGTTCGCGCTGTACGTTCCTTTAATGAGATGATCGCGTCGGATGAACGGCTGCAGAGCACAGTGCTGCCCGGATATGACGGTCTTGCGATTGCAATCGTCAAATGAATTTAATAAGAAAGCACTGAGCCACTTCGTATTTTATTGAAGGGGGACAGTGCTTTTTTTTGTTGCTGTAGGGTGGTTGTGATGCCCATTCAACAATTCTGTGTGTTCTGAAAGACAGGAGCACGTATGTGCGCTTGCAGCGTGAGTTCGGCGTGTGCGGCTGGTCGAAAGCTGGCTGTAAGCAACTATGAACGTACCGAGAAAGATGGTGCTGAAAGGTGACGATGTACATGCTGACGAGCTGCCGCACAAAAAGAAAAGTGACATGAGAGATTGGTTATACTCCAACATCTCACGTCACGTCGTCATTGCTATTGAACGGCGTCAGCCGTCCTTGCCTTGTTGTTTCTGTGGCCGCTTGCGCAGCAGCGACTGCCATACCCACCCTGCGTTAATCATTAGCATGACCGCGGAGAGGACGAATAAGCCTTGAATACCGATCCAGCCGGAGAGGGCGCCGCCAGTAATCGGACCGATCATGTTGCCGAGGCTCATTGTGCTGGTGTTAAAACTGTAGGAACGGCTCTCCATGCCGTCCGGTGTGTATTTGCGAATAAGGGAGTTTACCGCTGGAATAAGCCCCCCAAGAAAAATGCCAAGCACAAAGCGCGCAAGCAGCAATTGCCAGACCGTTCCAGCCAAAGCTTGCGGGATAAAAGCAAGCGAGGCTCCAACAAGCGCGACCCCAAGCACACGCTCAGCGCCAATTCGGTCGCTAAGCTTCCCAAGCAGCGGCGAGGCTACCAAATTGGAGAGACCTGTTACTGAGCCAACAAAGCCGGCAAAGAAAGCAAGGTTAGCGGTTGTGCCGTGAAGCTCCTGCACGTAGAGCGGAATAAGCGTCATCGGACTCATCATCGCAAATTGGATGAGGAAGGTGACCGCGAACAATGCCGTTAGCTGCGGAATTACGCTCAGCTTCCGAAATCCTTCAATAACGGAAGCCTGCTCGCGAGCAGCGGCCTTCATCCGGTCAAAGGGCTCTTTTACGACGAACAAAGCAAGCAGCGAAGCCGCAAAAAGCAAAGCCCCCGTCAAATAGAAAATGGGGCGGAAACCGATAGTGTCCGCCATTAAACCGCCGATGAATGGTCCAAGAATCGTACCCGCAATACCCCCGGATTGAATCGTACCCATCGCGAAGCCCATCCGATTTTTTGGTGTCGTTGCCGAGATCAAAGCAATTGAAGCAGGATTAAAGCCAGAAATCGTACCATTTACCATTCGAAGCAGCAGCAGATGCCACGGATTGGTGGCAAAGCCCATCAATACCATAACGATCGACATGCCGAAGCCTGAGCGAAGCAGCATCATTTTACGACCGTATCGGTCGGCCATTTTGCCCCATATCGGTTGGAAAATAAATGACGTTACAAAGTTTCCGGCAAAAATAAATCCAGCCCAAACGCCGATCTCATGCTTATCCGATAAGCCTAAATCGAATTGCAAATAAAGAGACAAGAACGGAATGATCATCGTCATCCCAGCCATAACGAGAAACTGTCCGAACCACAACACGACCAGATTTTTTTTCCATTGTTCCATAAGCAAAGTATAACATAATCCGAATGTCCAATTCCTCAAGGGAGCTTACTCATAATGAAAGCGATATCGCTAGCGGCTATGATTTTGTTATTCAATTATTTATATCGATGAAGTTTATTTTTTGAAATGAAAAAAAGTAGCACAATTTAAGTCAAAATGTAGTAAAATAAAAGTAGCATTCGACACATACCGCCAATATTCTTCCCACTAGTACAATGTTATTGGTTCTTAAGGACTATATACGAAAAACAACAAACTATTTATTGGTAAAATACTCCTACATTTACGATAACAATAGGTCTTAAGTATCATTTTTGTTTTGGAATTTGTTTTATATAAGGCAAATTGAACACAATTAATTCTACAATCTTGAAATCTATTTGATAGTAGGTGAAAATTATGTCAGTTACCCGTAAGCGAATAGGAGATTTGCTAGTCGAGTCTGGCGTAATTACCGAAGAGCAGTTGCAGCAGGCATTAGTTCAGCAGCGGGAATTAAAAATAAGGCTCGGCGATGTATTAATTTCCAAAGGGTACATTACGCAGCAGCAATTTATTGAGGTGTTGGAATTCCAGCTCGGTATTCCTCATGTGCAAATCTATCGTCAAAAGATTGATCCTAAAATTATACAGCTTATCTCTCAAAAGCTAGCAAGCCAACATTGTGTCATGCCGATTCGGATGGATGGCAATAAGCTGGTTCTAGCCATGGCTGATCCGCTGGACTACTTTGCAATTGATGAAATTCGGATTGCCACCGGGCTTAGAGTTGAACCAGTCATTGCATCTAAAGATGAGCTTATGCGCGCCATTAATCGCTATTATGGTCTGCAGGATACGATCGAGCAGATCACTCAAAATTTGCAGCTAAGAGATCTAGATGAGGATCATGCTATACAGGATGAGGATTCTCCAGTCGTCAAAACCGTCAACCAAGTTATTTTGCAAGCCGTTCAATTGGGAGCGAGCGATATTCACTTGGATCCGCAAAATGGCAGCTTTCGCATTCGTTACCGAGTGGACGGCGTGATGAGGACAGAGCGAACGCTTCCGCCTAACATGCACAGCATAATTGTCGCACGTATTAAAATTATGGCCAATTTGAATGTTGCCGAGCGTCGCCTTCCGCAAGATGGACGAGTTGAGCTTGATGTGGATTATCGGAAGGTTGATGTCCGCGTTTCGACTCTGCCTACTATTCATGGCGAGAAGATCGTTATTCGGGTGTTGGATCTGGGCAACTCGCTTGCCGACATTTCGAAATTAGCATTATCGGAGCGCAATGAGAAGGTTTTTCGCAAAAACATTGAAATGGCCCATGGGGTTGTGCTCATAACCGGACCTACCGGAAGCGGGAAATCGACAACGTTATACTCCGCGCTTGCCCATCTCAATAAAGATGACGTGAATATCATTACTGTCGAGGATCCGGTTGAATTTCAGCTTGAGGGCGTCAACCAGGTGCAGGTAAATCCATTAACCGGCCTTACGTTCGCCAAGGGGCTGAGGGCTATTTTGCGGCAGGACCCTAACATCGTAATGCTTGGAGAAATTCGCGACGCCGAGACGGCGGAAATATCGGTAAGGGCTGCGATGACCGGACATCTCGTACTCAGCACATTACATACGAACAACGCAGTCAATTCGATTACGCGATTAATCGATATGGGCGTAGAACCCTTTCTTATTTCGTCTACCGTGAATTGCATCGTCGCGCAGCGACTTGCTAGACGGATTTGCCCGCTCTGCAAGCAGCGATATACGCCGATGAACGAGGAATTAGAGCTTCTTGCTGGTCATGGCATCCATGCTAATCATTTATACAAAGGCGCTGGCTGCGGAGAATGCGGACAAACCGGTTATAAGGGAAGGCTGGCCATCCATGAAGTGCTGCAAATCGATAATCAGCTTCGATCCCTTATTATTTCCAAGCGATCCGACAACGAATATTACGAGCATGCGATAAAGCAAGGAATGATACCGATTTTAGAGGATGGCTTGAGGAAAGCGGTTGAAGGTCTTACGACTGTTGCCGAGATATTTCGTGTGCTTGGACAAAGTGAATAGTAGGTTAACATCCAGCAGGAAGGGTGCAATTCATGCAAGCAGAGGAACTGCTATATCTAGCTCATTCAAAACAAGCATCCGATATCCATATTACAGTCAGCTCGCCTATTATTTTTCGTATCCACGGTGAATTAAGGCCGGTTAATGATACCGTGTTAATGCCTAATGATACGTTAGCGCTTGCCAAGCAGTTGATGACAGACGAGAGCTATGAAACGCTGCAGCAAAATGGCGAAGTCGACTTCTCCTACGGTGTTGCTGGACTAGCAAGATTCAGAATAAATGCCTATAAGCAGCGGGGAAGCATTGGTCTTGCGATTCGAATTGTGCCAAGCCGAATACCTTCCATGGAGGAGCTGCTGCTGCCCCGAATGGCAGCTGAATTCGCCAGAAAGCCGCAGGGGCTGCTGCTAGTAACAGGACCTACGGGAAGCGGCAAGTCAACAACTTTAGCCTCCATTATCGAGCATTTGAATCAGACGGAAAATGCGCATATCATCACGCTGGAGGATCCGATCGAGTTTATATACGATCATAAGAAATCTATCGTGAATCAGAGAGAGGTTGGCCTTGACACGACAACCTTCTCGAATGGCTTGCGCGCAGCGCTGCGGCAGGACCCTGATATCGTGCTTGTCGGCGAGATGCGGGACTTGGAGACGATCAGTACGGCGATTAGCGCTGCCGAGACCGGACATCTCGTATTTGGGACGCTGCATACCGCGGACGCTCCGCAAACGATTGATCGCATTATAGATGTATTCCCGCCTGCGATGCAGGCACAAATACGAGTACAGCTAGCGGCTGTTCTAGTAGGTGTCATATCGCAGCGGCTTTTGCCTAAAATAGGGGGCAAAGGAAGAACGGCTGCCTTCGAGGTGCTGGTCAATACGCCTGCGGTTGCGAATCTGATACGGTCTGAGAAGATTTACCAAATTCGCTCGGTGATGCAAACGGGAAAGTCGCAAGGGATGCAGACGATGGAATACGCTTTGCGTGAGCTCGTGCAGCAGGGTCTCGTTAAGCTAGAGGATGCGCGGGATGCGATGTTCGGCCACGGAGAGCTTTAGCATTAATAATTGAGTTCCAATGGGGTTGTTATAATGCCGAAATATCGGTACAAAGCGGTCACTTCAAGCGGCAAGAAATCTACCGGAATGCTTGAGGCCAACACGATGCAACGTGCACGCGAGACGCTAAGCGAGAAGGGCTTGTGGGTTACCGATATTTTCGATACAAGCAAATCTCTATTATACAAAGATATATCGTTTGGCGGTCCGCGTGTAAAGGTAAATCAGTTTACGGTATTTTGCAGGCAACTCGCTACAATGTATCGGGCAGGTGTCAGCTTAGTAGAGTCCATACAGATATTGAGTGAACAGACGGATAGCAAGACCTTCTCCAAGCTTTTGACAGTCATTGCAGAAGAAATGCGAGGCGGAAAGCAGTTTTCTGATTCGGTCTCTGTATACCCGACTGTGTTCACTCCGATATTCGTCAGTATGGTTCATGCTGGCGAAATAGCAGGAAACTTGGATACTATGCTTGATCGGCTAGCTGTCTTCTACGAGAAGGAACGCAACACGCGGGAAAAAGTGAAGTCGGCTATGATCTATCCAGCATTTATGCTCGTTGTAATGTTTTTCGTCGTAATATTCATGATGATATTTGTAATTCCTCAATATGTGAAGAGCTTTGCAGGCATGGGGATCGAGCTTCCCTTGCCGACACGCATTGTCATGGGAGCTAGTGAATTCATACAGAGCTACTGGTATATCGTGATCGCCGCGATGTTCGTGCCAATCTTGGTGTGGAAGCTTATTCGGCGAACGGCTGCCAGCAGGCAGAGGGTGGATTACTGGCTTCTCAAATTACCGGTGTTTGGAACGTTATGGCATAAGCAAGCGATTGCCCGTTTCTCGCGAACATTCAGCTCGCTTGTAGCGGCCGCTATTCCGCTCATACAAGGGTTGACTATCGTCTCAAATGTTGTTGGCAACGAGGCAATCGGAAAGGTGCTCACAGATATCAGGGAGAGAGTGATCGTCGGAGAAGCGATGTCGGGACCGCTAAAGCAATCCAAGCTGTTTCCGCCGATGGTTGTGCAAATGATTGCGATCGGCGAGCGCTCTGGAGCGATGGAGGACATGCTTGACAAGGTAGCCGATTTCTACGAAACCGATGTAGATCAAATGGCTGACCGTCTGAAGGCGCTTCTTGAACCTTTAATGATTTTATTGTTGACAGGTGTTGTAGGGGCTATCGTTTCGGCTGTTATGATGCCGACGTTTAAAATGATGCAAAGCTACTTGTAAATGATATATAGATTGATTATTTCTGAGCATAGATGTATCCCTTGCTCAGAGCAGCTTTAAAATGGCAGCCAAGAGGGACATCTCCTAATATTGTACCTGCTTGACTGTGCATTACATTTGGTTTTACTTGTTTTATCATATATTTTCAAAATTGAGAGGAGAATGTTTATGTTAATGGCATTGAAAAGGAATCAAAAGGGCCTTACACTTATCGAGTTGCTGGCGGTGTTAGTTATCGTAGGGATTATTGCTGCGATTGCTATTCCAGCTGTTGGTGGGACAATCTCACAGTCAGAAGCAAGAGCTGATGCATCTAGTGAAGCAATGATTGAAGAAGCAGCTTTGCGTTATTTGGTTGATCGCCAAGGAACTGATGAAGAGGTTGAAGAAGTTGATGTTGCAACTTTGGTGGCTGAGGGCTATTTGAATGAAACACCAACCTTTAATGATGAAGACGATACTGTTGATATTGCAGTTACACAAGATACAACAAGTGGTAATTGGACAATTGTAATAACAAGGTCGTGATTTTGATTAATTAAGCATAGAAAGGCAACCTCCCAAGGTTGCCTTTCTATAAATTTTTCAAGCAAGGATGTGGTTGAATGACCGCAACAGCTTTAACTGCTTTTGCACTTCTTGGGCTGCTTATTAGCGGCATGCTTAACGCCATCGCGATCCGCTGGGATCGGCGATTTTTGCAGTTCTTTCCGCCAACTTACGACTTAAATAAACAAGTAAAACCTAAACGGTATGCCGTAGTGCCTCTGTTTTCCATTCTATACTCGAAGCTCAACCATTCGACTAGCAAAGCTGCTATTGTCTGGCGCTATGCCATTGGCGATCTCGCTGCATCTGTTCTGTTTGCTCATGCCGCGTATGTGATAGGCTGGCAGCCAGAACTTTTAGCTGCACTATTCTTCATCAGCATCCTCGTTATCATCGTACAGACGGATCTTACCGATATGATTATTCCAAATAAAGTGGTGGCGGTCGGTGTAATCGGTGCCATAGGCATTCGATTATTCGTGCATCCCCTACCGTTATTGAATTATGGCATCGCTGCGCTTGCTGGCAGCGGCGCTTTGCTGCTTATTGGCATCATTGGCAGTTGGGTGTTGAAGAAGGAGACCATGGGTGGAGGCGATGTTAAGCTATACGTGTTCATTGGCTTAATTTTAGGTGTTAAGCTTACCTTGCTCAGTCTGTTTCTCGCCAGTTTATTTGGATTAATTGGAGGGATTGCCTTAATCGCGACGGGGGCTCATTCAAAGGGCAAAACAATACCGTTCGGGCCCTATATTGCGGCAGGCGCGTTAGCTGCCTATTACTGGGGGAACGGTTTGATCGAGTGGTATTTTATCATTGTATTACTAATTGATTCTCTGAGTGGTATAGACTACGGTTGACGTCTTTTTAATCGTATTATTAGGCAGCTGCATCTCAAGCGTAACTTCGATTCGACCATCCTTGGCATCAAATAGTATGCTTTCAACCTGGTCAGAAAACGTATAGCGTGAGGATGGAGTGGAAGATACATGTCCGCTCCCATCAATTGGCGAATAGGTGACTGAGAGGGTGTTGGCAGAACTGTCATAGGTATAATCTACGGCTTCAGTGGTACTAATTAATCGCAGATTGCTGGATTTGCTTTCCAAAGGAGACGGAGCATAGCCTTTACGGACGGTTTTGACAACTTGGCTCATAATATCACGTGATTGCTGAAGTGTTTTTTCTCTTTCAGATACTTGATTCAGGCTCATATTGGTATAGTTGAGCAGGTAGATTAATGAGCCGATGATCATGATCGAGAGGACAAGTGCACCGGTAACTTCGATGAGAGTGAGTCCTTTTTCATTTTTGATAAACTTGTGCATTTCGATCATCTCACCCGCCTTTAATTGTATTCGACTATAGCTTCTAATTCGAATTTCTTTGATGTGGACAGCTCAGTAGAAGTGACGGTAATTCGGCGAAAAATGGCGTCTAAGTCTTTCGAATGGCCAGCCGTAAGCGATACGGTGCCAAGTGAGGTCGCATAAGAATGAATCTGCACCTCATATTGGCGATTGCTGTTATCCGGATAATAGATCGTTGCAGATGAAAGATTCCTAAGATTATAAAGCGAAATCGCTTGTCCATATAAAGATATTTGCGCAGTGCTCGATCTTAGATTGCTTTTGATTTCCTCCATGACGTTTCTAGCAGCAACGACTGCCTCATCTGATTTTTCATTAGATTTTGTATGGAGTGTGGATTGCTGGAGAATGAATGTGATTGCTATAACAGCGATGCCTAATATGGTGATCGAGCCCATGATTTCAATCAAGGTTAATCCTTTTTGATTCCGCATCTGGCGCTCCCTCATAGTAAAGTAGTCGGATTGATTTACTCATAGAATAATATGCTGAGGGAGGAAAAGGCAATGATTAAATCTAAACAGTCCGAAAATGGCGGAACGTTGATGCTTGTTTTTGGCTTTATCGTGATGATTGCCATTGTTATTGCTCCGCTTGCTATGAGTACGAGTATCGGCCTGCTACAAGCGAAAACAAACGCGAACTCAGAGATAGCATTTACCGAGGCGCATTCAGGCATGACCGTTTTTGCAAGAATGTATGAGGAAATGAAATTGTCTGATTTAGCGAGCAATACGAGTCCAAACATCGAAAGATTAGTCCAACTCGTCAACGATATGAGCCAGTTGCAGGTTGAAGCTGAACTAGTCAGGGACAATCAAAATAAACCAATCGCTGTCATTTTTGAATCGGATGCCGGAGTTGGCAATCAGGTTCGTGCCAGCAAGGTGAAATTTGAGTTAGAGCCGCTCTATGTTCCTACGCCGACACCAATCGTTACACCTATTCCAACTCCAACTCCGAGCGCAGGTCCAACGCTGCCGCCAACGCCGTTGCCGCTTAGTCAAAATATGATTTTGTTCAAAAACAATACCACAACACAAAATCAAAAATTATTTGCAGCATGCTATATATCGCCAGCAACAGGGCAGCCGCTGCCGGTATCGCATAGCATGACTAGCTTTACGGATCAGCAGTTTAAAGGGTGGTTTGACGATACGGCAGATTATTATTTGAAAAAATCTTCAGATGCCGTTGTGGGAGCATTTCAGAATGTATTTACGGATAATCGGTTTGCTCAGCCTGCTGCGCTTAACAGCACAGTGACCTCCGCTGACCTGTTGAAATACCAATCTGGTCCAGCGATTATACATGCTGGCAATGTCTTAATAAGCGGCGGAAATGCAACTAATGGGACAATCACGCAAGATATGGTTGTCAGTGCCGATAGTAACGGAAATGCAGTAGTTGCTAACGGGGATTTGTTTTTTAAGGATATCGTCAAAGCAAATTTGCTGTTTGACGGAGATGTGCGAGTTGGAGGGAATTTGAGATTCAAGCAACTCGAATTCGCCAAAACGATTACGTTCAAAAAAAATGTCATTGTCAAAGGCAATGTCATTATCGGAGAGAATGGCACGAATGAAACGATCGTGATCGAAGGCGATCTGATTGTTGGCGGAAATTTAACGGTCGGCAATACTTTAAATACGTTAATTGTAAAAGGCGATGTGATCGTTAATGGCGACATCAACTACACAAACATGATTTCGAAATGGCATGTCAATGGCAGCATGGTTGTAAAGGGAAATGTAAAAGCATCGAATGGCATTACTAGCTTTGACATCAAAAAGGATGTCACCGTTCAAGGCAGCATGCAGTTTATGAATCCTGTTGCAGAGTCAATCAATGGCGTGCAGGGCGTATTTTCGATTGGCGGGTCCTTGGAAGTGAACGGTCCGCTTGAATTCAAGAACGTCGTTAACGCCTTTGTAATCGGGAGAGACGTAGTCGTTAATAACGATCTGATCTTTTACGATGTAATCCAAAGCAACTTTCATGTTGGGGGATCTATTCATATAAAAGGAAATCTTCTTTTTAAAAATACGATTCATGGTTTTAATGTGATAGGCGACGTCATTATCGAAGGGAATTTTACAGCGGAGAGTACGTTGGAACAGACCTTCAACATCGGCGGCTCTTTAGTGACTAAAGGGAACATAGGCTTTCAAAATACAGTACAATCTGCTGCTACGATAAAAATCGGCGGAAATTTGATTTCGAAATCGAATTTAAAGTTTAATGATTGGACCCTTGAAGGAAGCCTGGATATTGGAGGCATGCTCTTGGTCTTTAAGGATGCAACCTTCCATAATTTAGGTAAAGACTGGAAAAGCAATCAAGTTAAAGGCTTTTTCGTAGGGGGCGAAACGCATTTTAATCCCCAGTATGCGGCTAGCTGGTATGTAAACGGTCTTGACAGCGGTCAAACACAAGAAAGCATTTGCATTAAGTAAGGTGAACAAGGTTCATTGCAGTGAGGGGGATCATAAATGAAGCAATCCATAATTAGAAAACTAACGAATGGGCATCAAACCCTGGGAATTGAAATTACAGACTCTCATGTGAAGATTTGCGAGATAAAGCAGAAGGGTAAAAAGTCGGTTCAATTGCTTAATTTCTCAACAATAGAATTGCCTCCTGGCGCAGTAGACGACGGAAAGGTGATCGATAAGGATAAGCTGTATGCTGCATTAAAAAAAATATTGGAGACCAAACGCTTTGGTACGCGATATGCGCATTTTGCGATCCCTAGCCAAATGGTGATGGTAAGAAGCTTGAAGCTGCCGGATATCGTGCATAAGGGGCTCAAAAAGCTGGTGCAGTTTGAGATGAAAAACAACCTAAGCATGGCTTTCGACGATCCTTTTTACGATTTCATTAAACTGCCCAAAGCAGCAGCTAATGATCATGTACAAGTTCCACCGGAAGAGGCGAGTTTATGCGAGGTATTGGTCGTTGCTGCACCGACAAGCATTTTGCAGGACTATGTAGAAGTATTTGAAAAAATAAAATTAATCCCATGCAGCATCGAGATTAAGTCTTTCTCTTTATTGCGACTAGTTGAATGGGGAAGCATCAACTCCGAAGGCATTAATATAATCGTAAATGTGAATGAATTAAATTGTGAAATTACGATTATTGATGAGGGCATATTTAAAATAACGCGCAATGTTGAGGTTTCATTCAAGTCCTTGATCACGGAATCGGAATTTGACTCTGAGCAAAATTCATGGCTGAACAACTTTTCTAGCCCGGAACAAACCTTCTTGAATGCGGCTCAAGATTTAATAGCAGAGCTGGAGCGTTTAATGAATTTTTTCTTTTACAATATGAATAAGGGAGAAAAGTCATTCAATAGAATTATGCTCTCCGGGGATATACCTGAATTGGCGAAGCTTGCTGCATTAATGGATGACAGCCTTAATCCTCCGGTAACGATACTGGATTGGTCTATGCTATCGGTAGCAGAAAACAATTCTAACTGGAGTGTTCCTGCTTATGCCGTACCGCTTGGCCTAGCATTGAGGGGTCAGGAAGTATGAAATCCATTAACTTATTGCCTGCCAAGTCAAAGTTCAGCCCCCGCAAGCTAATGCTTACGCTTCTGCTTTTGTTATTGGTGATTATTTTGCCTGCCTTTCAGTTTTACTTAGTAACAACCTGGCATAAAGAGGCGGGTAGAGTAGATCAGGAAAGCTCGCGACTGGATCTGGAAATGAGCCAAATTCGCGAGAACGGAGATTTGAAGGCCAAGGTAGAGGGTTATAAGCAAGCAATGCAAATTATTGAAAAGCTTGAGGAAGCGCGCATTGATTGGAAGCCTTATTTGAAAGCTATTATCGGGAATTTACCTTCGTCATCTAAAATCGTAGAAATAACCTACGGAGAAAAACAAATTATAAATATGGAGATTGATTTCAATAACGAGTTAGATGTTATTACGTATATGCAGAAGCTTGAGGTTGAAGATAGCCTTAAGGAGGTTATGCTAACCTCATTCTACAAAAAAAGAGACGAGCAAACGACATTGGAAGCCGTACCAACTAATAAGGAGGGCGGGACTGCGATCAAGAAGAAAAAAATAGAAGTGTACAAATTAATGCTTGAAATTGCGCCTGCCTCTGCCAAAGGAGCTCAGTAACGATGGAGTCAAATAAGCTGAAGGCCTCCAAGAAGCCGCTTACGAGAGGGCAAATTATATTTATAGTTGTGGTCGCGGTATGTATTAGCTTGAACGCTGCTGCGCTTTACTTTTATCTATTGCCAGAGCTAGAGAGCTTGAAGCTGGCAAGACAAGGCGTTGATCAGAAAAATGTGACGCTGGAAACGATGAAAACCGAGTATACGAATGAAAAGGTATCAGAAAAACAGCTTCAACAGTTGACCGATCGTGTGCCTGTTGAAAGATCGGATTCAGATACGCTGATTTTACTTTTTCATCTTGGTGGTGCTTCGGAAGCTCCATTAGGATTGATTACTCAACCGAGTGGCAATGAAGAGGATTCTGCAGTAAAGAAAAACGTGTCGGAAGACGGCACGGTTACAACTACTTTTAAGGTAAATGTTTATGGACATTTGCCTAACCTCCTTCTTTTCATCGATAATATGCAAAAGCAAGAGCGGTTGTTCGCTTTGAAAGAGTGGAGTTTCAGTGATTTAACCAAGGAAGATATAGATAAGGACCATCTGGACCTATACACCTTTCCTTTCATCAAGAAGGACAAACCATTGCTTCAACTTCGATTGAGTATCGAAGCCTATATCCTGCCGCAATTTGCGGATGCTTTCCGTAAAGCCAGCGAAACGGAAGCAGCAGAGCATAAATCAGCTTAAGAAGCCGATTGTCATACTATTGTCATAGGAAGTGGATTAGCGGCGGTTGTTAGGTTTGATGAAAAAGGGCATAATGGAAGCATAGGAAAATACATAGAAATGGGGAACGGGAATGTCTTATAACGACCGTTTCATACGGGCTTGCTGGAAGGAACACGTAGATCAAATACCTGTATGGTACATGCGGCAGGCAGGAAGATACGATCCTGATTATCGCAAAATAAAAGAAAAATACTCGTTGCTTGAAATATGCAAGCAGTCGGAATTGGCGGCGGAAGTAACGTTGATGCCGATTCGCAAGCTGGGCGTTGATGCCGCGATTTTATATTCGGATATTATGAACCCCGTCGCTTCGATCGGCATTGACTTTGATATCGTTGCGAATATCGGGCCGGTTATCGCGAATCCGATCCGCTCTGCTGCTGACGTTGAGCGTTTGAAGCCAATCGATGTGGAAGGCGATCTTAGCCATGTCATTGAAACGATTCGTATACTAGACCGTGAGCTTGAGGTGCCGCTAATAACGTTTGCGGGAGCGCCATTTACGATTGCAAGCTATTTAATTGAAGGAAGACCGTCAAAAAACTATTTGCGAACGAAAGAAATGATGTACAGCGAGCCTGCGCTCTGGCATGAGCTGATGCGCAAGCTTGGTGATATGGTCATTACTTATTTGCGCGCCCATATGGCAGCCGGCGGCAAAGCGTTCCAGTTGTTTGACAGCTGGGTAGGCGCGTTGACACCTGCTGATTTCCGCAAGTTTGTTCTGCCGACGATCGAGCGAATTTTTGCGGAGCTTTCGGATTTGCCGCAGCCGAAGATTTATTTTCCAGGGGTAAGCTCAGGAGAACTGCTGCCTGAACTGCATCAAGTGAAAGCGAATGTGATTGGTCTGGATTGGCGCGTATCGATAGCGGAAGGCCGCCGGAGACTGGATAACGGATTTGCCGTTCAGGGCAATCTGGATCCTACGGTTCTAACTGCGCCTATTAGCGTTATTGAAGAGTATGCAAAGGAAATTATCGATAGCGGCATTGAAGATCCAGGCTTTATTTTCAACCTTGGGCACGGCCTATTCCCTGAAGCATCGATTGACAAGCTTGCTGAACTGACTGCATTCGTCCAATCTTATTCCAAGAAAGCAATCGCAGCACGCAGCCAAAAGGAGGCAAGTCATGTCTGAGCATAAAGAGAAACCAATCGGCGTACTCGTTATGTCCTATGGAACGCCGGAGTCCATGGATGATGTTGAGACGTATTACACGCATATCAGACGCGGAAACGCGCCTACGCCTGAGCTGCTTGCTGAGCTGAAAGGCCGTTATGAAGCGATCGTAGGAGGGGTTTTCCCGCTGCGGGAAAATACAAACGGACAAGTAGCTGGGCTTCAGGACAAGCTGGAGCAGCTGGCGCCTGGCGAGTTCGTCTGCTATCAGGGCTTGAAGCATGCAAAGCCTTATATTGAAGACGGTGTGGAGCAAATGGCTAATGACGGCATTACGCAGGCGGTAGGCATCGTGCTCGCGCCGCATTTCTCGACAATGAGTGTAGGAAGCTACATTAAGCGCGCGGATGAGAAGGCGAAGGAGCAAGGTATTGCGATGACCTTCGTCAAGCAGTACCATATGCATCCGAAGCTGCTTCAAGCACTAACGGACCGAGTTGTTGATGGATTAGGCAGACTTGCTGCCGCTACGGATGGCGAAGAAAAGGTGAAGGTGCTGTTCAGCGCTCACAGCTTGCCTGAGAAAATTCGTGAGCTTGGCGATCCTTATGAACAGCAATTGCTTGAAACGTCCGCGGCGGTTGCGAAAGCGGCTAATATGAAGGATTGGCAGTTTACTTGGCAGAGCGCGGGACGGACGAGGGACCCTTGGCTCGGACCGGATATTTTGGAAACATTGCCTGTTCTTGCAGAGGAAGGCGTCAAAGCGGTACTCGTTGCTCCTGTAGGCTTCGTGTCCGATCACTTGGAAGTATTGTATGACCTTGATATTGAAGCGCAGGCTTCAGCAAAACAACTGGACATGACATTAGACAGAATTGCGATGCTGAATCGCGATCCATTATATATGGAAACATTGGCGGAATCGGTCATTGAAGCATTGGCCAGCCAAGGGAAGGAATGAATGAGATGCGGAGAATCGGAAACCCTGATCGAATTGTCATTATTGGCGGAGGGATCAGCGGACTGAGCTCCGCTTTTTATTTGCAGCGGGAAGCGGAGCGGCAAGGCAAGGAGATTGAAATAACCATCGTAGACGGTGCTCCTGCCCTTGGCGGAAAAATTAATACGCTGCAGCGTGACGGCTTCGTCATCGAGAAGGGACCGGATTCTTTTTTGGCGCGCAAGCTGGCCATCATTGATCTGGCGACGGAGCTTGGTCTTGAGGACGAGCTGACCACTACAAATCCGGGAGCAAAAAAAACGTATATTTTGCATGAGCGAAAGCTGTTCCCCATGCCGCAAGGTCTCGTGCTTGGCATTCCGACAGAGATTGGACCGTTCGTCAGGACGGGGTTATTGTCTTGGGGCGGCAAGCTGCGCGCATTGCAGGATTTGGTGCTGCCGGTTCGAAAGGAACAGAGCGATGAGTCGCTTGGCAGCTTCTTGGAGAGACGGGTGGGCAATCAAGTGATGCGCCGCATCGCTGAGCCGCTGTTAGCTGGCATATATGCGGGTGATTTGAAGAAGCTGAGCTTGCAGGCAACCTTTCCGCAGTTTGCGGCAGCAGAGCGCAAGCACGGCAGCCTTATTCGCGGCATGATGTTTAACCGTAAGGCGAGTGCTGCTGCCGGCGCACTGCCAGCCGCTGCAAAGGGAGGCACGTTCCTGACGTTCAAGGGCGGTTTGTCTACTCTTGTTATGGCGCTTGATCAAGCGCTTAGTCGTGCAGATAGACGACTTGGCACGAAGGTGACGGAAATTCGCCGCAATGAAGCCTATAGCTCGTCGGAGCTTAGTGAAGAAGGGCGCTATGAGGTTGTGTTGAGCAGCGGAGAGAGGCTTCAGGCTGATCGAATCGTGATGACGGCACCCGCTTACGATGCGGCGGAGCTGCTTGAGCCGTTGACGGATTGCAGCGAGCTTCGGGCGATTAATTATGTATCGGTAGCCAATGTGGTGCTCGCGTTCAATAAGTCGACGTTTGGGCTTGATTTTGACGGATCAGGATTTGTGGTGCCTCGCTCGGAGGGGCTGCATATTACGGCATGTACATGGACATCGAACAAATGGCTGCATACGAGTCCAAGCGATAAGGTGCTGCTGCGCTGCTATGTCGGCAGGTCTGGCCATGAGGAAAGCGTTAAATTGCCAGATGCTGAGCTGATAAAAGCAGTGCGGTGTGATATTGAAGAAACGATGGGTATTACAGCAGAGCCGGAGTTTGTAGAAATTACGAGACTTCCGCGCTCAATGCCGCAATATCCGGTGGGACATCTATCGAATATGAAGCAGCTTCGGGAGCGTTTTGAACAGGAATTGCCCGGCGTTTGGATGACAGGAGCGGCGTTCGATGGCGTTGGTCTTCCGGATTGCATCAGACAGGGCAAGGAAGCTGCGCAGGCAATAATAAAATAAATTAAGCGATTTAGTTTCCCCGTGGAAGCTGGAACCTTGCTATAATGGAAGAGTCTGACGATTAACGGACTACTAACTTTATCGTAGAGGAGCCATCTTCCATGCACGTATCACGGTCCGAAATGCATCAGCAGGACAAGCTTAAACGTAAAAAAAAGCTTAGAAAGCTATTAATCGTAAATTTCACGCTTGTTGGTGCCATCATAGTTATTCTAGGAGCATGGCTTATCACAGTGAATTCAGATAAGCTGGCACAATTATTTAGCAAGGACAAGAAGGAGCAGACAGAGGCAGTACAGCCTGATTCGGCAGGCTCAGAAAATGCAGCAGAGCCAGTAGATGAGGCTGATTCTGCTGAAGATGATGCCGCTGTTGTCGGCAATGAAGGCGGAAGCAATGCTAGTAGTAATGCTAGTAGTAATGATAGCAGCAATGCTAGTAGTAATGCTAGTAATAATGCTAGTAGTAATGCTAGTAGAAATGATAGCAGCAATGACAGCAATACGAATGTATCGCCTGAGAAAGACGATGCTGCTGCAGCAACTGAGCCCACAGGCAGTGAAGAAGAGAAGGTCAGTCTTTCCTTCGTCGGAGACTTGCTGGTCGCTGATTATGTGAAAGCCATTACGGACCGCGAAGGCTATGATTATCTATATAAACCGTCTTTATTGTATTTAAGCGAGCCCGATCTTACGGCAGGGAATTTGGAGTTTCCTGTGACGACAAGAGGCACACCGGTTAAAGGAACCCCTTATGTGTTCAAAGGCGCGCCGGATGTGCTGCCTTCGATGCGCGATGCAGGCTTCGATGTGATGAGCCTAGCCAATAATCATGCGCTTGACCAAGGCGTTGAGGGCATGCTGGATACGATGAAGCATTTGGATAAAGCGGGAATTGCGCATATGGGCGCAGGCAAGAACGCTGCAGAGGCTTATGCTCCCCTCATTAAAGAGGTGCGAGGCATTAAGGTTGCTTATGTCGGCATTAGCAGAGTGGTGCCGTTCGGTTCATGGAAAGCGGAGAAAAATAGACCCGGCGTGGCAGAAAGCTATGACGTCAAACGCGCAACAGCCGCTATTGCAAAAGCAAAGGAGCAGGCGGATATCGTTGTCGTGATGGTGCATTGGGGCAAAGAGCGCGTGGATCAGCCAAAGCCTTACCAGAAGGATTTTGGTCGGCAATATATTGATGCGGGCGCGGACCTCGTCATTGGCAGTCATCCGCATGTGCTGCAAGGCTTTGAAATGTATAAAGGGAAATGGATCGCATACAGTTTAGGAAACTTTATATTTACCTCGTATCCAAAGGAGACGGCGGGTGAGACTGGTGTACTCGATGCGCTTTGCACAAAAAACGGCAATTGCGAGATGACCTTCCATCCGATGTTTACGGTGAATGCGCAGCCGACTCCGCTAGAAGCGGGTGCCGGGAAGGCGCTGCTTGATCGATTGTCTGCGATTTCTTTTGGCGTGAAGCTTAAAGAGGATGGCATGATTGTCCCTAAGTAATGGATATGCAATGAAAGGATGATCGCATAATGAGAAATCCGTGCGTAGCGCACCGAGGCTGGTCTAGCCGCGCGCCGGAAAATACGATGGCTGCCATTCGTCTTGCGATCGCTGATCCCGATGTGGAATGGATTGAGATTGACGTTCATCTGTCTAAGGACCATATTCCTGTTGTCATTCATGATTATACACTTCGCAGAACGACGAACGGCAAAGGCGATGTGAAAAGCAAAACGGCTGCAGAGCTGATGTCGCTTGACGCAGGCAATTGGTTTTCGCAAAAGTATCAGGGGGAGCCTATCCCAACGCTTGAGCAGGTGCTTAAGGAAGCGGTCGGGTATTGCAAGCTTAATATTGAGCTGAAGACGGACGGCATCCGTTATCCGATGATTGAGGAAAAGGTGCTGGCATGCATTCAAGCCTATCATGCGGAGAAGGAAGTCGTCATAACCTCCTTTCATGAAGGGGCATTATATCGCATGCGCAAGCTCTCTAGTCAAATTCGTACCGGCCTTATTATTGATGGCTGGCGCAATACGCTGCCGAAGGAGCTTAAGGAGCTTGGCTCTGACTTTCTATCCATCGCTTACTCTCGCCTGAACAAAGAACGAGTTGCGATGCTGAGGAGTGCAGGCATGGGGGTGATGGCTTGGACGATCAACGAAAAACGCGCCATTCGGAAGGTTGCCGAATTAGATCCTGATATTATGATTTGCACCAACTATCCGGAGCGCTGGCATGAGGCACGCTTGAAGAGTGTGAATAGATAGGAATTACTTCGATTGATGCAAAAGCAGGAGGTCGCTCGTTACATGGTTGGATGGATAGATGAATGGTGGTTAAGATTGCTTGCTGGTTTAATCGGAAGCGGTCTTATTGCTGCAGCAGCATACCTTGTTCGCTCATTGTCCGCTTCAGGCGCGTGGTCGGCGATTATTATGGGAACCGGTTTCGTGACGCTTGGTGAGCCGGTTTGGTTCGGGTTATTGATCGGTTTTTTTGTTTCTTCGACGCTCTGGTCGAAGTGGAAAAGGAAGCATCGTGCCAAAGCTTCGGCAGAAGCCAAATATGAGAAGACCGGTCGCCGCGATGCCGGTCAGGTATGGGCTAACGGCGGCGTGGGCTTGCTCTTATGCGCCGCCCATGCGCTGTGGCCGGATCAAGGCTGGCTATTCGCGTACATCGGCGTGATGGCTGCCGTGAACGCGGATACTTGGGCCACCGAGATCGGGGCCCTAAGCAAGACGGCGCCGCGATCGGTGACGAGCGGCAAGCCGGTTGTTGCGGGAACGAGCGGCGGAGTCACGCCGCTCGGCAGCGCAGCAGCGCTCGCAGGCGCCGTGTTCATCGGCGCCGTTGCCGCGCTGCTGCTGGCGGCCCCGCAGCCTGCAGAGGCTGCTGCGGGTACGCCTGGCGGCGGGCTTGCGGCGGCGGCATACATCGCCGCCGCGGCCGCCGCCGGCCTGGCCGGGGCCTTCGCCGACTCCTTGCTCGGCGCAACCGGCCAGGCCATGTTTCGCTGCCGGGTATGCGGCAGCGAAACCGAGCGCGCCGCGCATTGCGGCAGCGCGGCGGAGAAAGTGCGCGGCTTCGCCTGGCTGAACAACGACAGGGTGAACCTGCTGTCGTCGCTTTTTGCAGGCGCGCTAGCATGGCTCATCGGTCAGCTTCTTCTATGACCGAGTTACGGGGCTGTCCGTAGTATGCTCCCTGGGAAGATAGCTCGCTTTGAATGGACTGTTGGAAGTGAAAAAATAGCGGTACAGGGGGCTATTCCTGTACCGCTATTTTTCTATTCAGGTCTATGGCTGCTTGCTTCATGAGATTGTTGGGAAAGCGGAAGTCTCCCCAACTCCATGTTTACCTATGGCAAGCCACGAAGCAGGAATCGGCGGAATCCCTGGTTCTTCTGTAGTCTCGGGTTCAATCATTTATGGGGCTAAGCCCTCTTGAGTCAGCATTAATGGGAAAAACTCCCGTTATTTCATGTGTTTTTTGGCAAAAAACAGGTTTAAATGGATTTTCTCCCGTTAATATCTCGCTTTTGACCCTATTTCGGTGTATGTACTCCGATTAACGGTAGTTTTTCCAGCTAAATGAACAAACTGGTGTCTTATCAGGAAAATAGATGGAGCTTTTCCTGTTCATTCCACAAAATTGAAATGATTTGAGATAGCATTTATTTCAAACTTACGGGTTAGAACAATGAGCGCTGGAATAAGCGAAAAAGCCTGAGAAAAGTAAGGTTAAGGAGCGAATGACAGGAGCTCCAGGGCACTTAACTAGCTTGTAAAAAAATTTCATAGTTAGGAACAAGTAAACGAGCAGAATTTGGATGCTCCCATTCCGTGCGAACACTTTGGGACAGCCCCTTTTTTTTTTGCTACAACAATTGTTCCAATTGTTCTTGCAGCTCATCGGTATTTGGCGCCGAATTTCATAACGTCATACTTCCCCAACAGGGTGATGGCAATTACAATCCGGAACAACCGTATAAACCAATAAGCTTTCAAAATTGCGACCTTAGAAATGTTCAAATACGAAATTGCAATTTAACAAATTTGGAAATAAGCGATTGTGATATTGCCGGTGTGACTATTAATGGCTACTCTCTTGAGGATTTAATTAAAAATTGGAAAGGTTAAATTTAGAAGCGATTGTAGTCGAAAATAAATGTAACCTATCGAAACAACCCTTTTCGGTTATACCGTGAGGGTTCAGTTTCATTTTTTCTATTATTATGCGGTTAAGCGCAACAAATTGTAAAAAAATCCGACTTTAGATTGGGATTATTCCAAGAACAGAGAAATATTTCAGACTAGCAGAGGTGAATGTAGTTGCGTCCCATTTTTTTAGGAGTTTGTTCCGCTTTGTTTTTTGCTTTTACTTTTGTACTAAACCGAGAGATGGAATTGTCTGGAGGGTCATGGTTATGGAGTGCTTCATTGCGCTATATTTTTATGATTCCCCTACTTCTAATTCTTGTCCTAAGCAGAAAAAATTTAAGCCCGCTTATTCAAGAGATGCGGAAGCATCCTGGCGCTTGGTTGATGTGGAGCTTTGTAGGATTTGGACTATTCTACGCTCCGTTATGTTTTGCGGCAGCTTATGGACCAGGATGGCTTACCGCCGGAACTTGGCAAATTACGATTATTTCAGGCTCCCTCATAACCCCTACATTTTACGAGAAAATTCAAACGCATGAAATTAGAAAAAAGATACCGCTTAAAGGTTTAATGATGTCGATCATCATCCTTCTTGGAGTCGTGCTGATGCAATTGGCTGTGGTTGAAGCGACACAATTTACGGAAGTATTATTTGTCGTTGCAGGAGAGCTCATGCTAGGAAGTTCGTTGCCTACTTTATTGTCCACGATCGGTATGCTGGTCGTAATGATTGGCATGATCTTGCACAGCTATATTTCTCAAGTGAAAAAGAATAAAGTAGTTTCTTAATTATTTTAATTTAATGCAAGGGAATCGCTTAATCATAATTACTTTCTAAGGGAATGCGAGAATTCATTAGATGAGTCACTGGATTTTGGGGCAGAATTTGAAATGGTTATTTATCTAAATCACCAATCTACATAGAACTTTCATCTGACTCTAAGCAAAAGTAGAGGAAATAATGAATTGAGAATGGGTGATTATTATGGAGTTAAGACTCAATTAAGTGAATTGAAAGATTTCACGAAGGAAAAGCTTCTAAATCAAAATGTAGACGAAATCATTAATCATAAGCTAACTAACATTGGTTCGACTGATTCAGAGCTAAGGGATGAGTTGATTTACTCCACTTTTGCAAGATGGATTAATAATGATTACTTAGATGTGAGGCAACTTCAACATATTTTAAAAACATGTGTAGATTGTGAACATTATTTTTTCGAATTTGTGAAACAAAAAGTGATTCGGTGTTTACTCGGTCATTTTCTTGTAGTATTTCTTATTTGCGTCATGAGAGGGATACGAGGGGATCAACCATGATTCTACTTATTTTTCAATACAACTAAATTATATGGGGCTTCTCCTCTTAAATCAATTTGCTTTACTATCTTTTTAGTATTTATATCTACTACAGCAATCGAGTTGTGCTTGATATTTGCAACAAATAAATACGAATCCACAATTTTCATATCCATAGGACCATTCAAACCGCTTATTTCTCCAATCACCTGATTACTATTTGTATCAAATATAGTAATCGTGCTACCAGCAAAATCATCCATTTGATCCTTATCTTTATGAGCAATATAAGCAATCCCTGTATTGTCGATTAGCATTGTATGTACCGGTTTTTCAAATTTAATATTATTAATAAAATCACCCTGTATATTAAATACACTTAGCTTGTATTCGTTTCCACTGTTATTTGCTATATATATTCTATTATTAGGAGCTACTTTCAAACTCCCATCGCTAATGTTAATTTCCGATTTTGATAAAATTCGCGTACTATGATTCACCCGATCTATTTGCATAATGTAACTATCAGGAACATCAAAATAATCACTTTTTCTTGCACCATAGATGTTAAGATAAATATAATTATCTTTAATATCAAAACTTCCCACCATTCCTTTGATAAAAGGGAAGGTTGTTTTCATCTCCCTACCTTGCTTAACATCAACAATTGTCGTTGGATTTCCCTTAGGAAACACAGCTGCAATAGATGGACTCCCTATAATCCATGCCTTATGATTTTCTATATCGCTAATTATTTCAGAGGGTCCATCCACATATTTTAATAATATTTCATCTCCTAATTTCCCATCTTTAATAGTAATAATTCTATCTGAATATTTCGGATTTGAAACAGAATTAACCGGTCCATAAATTTCTCCCTGTGATGTTTCAATAATTGTAGATAATGTTTTTGATTTGCTTTTAAAATTGTAATACATTTTTTTTTCATCAATTAAATTTCCATTACTATCTTTTGAAATTTGAATGTAACCTAAGTTACCAGATAGGTCCACATAAACATCATAAAGCGCATTACTATTTCTATCAAAATCATCAATCGTATTCCATGTTTTTTCTTCATTTTCTTTATTACAACCTACTAATAAAATCAATATTATAAGTAAAGAAATCTTAAAAAAGATTTTTTGCTTCATAAATATATTCCCCCTTTTTTTTCTGTTTTACTGCGTTGCAATAATGTTCTCTGATTTCATAGCTTTCGGATTTGCTTGCATTTGAGCACAAAAGAACTTTTACAATGTATGAAGGTGCACTTAGTCAATAATACCATATTTAAGTAAAAAAGCCAATTTCTATAGTAAATATGTATCGGTAATTGTGAGAATCTATGCTTGAATAAACCGGCCACATGGTCATGGCACTTTGTGCCAAGCGCGGTAGAACAACGGATATTCAAGTCCATTTTAGAGCACCGCCTGCAGGACAACGAGGTTCATACACCAGCTGTAGGTTTTCGATGAAGAGTCCATAAGCCAACACAGAAACGGTAATTTCTTTGTATAGGGATGAGCGCTATGCGTATCGTCGAGATTAATAACATCGCCTTCATGAAGCGCAGTTTCTCGTTCTTCCTGAAGTCTTGCAACACGTTTTTTTCCAAAGGTCAGCCATGCATGGGGGACTGTGAAAAACCAGCTGAGCGTGTATTGTGCGAGTTTGTAAGGTTTAAACATGAGTTCAAGTAGAGCATCTTTGCCAGCCAATGCGCTCATTTGTACTACCGATGAGCATCCCGAGATCAATCCGATGACGTACATAAAGCAAAGCATCCATGACGGTGCTCCGCTTCGTTTGAATATCCCGGATTGTGTCAAAAGCAATGAAAAGTCGAACTTTTCCCAAAGCGATCGCAAGATTGGCGCTCCCGCGCATTCGCCTTGTGGAAGCTTACGAAATCGTGGATTTTCAAGGGTTTGTTTCACTGAAATCACCTATTGTCTTGAGAGAGATACCCGTTGGAAAAGGTATTCTTCGCGATTATTGGTGTTATTCCCAAAAGTCAAGGGGTTTTCCGGCTTTTAGCTTACATTTCTATGACTATTAATCGGTTTCCATCGCTTGGAATGAACTGCATAAGTCATGTGTTATAAAAGATTCTTTGAAACTAAAAAATATAAATCATGATTTTTATAGTTGTGAGCCTGGAACATTAATAAGTTCCTGAATCCGTGACCAATCTCTAATTTGGATCTTTAAACGGATGGAATTACTACCAGCCATATCCAATTGAATCTTTGGGTAAATGAGAATAACTCAAAGTAGAACCCTCGTCTAAC
>NZ_JBXCIW010000023.1:0-74065 GCF_056786335.1 Paenibacillus sp. Y280
TCGTAAGCATACGCTAAAAGGTTGTAAGTCAAACCTACATCGTAAGCATACGCTTAAGGTTTGCATGGACCCATACATCCGGCAGACAACAGTTAAAGAGGTTTTCAGCAAACCTAATCTTTCGTATCCAGTTTTCAGCGTGCAAACACGCTACGTTTGGTGGCGATGGCGGAGGGGAACCACGCGTTCCCATACCGAACACGACCGTTAAGCCCTCCAGCGCCAATGGTACTTAGACCGCAGGGTCTTGGGAGAGTAGGACGTCGCCAAGCACGAGAGACCTATCGCATGTGATGCGATAGGTTTTTTGTTTCATCTAGTCCAATAATTCAGTTCAAATAAAAAGGCCTTAGATCGCTCTAATTGAGCGTCTAAGGCCTTTCATTTATCGGCGGTAATAAGATGCTTCCCTAGACTCTAACCTTAGCACGCCGTCCTTCTGTTCCTTACGGAAGGTGAAGGAGAGAAGCAAGCGCGGAATCAGAAGCCAGAGGTGCCAGCTAACGATGCTGATCATCAGTGATTCTTTGATCCATGGATATAGAAGCGCGATGGCGCATAGGCCGATCCAGAACATATGGCGATGAACTCGTCGGAACAAATGCAGCTTAATATCATTGGCAGGCTTAAACCCGATCCAGGGAGGTGTAATCCGCCAAATCCATTTTCGATCAGCTGCTTCGTCTACTCGGATAAATGTCAGCAGTATGATCGCGATATGTATGACCTGGACGACGGCAAAACCAAATAACCAAGAAAACAAGCCGTCCATTTGATACATGAGCATTTGAAAAGCAAGCAAAATAGCTGCAATCAGCAAGTGGCTTTGGATAAGCTCAGGACGAATGATTTTTCTTTTGACTAGCTGGTATTGATAAATGGTAGCATTTTTTTGTTCGGATAGTTTTTGGCGCATGTATAAACGTCCTTCCGTATGAATTAAGCAACTCTCGTTAACTATATCGGTATTAAATAACAATCTGTCCATAGTTTCGGCTAAACAATTTTGCGTGTTTTGTAACCATTAGCCCAGATGCAGCATACGATATATAAATATTTGAAATGAGCTATGAAACAAGTATAAATAGATAGACTATGTGTCATAATAATAGCTATATAGGAACGAACAGAAAGCGGGGATTGTCATGAACGATAATCGCGAGCATAAATGCAATATTTGCAACGAACAGAAAGCCGAAGGCGAAGGCATTCGGATTGTTAGCGGCTTTATTTGCGAGACCTGTGAAGAAGAAATGGTACGAACAGATGTGAAAGATGCGAAATACCCCTTTTTCATTCATCAAATGAAGCAAATCTTTTTGGGTGAAAATGCTTGAGCGGTTTCTGACTACAGAAGCTGCTCTTTTTTTGTTGCCTATATCGGGTACAATAGATGGTATAGAAAAAAGTGGATATTTATTTTGAAAGGAATGCCTTTGTATGAAGAAACTTTTTAATGCTCCGATATTCGAAGCACTTATTGACCATGCTAATGGAAATCCGGTCAGCTTTCATGTTCCTGGTCATCATGGTGGACAAGCATTGAAGCAGGACATATGGATGGATCAAATGAATAATAATCCGTTTGAGTATTTTTATAAGATTATGCAGCTTGACGTGACAGAGCTTTCGCCGACCGATGATTTGCATCATCCTGAAGCATCTATAATGGAAGCACAGCAATTAGCGGCCGCGACATTTGGTGCAGAGGACACTTTTTTTCTAGTGGGAGGAAGCACCTGTGGCAACATCGCATTACTGCTTGCGTTGTGCGAGCCGGATGATGTCATTATCGTGCAGCGCAATGTACATAAGTCGATAATAAACGGTTTGAAGCTTGCAGGTGCTAAAGCGGTATTTCTATCTCCACAAATCGAACCGCAAACGGGACTGGCAACCATTCCTGCGGTGCAGCAGGTAGAAGATGCACTTGCAGCATATCCAGAGGCTAAGGCTGTTTTTTTGTCTAATCCAAATTACTACGGTATGGGTGTAAAGCTGGCAGCTTATGTTGAGGTTGTCCATCGGTACGATAAGCCAATTATGATCGATGAGGCACATGGAGCACATTATGGTCTTCATTCATTGTTTCCACAATCGGCATTGTCCGAAGGAGCAGATGCAGTAGTACAGTCGGCACATAAGACGCTGCCAACCTTAACGATGGGTGCCTTGCTTCATATACAAGGGGACAGGATACCAAGGGATATTCTGCGTCAGTCACTTGCGATGATTCAAAGCTCAAGCCCCTCGTTTCCCATTCTTGCATCCATTGATATTTCCCGAGCAATGATTGACGCTTTGGGAGATGCTTTGTTTGAACAAAGCTTGCTTTCGGCAGCTTCTTTCCGAGATTGGTTGCAGCAGCAACATACAGTAATATGCGAAATGAAAACAGAAGCCGCAAGGCGCGACGGTCTGCTCTTGGACCCATTGCGAGTCGTGCTGTACGACAGGAGCGGTGTTCGATCAGGCTATGAGCTTCAGAAGCATTTGGAGACGTATGGCTGCTTTGCTGAGATGGCTGATCCCTGTTACGTTGTACTCGTATTCGGCATTCAGACCTCCATACACGATACGCAGAGGCTCCAGCAGGCTATTGTCGCAATTAGCGGCGAGGTTAGGGAACAAAGCTTTCAAAGCATTGAAAGCACTGTTGCAAGCAATACGGCCTATATAAACGAGACCATGCAAATAACCAATTCCGAGCCTGTTTCGTTTACTAGAGCAAGGTTTAAGAATAAAACAAGCTTGCGCGTACCATTAAGCGAAGCTGAACACCATCTATCGGCTGAGATGGTTACGCCATATCCGCCAGGCATAGCCATTTTATATCCAGGAGAAAGGATAACAGCGGCTATGATCTCGCATATTCAGCATCTCTCTGCAATGGGGGCGAAATTTCAAGGAGCAGTTGATCCAACGATGGCGACGATTTCGATATACGGAATTTAAGGACGAATAGCCTATGGGATTTAGCATTTGAGGCAAATCTTCATTGTACAAGGGGTATCGCTTTGTTAATATAGAAGAAAGTATAGTTAACATAAACGTTAGGAGAAGCCTTAGCTTGAAAAAAGGTGTTTTCATTACCATAGAAGGCGGCGAAGGTGCCGGCAAATCGACACTGATTGATCAGCTTTCGAATAAGATACTTCAACGGGGGAAATCGGTCCTTATGACGAGAGAGCCCGGAGGGATCCCCATTGCTGAACAAATACGTGCCGTTATATTGGATCGCAGCAATGTCACCATGGATGCAAGAACAGAAGCTCTGCTTTATGCGGCTGCAAGAAGACAGCATTTAGTGGAAAAGGTTGTACCGGCACTTGAGCAGGGCCATATTGTCATTTGTGATCGTTTCGTCGATAGCAGTCTAGCTTACCAAGGGCATGCACGCGGGCTTGGAATGGATGAGGTATGGGCTATTAATCAATTTGCCATCCAAGATCTTATGCCTGATCTGACCATCTATATGGATGTGTCTCCAGACGTGGGACTTGGTCGAATTGCTCAGGCGTCAGAGAGAGAAATCAACCGCCTAGATCTTGAAAAACATTCCTTCCATGAGAAGGTACGAGAAGGCTATATGCAGCTGCTGCAGCAAAATCCTGATCGAATTGTGCTTGTAAATGCCGAACAAAGTCAGAAAAAGGTGTTTACTGACGTTTTACAGGCAATTGATGATCGTTTTGCAGGATTTTTTGCAATTGATGTCAAACTTAAAGGTATGGATTAATTTCTAAGCAACAATAAGCAAGCTCTCAATAACCTATTCTAATAGTAGTCAAGGGGGAATGAAGATGAAATTAGTAATTGCGGTTATTCAAGATAAGGATAGCAACAGACTCTCCAACGCTCTTGTGCGTGAAGGATTTAGAGCAACAAAGCTTGCAAGTACGGGTGGATTTCTGAGAGCAGGAAATACGACTTTTATGATTGGTATTGAGGATGAGCGGGTACATGAGGTTCTGCAAGTGATTAATGCCAATTGCAAGGTGCGTGACCAGCTTGTTACTCCTGTATCTCCTATGGGAGGATCAACGGATTCCTATATCCCATTCCCTGTTGAAGTACAGGTTGGCGGCGCAGCCGTATTCGTAGTACCAGTCGAGAGATTTGAGCATTTTTGAATGGGCGTGACAATCGATGAAAATTGATCAAGGCTTTCGGCCATTAGGCCAAAATCGTGCAGGCAACGAGGCTTCCAGCAAGCAGATTCAGCCTAGAAGCTTTGCCGATGTCATGGTTCAACAAGATGCTGATCGTACGCAGGAGCAACTGCAGCAGAAGCTGCAGGACATTCACAGACAAGGCGATCGTCTTGCGAAAGTGATGACCGTTCGTGAACTGAAGCTATATCGTCAGATGCTCAAGCAATTTTTGGAGGATACCATCAGGCGCGGCGTCGTGCTGAAGGAAGTCAAAGGCTTTGATCGCAGAGGACGAATTAAAAGATATAAACTGCTGGATGAGATTGATGCGACACTCGTCTCGATGGCCGAGGATTTGCTCGATAGCGAGCAAGGCAGAATTGACTTGCTCAACAAGATCGGCGAGATACGAGGCCTCCTTATCAATTTATTGTTTTGATGAGTAACGGGCAGGGAAAGGTTAGGAACGGCTATGAGCCTTGAACAAATAACAGGGCAATGGAAAGCGCAGCGGATTTTGGGTCATGCGCTGCAGAGCGGTAAAATCTCACATGCGTACTTATTTAACGGACCCTCGGGAACCGGTAGAATGGCAATGGCGCGCGAATTTGCAAAGGCGCTGTTCTGTACTGCAGGCGGTGCCGATGCTTGCGGGGAATGCTTGGAGTGCAGAAAGTTCGAGCATGGCAATCAAACGGACTTAACGACAATTGCACCCGATGGCCAATCGATAAAGATCGACCAAATTCGCGAGCTGCAGCGCGATTTTTCTTACCGAAATAGCGGGACGAAGCGCAAGGTATATATGATCGAGCAGGCTGATAAAATGACGGTGCAGGCTGCAAACAGCTTGCTTAAATTTTTGGAGGAGCCTTTATCGCCGGTCGTAGCTATTTTGATTACCGATAATGGACAAGCTGTTCTGCCTACCATTCGCTCTCGTACGCAGTGGGTGCCCTTTCTTCCCATGTCGCCTGAGAGCATGCTGGAGACATTAATTGCTGAAGGAGCGCCGCCAACGATTGCCCGGACTGTTGTTCAATTGACCTCGGGATTGGACGGCGCTAGACAATTTCTCCAGCAGAATCAGTTTGCAGAAATCAGAAGCCTAGTGATACAATTAGGCAAGGAGAGTTTGACCCGATTCACCGCGGCGATGATCACTGCTGGACAACAGCTTTTTAAGACAGATTTAGTAGAGCATACACAATTGCTGTTGTCGTTGTTAGTTATATGGTTTAAAGATTTGATTCAGTTCCAGGCCGGAAGGCAGGACAACATCGTTTTTATAGATCAGTTGGAATGGATAAGCAAGCACGCTTTTGATCGATCGTTCGCAGGCTGGGTGTCCTGCATAGAGCATACGCTTGAAGCAAGTAAGCGTATGCGTGCAAATGTAACGCCTCAGCTCGCATTTGAGCAACTATTGGTAAACTTACAGGAGGGCTAATTCTTGTATAATGTCATCGGTGTTCGCTTCAAGAAAGCGGGCAAGATCTATTACTTTGATCCGGTCGAGCATCCCGTGGATAAGGAGCAACATGTCATTGTTGAAACAGCACGCGGAATCGAATATGGTAAAGTGGTGGTGGGACAGAAGCAAGTCGGTGAATCGGATGTCGTTCTTCCTCTTAAGAAAGTAATTCGCATTGCAAGCGACGTAGACGCTAAGGTCGTCGAAGAAAATCGTGCTGCTGCCAAAAATGCGTTCTCTACTTGTCTTGAGAAGATTAAAGGTCATCAGCTTCGCATGAAGCTGGTAGACGTAGAATTTACGTTTGACCGCAACAAAATTATTTTTTACTTTACGGCAGAAGGGCGAGTCGACTTTCGTGAGTTGGTTAAAGATTTAGCTAGCGTGTTTCGTACACGAATTGAGCTTAGGCAAATTGGTGTACGGGATGAAGCGAAAATGCTCGGCGGAATTGGCCCATGCGGACGAGTGTTGTGCTGTTCCTCTTGGCTCGGTGACTTTGAGCCCGTTTCGATTAAGATGGCCAAGGATCAGAACCTATCGCTTAATCCAACTAAGATATCCGGCTTATGCGGACGTCTGATGTGCTGCCTGAAATATGAGCATGACAATTACGAAAGCATTCGCGAGGAGCTTCCTGCGATTGGAAAATTCGTTGTCACCTCATATGGGGAAGGTAAGGTCACTGGAATAAACACATCCACCAAAAGCGTGTATGTGCAACTATTTGATACACCAGGTAAACCGAAAGAACTGTCGATGGATGATGTCGTCATCAAATAAGCGGCAGAGTGCGATTCTCACGGGTGAGGTTACACTCACGCTTGAAGCTCTGGGGTGGGAACTTGGAGAAGAACGATATTTTTGTAAAAATGGACGAGCTGGATAACCAAGTAGGTACGTTCCATAAGGAGCTGACGGCTTTGAAGCAGAAGGTAAAAGAACTGTTAGAAGACAATAAGCGACTAAGTGAAGAGAATAACCAGCTGCGTCAACTGTTCAAGAGAGAAGCGGAGCTAGAGCGCGAACCAATTAAAGCTCCAGCCAAAGACAAAAAACCGGGTGCGACTCAAGAGGTACAGGTGCTGCCCGATCATGCATTCACGGAAGAGAATGTAGCAATCGGAGAAGGCCATGATAATTTGACCCGGCTGTATCACGAAGGATTCCACATATGCAACGTATATTACGGGCATTTGCGGACGGAGGGCGACTGTTTATTCTGTCTATCCTTTCTAAATAAATAATGGAATCCGTATCGACATGCCGTCCTTGCCGCAAAGGGCGGTATTTTTATTAACTAGGGTCTTGTCAAAAAAAGATTGCAGTCATTACCGATTAATGAAGAGGAGCGGCTTAAAACGTGTCTGAACAAATAACTTTAGCAGCTAACGAACGGCTTGATGATTTAATGACGGAATCGGGACTAAAAATTATACAGAGCAGAGAAGTATTCAGCTTCTCGCTTGATGCCGTGCTGCTCTCCCGGTTCGCAAGCATACCGAAGCATGGGCGAATCGTCGATTTATGTACAGGAAACGGCGTTATTCCCATGCTTCTCACAACTCGAACAAATGCACGGATTGATGCGGTTGAAATTCAACCGAGACTTGCGGATATGGCGAGAAGAAGCGTAGTGCTCAATCAGCTCACAGAGCAAATTACAGTTATTGAGCAGGATTTGAAATTATATCCGAAGCTTGCTGGAAATGGCGTTTATGACGCGGTAACAGTCAATCCGCCCTATATGCCGATGACAGCAGGCGAACAAAATGAAAATGAACATTATGCGATCGCGAGGCATGAAATACACTGTACGCTTGATGATGTAGCAGAAGCATGCTCAAGGCTCGTACGTCCAGGCGGGAAGGTGTCCATGGTTCATCGGCCATCACGCTTGCTGGATATCGTAGAAACGATGCGCAAATGGCGGCTAGAGCCTAAGCGGATACAATTTGTTCATCCTCATGCGAATGCGGAAGCCAATATGGTATTAATAGAAGCGATGCGGGATGGAAAGCCTGATATTAAGCTTCTTCCGCCTATTATGGTTTATGAGAACGGGGTGCAGATCGTTTGAACATACAGAAAAGCTTCTCAGATGCTGCAAAAGAAAACACAGGCAGCCTATATTTAGTAGCGACGCCAATCGGTAATTTAGAGGATATGACCTTCCGGGCGATTCGCACGCTGATGGAAGTGCAGCTTATTGCCGCTGAGGATACAAGGCAAACGCGCAAGCTGCTTACACATTTTGAAATCGGTACGCGTATCGTTAGCTATCATGAACATAATAAGCGAGCAAGCGGACCTGAGCTTATCCGATTGCTGCTAGAGGGACAATCGATTGCACTCGTTAGCGATGCGGGGTTGCCGGCGATTTCCGATCCTGGCGCCGATCTCGTAAAAGAAGCTGTTGAACATAATATTCCTGTAATTCCTATTCCTGGTGCAAATGCCGCATTATCTGCGCTGATTATATCAGGCTTGCCGACAGAACGATTTTTATTTGCCGGGTTTCCGCCGCGCGAACGAAAATCGTTAATGAAATGGCTGAAGGATATGCTGGCTCAGAAAGGAACCCTTCTTTTTTACGAGTCCCCACACCGTATTGTTAAGACATTGGAAGCTGTTTTGGAATGTTTGGGTGATCGTCATATTGCATGCATTAGAGAGCTAACGAAGCGGCATGAAGAGGCTGTGCGCGGCCGGGTATCGGAATGTATCGAATGGTTTTCGGAGCATCCGCCGCTGGGTGAGTTTTGTATCGTCGTGGAAGGATCAGAAGGCTCTGGCGCTATCGAGCAACCAATTGCTGAAATTTGGTGGTCTGAGCTTGACCTTGCTGCTCATGTTGCTCATTACGAGGAGCAATACGATCGAAAGGAAGCGATAAAGATGGTTGCCGTAGATCGAGGATTGCCAAAACGAGATGTATATAACGAGGTTAATAGATAAAGATGTATAGATAACCATTAACTAGACAAAAAAAAGACCTTCCTGGCCGGGTTCAAGCGCAGGAAGGCATCAAGGAGTATAAAAAAGGTTAGAATTAACAAGTTGATAAGTCCAGTATAACCGATTTTTTTTATTTTGTCACAGGTGTTGGCATTTCAGACAAACAAATATGACAAACAATTTTTCCTTTGAAGTAAGATACGTTTTCTGCATTGCCACAGAAGATACATGCAGGCTCGTATTTCTTAAGCATGATGCGCTCGCCATCAACGTAAATCTCAAGTGCATCCTTCTCGCCGATCCCTAGCGTACGGCGTAACTCGATTGGAATAACAACACGACCTAGCTCATCAACCTTACGAACAATACCAGTAGATTTCATCATAATATATCATTGCCCCTCTCAAAATACGATTCGTCATCGTTCGACATAAATTTTGCTTTTTATGATTACTATAATACCAACGATTACCATAATAGTCAACCAATAAAATTGACTTTTATACTTCGATGGGTTAAGTATTTGACTATACACAAGGGTCATATTACTCTGTAATAGAATACAACAGCTTCGACATTTTGGAAACTGATTTACGACACAATTCGACAATAGTTTAACATTTTGTGTCGAAAATATGAACAAAGGAGATGAGAGACGATGAAGCAGCAGTTGACCGAAGAGAAGGTTTTTAAAGACCCTGTCCATCATTATATTTATGTGCAGGACCAGACCATTTGGGACTTGATTAATACGAAGGAGTTCCAGCGTTTGAGAAGAATACGCCAATTAGGAACCTCGTATTTGACCTTTCATGGCGCGGAACACAGCCGATTCTCGCATTCGCTGGGAGTCTATGAAATAACGCGTAAAATTATTTCTCAATTCGAGCGCAACGGCTATCCTGATTGGCCTGCCGAGGAGCGGCTGGTCTCGCTTTGTGCGGCTTTGCTGCATGATGTCGGTCACGGCCCGTTCTCCCACTCCTTAGAAGAAGTATTCGACACGGAACACGAAGAGTGGACCTGCAAAATTATTCTTGAGCATTCGGAAATCAATCATGTGCTGCGAGCTGTATCGGAAGATTTCCCTTCACAGGTTGCTGCAGTTATCCAGAAAACATATCCAAAGCCCATCGTTGTAAGCCTCATATCTAGCCAAATGGATGCTGATCGCATGGATTATTTGCTTAGAGATGCTTATTATACTGGCGTAAACTATGGAACCTTCGATTTAGAGCGCATATTACGCGTATTGCGACCTTATAAAGGGAAAATTGTAGTGAAAGAGAGCGGGATGCATGCCGTAGAGCATTATTTGATGTCTCGCTATCAAATGTATTGGCAGATTTACTTCCATCCAGTAACAAGAAGCTCTGAGATTATTTTACGTCAAATATTTCGTAGAGCACAGGAGCTTTATGTGGGTGGCTATACATTTGAATGGTTGCCGAACCCTCTTAAATGTCTGCTTCATAACAACATGACGGTGAATGATTATTTGAAACTGGATGAGGCGCTAGTTCAAACGGCTTTCACGCAATGGGCAGAGGAGCAGGATTCGCTGTTAAGCGATCTTTGCGATCGATTTATGAACCGTCATTTATATAAGTACATAACGATTGATAACCCTGATGATCAGCTTTTAAATGAGATTAGCGATTGCTTCTCTTCTATAGGAATGAATCCCGATTATCATATGGAAATTGACTTCCCGTTTGACCTGCCATACGACGTATATCGACCGGATAAAAAAGAAGGAGAAAAGAAAGAAAAAGCGCCGATTTTGTTGTTGGACGGTCAGGATGAAATAAGTGAAATATCTGCCAAATCCGACATCGTTCGTTCAATAACCGGATTGCATCAGGGGCAATATCATCTGTATTATCCGGAAGAGCCGCTCAAAAAAAATATTTCACAAATACCTGATTCATTAAAAAAATTATTTAAACTCGACTGAAGGAGCCTGACACTAACATGACATTGCTATTTGATACCCACACCCACTTAGACTCATATAAGTTCGATGAGGATCGCCACGAAGTTATTCAGCGCGCAAAGGATGCAGGCGTGCACATGCTCCTTAATATCGGCTTTAACCGCGAGACCATTCCAACGACGATAGCGCTTGCTGAGCAGTATGAATTTATTTATGCGGCTGTCGGCTGGCACCCGGTTGACAGCATTGACATGCTTCCGGAGGATTTGGAGTGGATAGAGCGTTTATGCGCGCATGAGAAGGTTGTTGCCATCGGTGAGATCGGTCTTGATTATCACTGGGATACCTCGCCCAAAGACGTTCAGCAGCGCGTATTTCGCGAGCAAATCCGTCTTGCCCGTAAAGTAGGCAAACCGATCATTATTCATAATCGTGACGCGCATGAGGATGTTATTCGAATTTTGCAGGAGGAAAATGCAGCCGAGGTTGGCGGGGTCATGCACTGCTTCTCCGGCAGCCCTGAAACCGCGAAGCAATGCCTCGATATGAACTTCTATATTTCGTTCGGGGGACCGGTCACTTTCCAAAATGCAAGGGTTCCCAAAGAGGTGCTCAAGCAGGTTCCGCTCGATAAAATTTTGATTGAAACCGATGCTCCGTATTTGGCTCCCCACCCCTTCAGAGGGAAGCGAAATGAGTCCTCTTATGTGGCACTAGTCGCACAGACGGCAGCCGAATTATTAGGCAAATCGGTAGAAGAAATAGGTGCGATTACGACCGAAAACGGTAAAAAATGTTTTGGTATTGTATAAAAACGAGAGAAACAGAGAGAATTTAAGACCTTTATCGCGTAAAAACTAATTTTTATAGCGATTATCGCTTAATTTTTCCGTCTTTATCCACCATTTTAGCTTAAATCGTCTTTTATCGTATCTTTACAATTCACCTCGTATGAGGTTATGATTCAACTCAGAGCATTACATTTTGTATTGGATTTCCAGTTTGCGCTTAATCTCCATCTGGAGAGCGGGGGAACCAAATACGGGTTTTATGTACCGTGTTTTGAATTCTTCAAGGGGTGAATTTCGGAACCTTTGCCATGAGCATTGCGTTTTCGAATAGGGCGTCTCTCTTGCCCGAATCCGTCAGCTAACCTCGTAAGCGTTCATAGAGAGTGATCAACCTCGTGCATCCATTTTTCTGTATCCCAGCGTAGTCATTTACCGGGAAGCCACGAAACAGATCCTCTGTCGACGGCTTCTTTTTATTTTCGAATAAACGGGAATTTGTCGACATAGGGATAAAAGATGGGGGTGGGAGGATCGATAGCAGTACTGGATTGCGTGCTTGCACGCCAATATACTATAGTCGCGTCAGTTGTATCATGCGTAACACTTGGCGGCGGGGCTATGAAGGAGGACCGATGAAGTGGGAATACTCCAGGTTAAGGACACCCATGGGAAACGATCATCCAGCATGTCTTTCGCATTGCGATGGAAGCGTGAAAACTTGCGTTTGATTCTTTTGAGTGCTACTATCTCAATCGCTATGACTTTCATGTTTTTGGTGTTGTTGTACGGAACGGCTGTCAAAAGCGTCTCCGTAGTAGTGAATGGACAAGAAACCGTTGTGGAAACGAAGCAATGGGTCCTGCAACGCCTACTGGATGAACAAGCTATCGCAATTGGACCACTTGATGAGGTGTCCATACCGCTTAATGCGGCAATAAAGGACGGAGATCGAATTGAGGTAACTCAAGCGATTCCGGTAATTGTGAAAGCTGATGGCAAGACCTCTACTGTATATACGACAGAGAGAACAGTGCAGGCAGCGATCGAGGAATTAAATATTCCAGTTCGTAATCATGATAAAGTAATGCCTCCGCTTAATACGGTAGTTGATTCGGAATTAACGGTAACGGTTGTACGGGTTGACACGAAGGTGTCTGAATCCGAGCGTGCCATGCCGTACTCTATCGTAAAGAAGAAAGATCCTACGCTGGAAGCGGGTAAGGAAAAGCTCGTGCAAACCGGCAAGGAAGGCCTTATTGTTGAACATATCGAGAAGCAGTACGAGGACGGAATTCTCACTTCGAAGAAGATGGTCAGCAAGGTTGTCGAGACCGCTGCGGTGGACCATGTTATCGCGATCGGAACGAAGAAGGCTGAGCCTAAAGTGACTGTGCTCTCAAACAAAAGCCCGAGTGTTGCCATGCTGACAAAGAGCGGTGTAACATTTAAGGCCAAAACCGTACTTAAGAACGTCACGCTGACTGCTTATTCTGCAGGTGTCGCTTCTACAGGTAAAGATTCGGATCATCCGGATTACGGAATTACGGCATCCGGTTCCCGTGTAAAAGAAGGACGGACCATAGCGGTTGATCCGAAGGTTATTCCGATCGGCTGGTGGGTTTATATTGAAGGCATCGGTTTCCGCCGGGCAGAGGATACGGGCAGCGCGGTGAAGGGCAAAAAAATCGACGTATACTTCGATAGCAACAAAACGGCAAATAAGTTTGGCAGGAAGAAAGGCTTTACCGTTTACGTGCTCGGGCCAAATAAACCTTCTTCAAGCTAATTGCAGGATTACCATCATCTTATCGTAATATTCAATTAAATATGCCATCATAAGGAGAGGCACTGCCTCTTCTTTTTGCATGTTTGCGGGCTTATAAGAGTTTATGTTGAAGGGAATGGTCTTGATGATCAAAGAGATCATTGTCGTTGAGGGTAAAGATGATACCGCAGCGATAAAACGGGCGGTTGAAGCGGACACTATAGAGACGAATGGTTCGGCTATCGGTGAGGATGTATTAAGAAGAATAGCGCTGGCGAACGAGCGCCGCGGCGTCATTATATTTACAGATCCCGACCATGCGGGAGAGCGCATTCGCAAAATCGTTGCGAGGCACGCTCCCGGGTGCAAGCATGCTTTTTTGCCGCAGGAGCAGGCGTTGTACAAAGGGGATATCGGCATCGAGAACGCAAGTCCGGATGCGATTCGTACGGCACTCTCAGAGCTCCGTACAGAGTCGCTTCTCGAATCGGGTGAGATAAGCTTTGAGGATTTGATGGAAGCGGGGCTTATCGTGCATCCTGACGCTTCCAATCGGCGCCTTGTTATGGGCAAGCTGCTCGGGATCGGATATGCGAACGGCAAGCAGTTCTATAAGCGTTGTACAAGCTTCCGTATTTCCAAGGTGGAATTTGCAGAAGCGTTCAGACAAATGGAAAAGGAACTGGAGGGATAGAAGTTGAGCGATCACGAACACAATGAGCAAAGCAAGGCATCTGTGAAAACTGCATCCTTCGAGGTGGCAACGCCAAAGCGAACCAAAGAGATTATTGCCAAATACGGCTTCTCTTTCAAAAAAAGCCTCGGGCAGAACTTTCTGATTGACCAAAATATTTTGAACAACATCGTGGCTGCTGCCGAGCTGGACGAGACGAAGGGAGCGCTTGAGATTGGTCCCGGGATTGGCGCGCTTACGCAGCGGCTTGCACAAGCTGCTGGCAAGGTGACGGCTGTGGAGATCGATAATCGGCTTATTCCAATTTTAAAGGACATATTGGCTGAAGAGCAGCACATCACGGTCATACATGGCGATGTGCTCAAGCTTGATTTGAAGCAGCTGTTCGAAGAGCAGTTTGCAGGGGTAACGGGCGTAAGTGTCGTTGCCAATTTGCCGTATTATGTGACTACGCCTATTTTGATGAAGCTGCTCGAGGAGAAGCTGCCGCTTGAGCACATCGTCGTCATGATTCAGAAGGAAGTGGCTGAGCGGATGGCTGCAAAGCCAGGCGGCAAGGAGTACGGCAGCCTAAGCGTAGCCGTTCAGTATTACTGCGTGCCTAAGCTTGTCTGTACGGTGCCGCATACGGTGTTTATTCCGCAGCCCAATGTCGATTCGGCTGTTATTAAGCTATCCCTGCGAGATAAGCCTGCCGTGGATGTGCCTGATGAGGATCATTTTTTCCGTGTCGTGCAGGCGAGCTTCGCGCAGCGAAGGAAGACACTTGCGAACAATCTGACTGCCTTTGTAGGCAAGGAACGGCGCGAGGCATTAACGGAGATGCTCCTGAAGAACGAAATTGACCCTATAAGGCGCGGCGAGACGCTTTCGCTTGAGGAATTTGCGCGTATTAGCCGCAGCATGCTGGAAGCGGGCTGGGGAGCTCAGACGGTTAAGTCATAAAAATACTCACCATTCGCTCTATCTGCCCATAGGATAGACGAAGAGGTGATTTACCCATGAAGCAAGGGGACCTGGTCGTCCGCAAATCGTATGGCGGTGACGTGCTATTTAAGGTTGAAGCTGTTCGTACAGAAACTGCTGTTCTGAAAGGCACGGACTACCGATTGCTTGCGGATGCTCCGATTCCAGATCTGTCGGTCGTACGCGATCCAGAATCGACAAGTGCGGTTCAGCAAGTTCGAATTAAAGTCAATGATTCCTTAAGACGTATGCACTCTGAACGAGAACGTCAAGCGGTTGAGAACGAGGATAATATACGGCATGCGCTGCAGCAGAGCCAGCCATTTTTTGAAGTGCCAGGAAAGGTTCTTCATCTCGATGGCGATGGTAACTATTTGAAGAAGAGTATGCAGTTATACAACACGATGCATGTTCCTTCTCATGGCCTCCATGTGCATGAATCCCAAATGGCTGATGTGCTGTACCGACTGCTGCCTCAAATCCAGCCGGATATTGTCGTCATTACCGGACATGACGGTGTATTGAAAAACCGCGCGCAGATGGACTTATACAGCCTGAGCAGCTATAAAAACTCACAGCATTTTGTTAATGCGGTTCGCGTTGCTCGTGAATACGAGAAGAATCGTGACGGATTAATTGTTATTGCGGGTGCTTGCCAATCGCATTTTGAAGCATTGCTTCAAGTAGGCTCCAACTTTGCGAGCTCGCCGGGACGTATTTTGATTCATGCGCTCGATCCTGTGTATATAGCCATTAAGGCAAGCTATACATCGATTAAGGACACGATCAACTTAGCTGATGTTATACATGGCACGATAAGCGGAATTGACGGTGTTGGCGGCATTGAAACGATGGGACGCTTCCGTGTTGGCTTGCCAAAGCCTAAAATAACGGCATCCTCTTCTGTTTTAAAGCAATAATTTTGTTAAAATTAGTAAACAATCAACGCAAAAAGGCGTGGATTTGTTTGTGAAAGTTGAAGCAACTTCTTAATATGTATATTATTTGCTAATCTATGCACGGTTTTTTAAAAAATGGGTGAAATCACCGTTGACAAGTAAATAATCTGGCTGATATAATATTTTGCTTTGTTTGACAACCCTCCTCTTTTTAGTTATAATGGACAAGGAAAGAGGTGGTAGTGGACAATGGCAAAAAATGCGCTATTGGATATTAAACGCAGTTTGGAAGCTCATGTTGGCTCCAAAATCCGTCTTCGAGCGAACGGTGGCCGACGAAAGACCATCGAACGAACCGGTACGTTGGAAGAAACCTACCCTTCTGTTTTCATTGTCAAGCTGGATGAAGAGCAGCATGCGTTCAAGCGCGTCTCATACAGTTATGCGGATATACTGACAGAGTCGGTGGAAGTGACCGTATGCAATGATGAAGGTCAAGTCCGTATCGCCCATTTGCAACAATAGATTATACATCGCCTAGTGAGGCATGTTAGCGCAGAGAAATCTGCGCTTTTTTTTTTTGCACGAAAGCAAGAAAACCGTTTTTTTCTTAGTGGCTTCGAGCATGTAACCATTCCAATGTGCATGGTCTTATCCGAATTGAAGCATACTACCTGTGCAATAGTGACAGCCTACATGCTTATCATTAATTTGGAGTTGGAGGTAATGAAATGAGTCGCAGAAGACGTGGAGTAATGTCAGAGCAATTGAAATACGAGCTTGCAAAGGACCTTGGATTTTACGATACCGTGCAGCAGGAAGGCTGGGGCAGCATTCGCTCGAAGGATGCCGGCAATATGGTGAAGCGTGCGATACAGCTTGCCGAGCAAGCCGCTGCAAAGTCGAATCAGCCATAAGCAGAACGTCGTATTTGTGCAGGCAAAAGCTAAGGTGTTGGCAGTCGGAAAATAGCCGATTGTCATCTCTTAGCTTTTATTGCGTTCGTTTGATATAATGATGCTTAAGCTTATGAACGAACGGGTGAACTTATCGGATGAAAATTTATGAAAAAGCTCCTGCCAAAATTAATTTAGTGCTAGATGTACTCCGCAAGCGTGATGACGGCTACCATGAAGTCGAGATGATTATGACGATGGTTGACCTCGCTGACCGACTTGAAATGGAAGAACTCCCTAGAGATACAATCATTATTTCAAGCCAAGTAGGCTACATACCTCTAGATGAGAAGAACCTGGCCTTTCAGGCGGCTAGGCTTATTAAAGAACGCTACGATGTGAAGCAAGGCGTATATATTCATTTGGACAAAAAGATTCCAGTCGCTGCGGGACTCGCTGGGGGCAGCAGCGATGCTGCTGCTGCGCTGCGAGGGCTAAATCGACTGTGGAAGCTTCAGATCCCAGAGGACGAGCTGTGCCGCCTCGGCGCTGAGCTTGGCTCTGACGTTCCTTTTTGCGTGACAGGCGGCACTGCGATAGCTCGCGGCCGTGGCGAGCAGCTTGAGCATATCGCAGGTCCTCCGCAGTGCTGGGTCGTGCTTGCGAAGCCGCCAATCAATGTATCAACGGCCGACGTATATGGTAGATTCCGAGCTAATGAGCTAAAGGAGCATCCTTCGATCCCCAATATGGTCAGCGCGCTGGAGAGTGGCTCCTTTACCGATATTTGTGAAGGGCTAGGCAATGTGCTGGAGAAGGTTACGCTGGATTTGTATCCTGAGGTGATGCAGTTGAAAGAAAGCATGATTCGGCTTGGCGCTGATGGCGTCTTGATGTCGGGCAGCGGACCGACTGTTTTTGGCCTTGTATCGAAGGAAGCCAAGCTTCCGCGCATTTACAATGGGCTCCGAGGTTTCTGCAAAGAGGTCTATGTGGTAAGAATGCTGACATAGGTCTGACGTACTTCTTGATTAAATCCGTATAAAAATGTTATATTGACATTATATTATTCGGATTTAGTGGGGGGAGATGTGTTTGAAGAAGTTGAAACGGAGCTCGCGGTTGGTAGAAATGACCCAATACCTGTTAAGTCGACCCCACACGTTAATTTCATTGACAGCATTTGTTGATCGGTACCAATCGGCAAAGTCTTCAATTAGTGAGGACCTGGCAATTATTAAAGAAGTGTTTGAGGAAGAAGGAATTGGTGAGCTTCATACGCTTGCTGGTGCTGCTGGCGGAGTAAAGTATACGCCAAAAATGCAGCAAACAACGGCACTTACCATTATGACAAGCATATGCCGCCAGCTAGAGCAGCCTGAAAGGGTTCTTCCGGGCGGTTATTTGTATATAACGGATATGTTGGGTCAACCAGAGCTGCTAGCCGATGTCGGCAGAATGTTTGCAACTGCGTTCGCTGATCGCAAGATCGATGTCATCATGACGGTAGAGACAAAAGGGATACCGCTTGCATACGCAACCGCATCCTGCTTGAACATACCGGTTGTTATCGTGCGGCGCGACAACAAGGTAACGGAAGGCTCTGCGGTTAGTATCAACTATGTGTCGGGGTCAACGAAGCGGATACAGACGATGTCACTGGCACGCAGGGCGCTGAAGGAGCATTCACGCGTTCTTATTATTGATGATTTCATGAAGGCTGGCGGAACAATTCAAGGAATGATGGATTTGCTGTTCGAATTCAAAGCTACCGTTGCGGGTGTTGGCGTATTTGTCGAGTCCGGCGAGGTGGAATTGGAAGAGCGGCTTCTTGAGGATTATGTGTCGCTCGCTAAGCTGACTGCCGTAGATATGAAAACAAAGCAAACAACTGTTGTTCCTGGGAATTATTTTAAAGCATAAAAGTGTCTGGAAATATTGTCGTATACTTCTTATAAGAAAGGCTGGGACCTTAATGACTACGAAGCAACAACTGGAGGTTATCGCAACGGATAAAGCGCCTGCAGCGATCGGGCCGTATTCGCAAGCGATCAAACTGGGAGGATTATTGTTCACATCGGGACAAATTCCGTTAGATGCATCTGGACAATTAGTAGAAGGCGGTATTGAGGAGCAAACCCATCAGGTGTTTCGCAATTTGGAAGCCGTTCTTGCGGCTGCGGGTGCCAGCTTTGCTGATGTTGTAAAAGCGACTGTTTTTATGAAGGACATGAATCAGTTTGCAACGGTAAACGGCATTTATTCCTCCTACTTCGGAGAGCATAAACCGGCTCGATCAGCCGTTGAGGTTGCGAGGCTGCCAAAGGATGTTTTTGTCGAAATAGAGGTCATTGCATCGACTCTTGTCGAATGAAAACGAAAAAGATTTAATTGTAAAAAAATATTTTAAATACAGCATGATTTTTCCAAAAATGTAGAAGGAATTGGCACAAAAACGTGGAAGTATACACCAAGTCTCTGATAGACAAAGGTGGTGAACACAAGTGCAAATTACTGATGTCAGACTCCGCCGTGTAAATTCCGAAGGGCGTATGAAGGCGATCGCATCCATTACTATTGATAATGAATTCGTTGTTCACGATATTCGTGTCATCGACGGAAACAATGGTATGTTCGTTGCAATGCCAAGCAAACGTACTCCGGATGGAGAATTTCGGGATATCGCTCATCCGATCTCTTCAACCACCCGGGAGAAAATCCAGGCTGCTGTTCTCGCAGAATATGAACGTGCAGCAGAAGAAGTTGCGATTGAAGAAGGAGCTTAACCAAAAGCATTTCATGAATTTTGGGGTTGTTTGGAGAAGAGAGCTTTGGCTCTCTTTTCTTTTTTTTTTGAAATATAGATACATAATCGTATAATGGAATATAATAAAGCTAGTATTTTTATGCAGATGGGTTTAACTGTAATTATTATTCAAAGTAGATTTGGGGGTCTTTTATTTGAAAGTTATGGCGATTGTGCTTGCTGCTGGACAGGGCAAGCGTATGAAATCGAAATTATATAAAGTGCTTCATCCGGTATGCGGCAAGCCGATGGTTGGCCATGTGCTTGATGTTGTGAAGGAATCGAAAGCGGAGCGTTCCGTTGTGATCGTTGGGCACGGAGCGGAGATGGTTAAATCGTATTTAGGCGATAGCGCTGAATATGTCCTGCAGGAGCAGCAGCTAGGTACGGGCCATGCGGTACGACAGGCCGAAGGCTTGCTTGGCGGGGAAGAGGGCACAACAATCGTTATTTGCGGGGATACCCCTCTCGTGCAGGCTTCGACGATTAGCGCGATGCTTGAGCTGCATGCAGCAAGCGGCGCGGCTGCTACCGTACTGACGGCATCGTTTGATGATCCTACCGGCTACGGGCGCGTCATTCGCGGTGAGGATGGAACGGTTCAGCGCATAGTGGAGCAAAAGGATTGCTCGCCAGAGGAGGCTGCAGTGAAGGAAATCAATACAGGCACTTATTGCTTCGACAATAAGAAGCTGTTTGCAGCGCTTGCGAAGGTCACGAGCAACAATGTGCAGGGTGAATTTTATTTGACCGATGTCATCGGCATATTCCGCGCGGCGGGTGAATCCGTTCAAGGCTATTGCACTACGGATTTGGCAGAGGCAATTGGTGTGAACGACCGCGTTGCGCTTGCAGAAGCAGAGGGTTTCATGCGCGAGCGTATTAACCGCAACCATTTGCTAGGCGGCGTTACGCTGATTGATGCTTCTTCGACTTATATAGAAGCAGGAGTCCAAATCGGCTCCGATACGGTAATCTATCCGGGAACGGTGCTTCGCGGATCAACGGTTATCGGCGAGGATTGTGTTATTGGACCGCAAGCTGACATTTCGGATAGTACAATCGGAGCGGGCGTCACGATTAAATATTCGGTAGTTGCAGAATCTATCGTTGGCGATACCAGCTCAGTTGGACCTTATGCGAATTTGCGTCCGGGTTCAAAGCTTGGCATTGGCTGTAAAATCGGCGATTTCGTTGAGCTCAAAAATGCATCGCTCGATGATGGAAGCAAAGTATCGCATCTGAGCTACGTTGGCGACGCTAAGGTAGGCAAAGATGTGAACATCGGCTGCGGCGCCATTACAGTCAATTATGATGGCTATAATAAATTTGTTACGGAAATTGGCGATAATGCGTTTGTCGGCAGCAACGTCAACCTCATTGCTCCTGTGAAGATTGGCGACGGGGCGTATGTGGTTGCCGGCTCTACGGTAACGCAGGATGTTCCAGCCGGCGACCTCGCCATAGCGCGCGAGCGTCAAGTGAACAAACCGGGCTATGCCGAGAAGATTCGCGGCCGTGCCAAAGCGAAGAAGGAAAAGAAGCAGCAATAAGTGAAGTCTAGCTGCTATTAAGATGCAGGACGAATTCAGAAAGTAGAATTCGTTGCTGCATCTTTTTTTTGTAATCTTCTATTTGCTGTTTAATTGTTGGCTGCAGTGGGTAAGTTATAGGGAAATGCTTACGAAGCAAGTTTTGCTTCACAAAACTAAGCGTATGCTTACGAAGCAAGTTTTGCTTCACAAAACTAAGCGTATGCTTACGAAGCAAGTTTTGCTTCACAAAACTAAGCGTATGCTTACGAAGCAAGTTTTGCTTCACAAAACTTTTAGGAGGTAATCAATATGGCGATAGCTATGAACGCGGATCAACGAACTGGCACGACGAAAGGTGAGTTGCGCCAATTGCGGCTCCAAGGGAAAATTCCGGGCGTTGTTTACGGAAAACAATTAGACAATGCCGCTCAGGTAACGGTAGATAGCAAGGAGCTGCAGGCGCTGCTGCGGTCCAATCCGAATGCGGTGCTTGAAATAAATATTCCATCGCATGGCAAGACGTCGGTTATGATATCAGAAATTCAGCGTGATTCCTTGAACCGTCAAGTGCTTCATGTCGACTTCCATCAAATTAATATGAACGAAAACGTGCGGGCTAACGTTCGCATTCAAGCGGAGGGAGACTCTCAGGGCGTAAGAGAGGGAGGCATCTTCCAAGTGATTTTGCATGAGCTTGAGGTGCAGTGCTTGCCTGGCAATATTCCTGATTCCATTTCAGTAGACATTTCCTCGCTAGCAATAGGCGAGAGTATACTGGTAAGCGATTTGAAGCTGCCTAAAGGCGTCGAGTCGGTCGCAGAGCCGGAGCAGGTCGTGGTGACGATACTTGCGCCGCAGAAGGAGCTTACGGAGGAAGAAGCAGCGGATGCGGCTGTGGAGCTTGCGGAGGCGGAATCACGTTCCAAGGAAGCGCAGCTTGAAGGCACTAAGAGTCTGTAATTCCATCCTCTAGCAAAGCAGTCATAAATGTGAATGGCGCCGTCCTTTAAAAGGGCGGCGCTGTTTTGTGATTGGCGCAAGCTGTGCTGCTTCATGTTCTCCTTCCTTACGAAGCTTAAGCCGTTTACGCTAGCAATAGATTATGATACATTTGTCGGTAAAGGAGTGAAGCTAGCAATGAGGTGGATTGCAGGACTCGGGAACCCCGGAACCGCTTATCAGGGAACCCGGCACAATGTTGGATTTATGGTTATTGATGAGCTGGCAAGGCGCTGGGGCATCAGTGTTACACAAAGCAAATGCAAGGCTTTAATCGGAGAGGGCAACGTGCAGGGCACGAAGGTTGTCCTTATTAAGCCGATGACATATATGAATTTGTCAGGCGAGTCTGTTCGGTCGTTTCTTGATTATTTTAAAGCTAATGTTCAAGATGGCCTGATTGTATATGATGATTTGGATACGGAGATCGGCAAGCTGCGGCTTCGTTACCAAGGCAGCGCAGGCGGACATAACGGTATCAAGTCGCTTATTCAGCATTTGGGCACACAGACGTTCGACCGCGTTCGGATGGGCATTTCCCGTCCGCAGCCCGGTATGAACATTGCGGATTATGTACTGTCTGCTTTTCCTAAGAGCGAGAAGGAGAAGCTGGATGCGATGATCATGGATGCGTGTGATGCGATTGAGTTCAGGCTGAAGGCGCCATTTGAAGAGACGATGGCAAAGTTTAACCGATAATCTGTTAGATTACGGGATTATGGGCATACTGAAGGGTATAACGACCCTTCAGGAGGCATACATATGGCTGTAAACTATATTTGTCGGCATTGCAGAACGTCAATTGGATCCCTTAGCGGGTCAAATATAACCGAGCAGCAGCTTGGTTTCCATTTCTTGACCCCCGAAGAGCGCAGCGATATAATAGCGTATGACCCAAGTGGAGATGTAACGGTAAAAGTGGTTTGCGATTATTGCCGCGAGGCGATTGATGCGAACCCGGAGCTTCATTTGGTAGCTAATCCTCTTCAATGACGGAAAGTGAATAGTATGAGCCTTAGCGGATGGCTGAGGCTTATTTTCAATGTACAGGGAACGATCGTATTATTCTTTCGATTGTGTATAGAAACGGGGTGTCGCAAACGTTGAAAGCTTTAATTAATGCTTTTGCCGCGGATACGGACGTTCAGTCCGTTATATCCGGTATTCGTAAAGGCATGCGTGAACAGATGATATCTGGGCTCGCAGGCTCATCCAGGCAAGTGCTTATTGCAGCGCTGCAGGAGGATGTAGAGCGTCCGATGCTTGTCGTGACGCATAATATGTTCGCTGCGCAGAAGATTGCAGAGGATTTGCAGGAATGTCTTTCACCAGAAAATGTTTTATTATATCCCGCGAATGAGCTGGTTGCTGCCGAGGCGGCGATTTCGAGTCCCGAGACGCTTGCGCAGCGAATGGATGTGCTGATCAAGCTGTCCAAGGGCTATCGCGGGATTGTTGTCGTGCCCTTCTCGGGGGTTCGGCGCTATTTGCCTATAAGCAGCGTGATGGCAGAGGCGCAAATTGCGGTCAGCGTTGGCGATTCGCTGCCGATTGACGCTTTTCTGCGCCAAATGACAGCGCTTGGCTACACGAGAGCCGATCGGGTGGAATTGCGCGGCGATATGAGCGTTCGCGGCGGTATCGTCGACTTTTATCCATTAACCGCGTCTACGGCGTACCGAATCGAATGGTTTGGCGATGATGTCGATTCCATACGCGCCTTCGATCCTGCGGATCAGCGCTCCTCCGATCGCTTAGAGTCCTATGTGGTTCCGCCATGCCAGGAGCTGATGGCAGACGGCAGCCGCATGGAGATCGCGGCTAATCATGCACAGCAGCTGCTCGATAAGCAGCTCGACAAAATGACCGATCGAACTGCGAAGGAGCGTCTTCGTACGGAACTGGGCGGGGAGCTTGAACGGCTGCGCGAGCATGTTTATTTTCCGGAAATGTATAAATATATTTCACTTCTATATCCCGAGCGGCAGACGATTCTTGACTATATGCCAAGCGATACGCTTCTCATACTAGACGAGCCAACCCGTTTGATAGAAACTGCTAAGCAGCTCGAGCGGGATGAGGGGGAATGGTCGATGCATTTGATGCAAAACGGCAAATCGATGCCTGCTCTTTCGCTGGCGCGCGATACGGAGGAGATTTTGCACCATCGTCCGTTTCCGACGCTGTTTCTATCTTTGTTCCTGAGACAAATTCCGCATTCGCAGCCGCAAAATATTTTGAACATGACTAGCCGCTCGATGCAAAACTTTCATGGACAAATGAATGTGCTCAAGGCCGAGATGGAACGCTGGCGCAAGACAGGCGCTACCGTTATGATGCTGGCCGGCAATGCGGAGCGCATGGAGAGAATGCGCCGCGTACTCGATGACTATAGCATTGAGATGCCTACCCTGCTTGAAGGTAATTTGCAGTCCGGATTTGAGCTGCCTTCCTCTCATCTCGTCATTATTACGGAAGGCGAGATGTTCACGCAGAAGCAGCGCAAGGCAAGAAGAATAGATAAGAAGGTCGATAATGCAGAGCGCATCAAGAGCTATACGGAGCTGAAGGTCGGCGATTATGTCGTCCACCATAACCATGGTATCGGTAAATACGTAGGTATCGGCACGCTTGAGATCGCAGGCATTCATAAAGATTATTTGCATATTCTGTATGCTGGCGGAGATAAGCTATCTGTTCCCATTGAACAAGTTGACATGATTCAGAAGTATGTCGGCAACGAAGAGAAGGAGCCGAAGGTCAACAAGCTCGGCGGAAGCGAATGGACAAGGGCGAAGAGCAAGGTAAAAGCGTCAGTACAAGATATTGCCGATGACTTGATCAAGCTGTATGCGGAGCGCCAGACCGCGCCAGGCTACGCTTTCGGACAAGACACCTCGTATCAGAATGAATTCGAGGCGATGTTCCCGTATGACGAGACGCGCGACCAGCTCAGAGCTATTGAAGAGATTAAGAAGGATATGGAGAAATCCCAGCCGATGGACCGGCTTCTATGCGGAGACGTTGGATATGGCAAAACTGAGGTCGCGATTCGTGCCGCTTTCAAATCGGCGATGGACAGCAAGCAGGTAGCCGTGCTTGTGCCAACAACGATTCTGGCGCAGCAGCATTACGAGACGTTCCGCGAGCGCTTCTCGGGTTATCCGATTAACGTTCAGGTGCTTAGCCGCTTCCGCTCCCGCAAGGAGCAGAATGAGACGATGAAGGGACTGAAGGCGGGGACGGTCGATGTTGTTATTGGCACGCACCGCTTGTTGTCGCAGGATATCATTTTCAAATCGCTAGGGCTTCTTATTGTCGATGAAGAGCAGCGCTTTGGCGTATCCCATAAGGAAAAGCTGAAGAAGCTGAAAACCAACGTCGACGTGCTTACGCTGACAGCAACCCCGATTCCGAGAACGCTGCATATGTCCATGCTTGGCGTACGCGATCTGTCCGTTATCGAGACGCCGCCGGAGAACCGGTTCCCCGTGCAAACCTATGTGGTCGAATACAGCCCGTCCCTTGTTCGCGAGTCAATCGAGCGGGAGCTTGCGCGCGGCGGCCAAGTCTACTATTTATATAATCGGGTTCAGGGTATCTACCAAATGGCGGAGCAAATCAATGCGCTCGTTCCAGGTGCTAGAGTTGCGGTCGGCCATGGCCAAATGTCGGAGCAGGAGCTTGAGAAAACGATTCTCGACTTTCTTGACGGCGAGTCTGACGTCCTTGTCAGCACGAGCATCATTGAGACAGGCGTCGATATTCCGAACGTCAACACGCTAATCGTGCATGATGCGGATAAAATGGGGCTCTCCCAGCTTTATCAGCTGCGCGGCCGCGTAGGGCGTTCGAACCGCATCGCTTACGCGTATTTTACGTACCAACGGGATAAGGTGCTGACAGAGGTAGCGGAGAAGCGTCTGCAATCTATCAAAGAGTTCACCGAGCTTGGCTCAGGCTTCAAAATCGCGATGCGTGATCTATCGATTCGTGGAGCGGGTAATTTGCTAGGCGCGGAGCAGCATGGCTTTATTGCCTCGGTTGGCTTCGATATGTATTCGCAAATGCTGGCTGATGAGATTGCGAAGCGCAAAGCGGAGATGAGCGGCGAGGAGATTCAGGAAGAGAAGCCTGTCAGTACGCTTATTGATGTCAGTATCGACGCTTATTTGCCTTCGGATTACATTTATGACAGTATCCAAAAAATCGAGATCTATAAGAAAGTTGCTGCCATTCGCAATTTTGATGAGGCGGATGATGTGATCGATGAGCTAGTGGATCGCTTTGGCGATTTGCCGCAGGCGGTTAGCAACTTGCTTGCAGTAGCTAGACTGAAGGTTTACGGCACGATGTATGGCATTGAGCAGCTTAGCGGCAAGGGTGATGACCTATTGCTTCGTTTTGCAGCCACTGAGAAGCGCCGGATTGACCGGAAAAAGGTGGATCAGCTGTGCTTGAAGCATGAGAACCGCTTTAAGCAGGGCAGCGAGCAGGAGCCGAATCCAACGGTTTTGCTGCGAGGCAAGGGATTGAATATGGAGCAAAAGATTTATATGATCGAGCAATTTTTGCAGGCCTATAAGGATGTTCTTCTATTTAAGGACGAATTGCAAAATGTATCGCCATAGACAATATTCGCTTTATGCGTCCCTTTTCTGATACAATACTAACAAGTTCAAAAGATGAAAGGGGATTCAACATGTTACACAGTTCACGCAAATCGGCATGGCGCAAAGGCGCGCTGCTTATCGTGGCAGTTGTGCTGGTCATGACGATGGCGGCATGCGGCGCGAAAAAGACAGAGATTGCTACCTATAAAGGCGGCAATGTGACAGATACGGAATTCAACAAGTATTTGGATGTATTTACGGTTATGCAGCCGACTTATGCACAAGTTATCGAAATACCGCAATTTAAGGAGCAGTTGCTCCAGCAGTATATCTCTTACAAAATATTAGGCAGCCGCGCTTCTGAGGAAGCGATTAAGAAAGCCGAAGCAGATGTAAAAGAGCAAATGAAGCAATATAAAGACGCATTGGGACAAAATGCAGAATTGAAAACGGCCATTGACGCGAAGAAATTGAAAGACAAAGATATGGAGGACTATTTGCTGCTGACATCGAAGGTTGTCGCACATATGAACTCCCAAGTAACAGACGAAGATATAAAAACCGAATATGAAAAGAACACCATTAACTATGCTCTGGTTACGGTGCGTCATATTCTGGTAGCGACCAAGGACCCGTCATCCCAAGAGGGGAAAGAGCTTCGCACAGCTGAGGAAGCTTTGGCGCGTGCCAAAGAAGTGAAAGCTAAGCTTGAAGCTGGCGGCGACTGGATAGCCCTTGCCAAGGATTATTCGGATGACACAGGCTCCAAGGATACAGGCGGGCTTTATGCAGACAAGTTTAACGGCGATTGGGTTGAAGCCTTTAAACAAACTGCATACAAGCAAGAGATCGGCGTTATTAGCGATCCGGTAGAAACAGAGTACGGCTACCATGTCATTAAAGTAGAGAAGCGTGATTCACCAGCCTTCGATAAGATAACGGATGCAGTCAAGGATAAAGTTAAGAGCACCGTTTCTTATGAGCTTATGAACAAGTTCATGACGGACGAGCTTCCTAAGCAAGAGATCGTTATCAAGCTTCCTAAGACGGAAGAGGAGACTCCGGCAAGCGATGCTCCTGCTGGCGATGAAACACCGGCTACTGATGCACCTGTTACTGATGCACCTGCAACGAAATAAATGTAAGGACTCCTGATTTAGACCCTTTAACCAGCTGCTGGTTAAGGGTTTTTTTTTTGCTAAAAAACTGAAATATGCATATCTAACAATGTATGAACCGGGAGCGTGCGGATGAGATTAAAAATGAATGGAGCTACCGTTTGAGTAAAGTCCATTTCAAGGTGCAAGCCTTGAAATGGACTTTTTTTGTAAACCAGGAAATTATATGTTATAAAATCTATCATAGAATAGAGCTTTTAATCATATATGAAAATGAATGTGATTGGCGCCGAGAATCCAGAAAGAGATGTCCGACCTGCAAGGCGCGTTATATCGCTGGCGTAGATAAAGGAAGTTGGAGTTTAGGGGTATATAATAATGTTCAAGCACAGGCAAATAATACTGCCCCGACGTCAGATAGTCCATATTTAACTAGTAAAACCGATAATGCTAATTACAGAGTTATGGACCATAAATAGTAGGGAGTGATTAATAATGAAAAAAAATGGTTACTTATTGGAACGGCCGTAACAGCATTACTAAGTGGAATGATTATTCTAGATTCGATCTCTGCAAGAAGTCCTATAGAAATTGAGAAAATTAAGACTAATCTTGCAAAGGAAGGGGTTATTTTTACTAATATTTCTGCAGCTGGATCAAGTGTAAAAATGAATCTCAAATCAAACGCAGGTGAAAATAAAGCGACCCCAGAGGATATTAAAGCTATTCGAAATATTAGAAATGAATTGAGAAATAGTAATACAATTAAAATTAAAAGCCTTGATTTGACTATTACCGGTAAAAATGATCAAACTATCTACGAAGGTAAAATGAATGACATCACTCAAATACCGAAATTTTCAAAAAAGCCAGTAGCGAAGCTCAATTCCGAAACAGTAAAAGAAGTATTGTTAAAGGATCTGAAGTCGAAAAATGTATTATTAGATTCCGTGACTATAACGGATAATAGCCTGGGAGGAAAACTGGCTACGTTATTGATAACGGAAGAAGTTTCTCAAGTCAATTCTCTGGTTCCGGAAATTGAAAAATGGATCATGGAACTAAATGAAAAGGAAGGGACAGGTATTTCACAATATGACCTAACTATCAACGATAAAAATAAAGATACTATCGTATATTTAACAGTTGATTTGGTGTATCGCGACTTTTATTGGTGGCAATCTCCGGTCCTTGATGATGAAACATGGACGAATTCAAAACCGGAAGATCCTAAAGATCCGGCAACAAAAGAGAAAATACAAGCAACGTATGACCCGACTATTGGAGTTGAAGGACCGAAACGACCTGAGCTTCCTAATGATCAATAGTTAATTGTCTTGATGGATGTGAGTAAATCAAAATCAATAAATAAATTAATCAAATGGCTCTCAGGTATTTGTCTGAGAGCCATTTTTGCTATTCGCTTAGAACCGTGGTAATTAGCAGAATTAAAAAACCGCGGAGATCTTGAACGATTTCGTGAATATTAAATTTCATAGTCATGTTTAAAGCCTCCAATCGAATGGCCAACGATTATTTTTGTGAAATATCCGAATATTTTTCAACCCAATTTTTACGCCATTCTTGAAAAGGTTTATCTTGAAGCTCCTCTAAGGTTTTGCCGTCTATCGACCAGTAGCCGCCGTCCGATGTGTCACCGTGCGGATGCGAGGTCCCGCCTATAGGCTGGCCATCTGCTAAATAGACATAAACGTCGACTTTCTTTTTGCTGAGCGGATGCTTGGTTACGATAAACTTTTGGACCTGGATTGTTTTGCCGAAAAAGTCAGAGGGGTTGGCGGATTGCAAGCCCCAATAGATCATATAAGGCAGCTCGATTATTTTCTGCTTAGACAGCACGTAGCTCTCGGCAATGCCTTCGTCTGAAACGATGCGGTACCCTTTTTGCTCCAGGTAGTTCTGCGATTCGGAGCGCTCGATCGACGCGTCCTTTCCATCGTTACAGCCAATTGAAAAAGTAAGCATTAGCATGATTAAAAGATATTTCAACGCATTCACCCCTGTCTTCTTCTCTTCTTTCTTGTAACGAAACCTAACCTTGTATTGTTGCGAACAGCAGAATGAAAAACTGAACAAAGATTGCTTATTTTTGTAAAAAGTGATATCATAATTATATCATAATAATATATAGCTGAAGATGAAGGAGCGGGGTCGGATGAACGAGAAGAAAGCCTGGTATGTGAGTGGGTATATGGCGTTGCTGTTAGCTGTAATCGCTGCTGGCGGAGGTATTTTTCTAATTATATCGGAAGCATCGAAGGAAAGCGGGTCGGGACTTATGATCGGCGTCGGTGCCTTTCTGGTGCTGCTGTCTGCGATTTGTCTATCCTCTCTTACGATTGTGCAGCCGAATGAGGCGAAGGTTGTTACGTTTTTTGGAACGTATATGGGCTCTGTGCTGGAGAGCGGTTTGTGGATGGTGCTGCCTTTAACGAGCAAGGCTAATATTTCGTTAAAAGTACGCAATTTCAATAGCCAGACGCTTAAGGTAAACGATGCGGAAGGAAACCCTGTCGAAATTGGCGCGGTTGTTGTGTTTAAAGTCATGGATACGGCAAGAGCGAGCTTTGACGTCGACAACTACGAAAGATTTGTAGAAATTCAAAGCGAGACGGCAATCCGTCATATTGCTGCTCAATATCCTTATGATGTATTCTCCGATGTCGATGCCTTGTCGTTAAGAGGAAATGCGGATGAGGTGGCATCTGAGCTTAACCGCGAGCTCCAAAATCGACTTGCAGTTGCGGGGGTTAAGGTACTTGAGACGCGTCTGACCCATTTGGCGTATGCCCAGGAAATCGCAAGCGCAATGCTTCAACGTCAACAGGCCATTGCAATCGTGGCGGCGCGTTCCAAAATTGTCGAGGGTGCTGTTGGGATGGTAGATATGGCTCTGCGCCAGCTTGCGGAAAATGGGATCACACTAGACGACGAGCGTCGTGCCGCGATGGTGAACAACTTAATGGTAGCGATCGTGTCCGATCGTGCCGCAACTCCTGTAATTAACACGGGAACCCTTTACGGCTAGAGGCCGATTATTATGGCAAAAGAGAAAAAAGCATTTCCGCTTCGCTTGGATCCTGATCTTCATCGTGCGCTGGAGCAATGGGCGACAGATGAATTTCGCAGCGTCAATGGGCACATTGAATTTTTGCTAAGAGAAGCGCTAAGCAAAGCAGGAAGGCTTAATAAGCCGAACAAGGCTGGCGGCAACGAAGAGGGCAATCCTTAATTTTAACCCTGACAAAGTAAAAAGCGAGCGATTATCGTGCATAGGGCGATAATCGCTTTTTTTGATGATCACCACGTTAAAATAGGCTGCGAATAAAACGAAAATATTTTTAATGTGATTAAACCTAACATACCAATTGACAAACCCGTGCAATCGGCACTATACTACGAATTAACGTTAGGTTTTATAACAAAAGAATATCGACTCTCGCAGAAGAATGACGCGGGAGCAACAAGCTGTCTAGGGTTCCGTTCGAACGATTTGCAGCACTCGAAGCGTATCGGGTGGGCATACAAGTTTGAGTTCTGGTCCGAGAGATGGCGTATAGCAAGCGGTTTCCTTAATCGGCGCCTAGGCTGTATAACACGGAAGGATAAAAGCCTGGGAGAATCTCTCCCAGGCTATTCATTTTTTTGTATAACAAATTTTGGGAGTGATCTTATGCTGGCTGCGAAATCGACAAACGGAACCATTGAGATTCAGGGATTGCAAAAAGTGTATGAGTCGAAAAAAAGTCGATTTGAGGCGCTTCGCGACATCGATCTGACCATCGGAGAAAATGAATTTCTTACGATTGTAGGGCCATCCGGCTGCGGCAAATCGACGCTGCTTCGGATGGTGGCAGGTCTTGACGAGCCAAGCGGCGGATCACTCACGGTAGATGGAGAAGACATAATAGGGCCAGGCGCCGACCGTGGCATGGTGTTTCAAGGCTACACCCTCTTCCCATGGTTGACCGTGCGTGAAAACATTGAGTACGGACTTAAGCTCAAAGGAGTATCCATTCTGGACCGCCGAAAAATATCGAATTATTTTCTAAAGGTCATCCGGCTGGAGTCATTCGACAAGGCTTATCCAAAGCAGCTTTCGGGCGGAATGAAGCAAAGGGTTGCGATCGCTCGCGCGTTAGCCAATAGGCCAAAGGTGCTCTTAATGGATGAGCCGTTCGGCGCGCTTGATGCGCAGACGAAGCTCGAGATGCAGGAGATGCTGCTGGAGGTATGGGAGAAGGAGAAGACAACGGTTCTCTTCATTACACATGATATTGATGAAGCGATTTTTTTATCGCAGCGCATTGTCGTTATGGGAGCAGGCCCTGGCCGTATTTTGAAGGAGTTCCGCGTGGAGCTGCCGGAAGGACGCACACCAGAGGTGCGCGAGCATCCTGATTTTCTGTCCTTGAAGCGTGAGCTTGCACAACTGCTCAAGCATTAATTAGACATAGGGGGAATAATGATGACTAAAGCTGACATGAACAAAAAATCTTTCGAGCAAGAAAGTGTTGAAACCGCCGCGACCTCCATCCCTAAATCGAGATCAAAGCTTTTAATGGTGCTTGGCATCATCGCAACCGCCATGTTTTTTCGACATCCTGCAGCTCTCTCCGGAGCGGCAGGATGTTTTCTAATTAAAGTGCCGAAGCGCTGAGCGGTCATTAGCTTTGATCAAAAGCTTCTTGTCAACATGCAAGCAAATGGAGGAAATGGGGCATGCTGAAAAAGGATAATAAGGAAGCGGGAACATGGAGGCGTGATGATGCATGATGCCTTTTCACAAAGAGATGGAACGTTTGGCTGAAACTGTTGTCCGTGCATAAGAATTTGGGAGCGGATGAATACTATGGTCAGATTCAAAATCTTTTGAAGGATGTTTCTTCTTCGTTATAAAAAAGCTCAGTCTGAGTATCCAGTCGATTCAAAATCCTCTAGGAAAGCGGGGCAACAAGAAATGAAAGCAACTGGAATTGTACGTCGCATTGATGATCTCGGGCGTGTGGTGATTCCGAAGGAGATCCGCCGTACACTGCGTATTCGCGAGGGTGACCCTCTAGAAATATTTGTAGATCGTGATGGCGAAGTGATTTTGAAAAAATATTCTCCTATCGGCGAGCTTGGCGACTTTGCCAAAGAATATGCAGAGTCGTTATTTGAGGGTACGAACCATGTTACATTGATCACGGACCGGGATACGATAATCGCTGTTGCCGGGGCCTCCAAGAAAGAGCTGCTCGATAAGCAGGTGGGGGCAGTTCTGGAGAGCTGTATGGAAAACCGCAGGACGATGGCAGAAGCAAACGGCGGCGCATTCGAGATAGTTAAGGATTTGCAGGAAACGTACAGCTCATTCGTCATCGCACCGATCATCGCCGGCGGCGACCCTATTGGCACCGTTGTGCTGCTCAGCAAGGATGAGTCAGTGAAAATGGCTAATATGGAAACGAAGATGGCCGAGACGGCAGCAGGATTTTTGGCCAAGCAGATGGAACAATAGCACAAGTGCAAGCAAATGAAAGCAGCAATAGCGAGGAATATGACAGCTTCTTTGATCGAGAGAAATCTCGATTAAGGAAGCTTTTTCAAGGTTTGCGATTGTAAGGTATAATAATACCAAAATCAATCGATGGATAGGCAGGAGCGTGGGAGGATGAGCCGCAAGCCGAGGGGAAAAGAGCATGCAGCGGAGTTGCTCAAGCTTGTGGACGGGCGTAAAGCGAGTATGGCTGAACGTAAAGCAAGTACAAGTGGGCGTAAAGCAAGTACGACAGGGCATGAAGTGAGTACGGCTGGGGATAGAGGATTGCCTTCTGAGGCTGAACAATTGACTGGGGCAGCGGAAGGGCTGCAGCTGAAGGGAAAACAATTGACTGGAGCAGCGGAAGAGCTGCCCTTTGAAGGGCGAGTGCAGGCTAGCCGCGGCTCAAAACGGCTTCTGCTGAACGGCGTTGTCCTTATGGCGGGTGCGGCTTTATTGTCTAAGCTAATTGGCGTTTTTCAAAAAATTCCACTGCAAAATTTGGCCGGAGATCGTGTATTTGGCATCTACAATGCCGTATACCCGTTCTATCAGCTGGCGGCTGTTCTAGCGACGGCTGGCTTGCCAACGGCAGTGTCTCTCCTGATCGCAGAGAGGCTGCGGAAAGGAAATGATCCTGAAGGCGTTAGACGAACGTTATTTGCGGCATTGCTGCTGCTTGGGATAACGGGAATCGTTACCTTTGGCTTCATGTGGGCGGGAGCGGGACATGTCGCAATCTGGATCGGCGATGCTCATACGGCTGGAGCCATTCGCTCAGTCTCGTTTGCGCTGCTGTTGGCACCGTTCGTAGCAGCATTGCGCGGCTATGTGCAGGGGCTAGGCAGGATGGGGCTGTCCGCTGCCTCGCAAATCGTGGAGCAAATGATGCGAGTTGGCGTTATGCTGCTCGTGCTTGCGATGAGTTGGTCGGCGGGTTGGGCAGACGCTTCCGTCGCGTCTGGTGTAATGAGCGGCTCGGCGTTTGGGGCATTCGCTGCTTTGCTCGTCCTTGCTTTATATGTATGGCGGAATCGTCGCCGTAAGCGGGATGCACCTAAAGCTGGGGCACTCCGAGCTGAAATGAAAAAGCTTGCAGCTATCGCGCTTCCGGTTGCACTTGGGGCGGTTGTTGTTCCTGTTCTAGGAGTCGTAGATGCCTTTACGGTTCCGAGATTGCTTCAGGCAGCGGGAGCATCCGAAGCTAACGCGATGGCGTTGTTTGGTGTATATAGCCGTGCGCAGCCGCTTGTGCAACTGGTCGTTATGGTGGCTGGAGCGGCAGCTGCTGCGCTTGTGCCTGGCATTGCGCTTGCGCGAATGCGCGGTGCTTATGGACAGCTGCGCGTACAGCTTTCACTTGCCGAGCGAGCGGCATGGTCAATCGGCGCGGCGGCAGCTACCGGCTTAGCGCTTCTTGCTGAGCCGCTTAATGTAATGCTGTATGCCGATTCAAAGGGTACGATAGCGTTTGCTTTGGTCGGCTGCACCGCGCTTGCCGGCAGTGTGAACGCGGTAACAGCGCCCGTGCTGCAAGGGCTTGGCGCTGTGCGAATTCCGGCAGTGCTGCTGCTTGTTGCGGCGCTGCTCAAGGGTGTTCTTAACGCAGCGCTCGTTCCTGCGTACGGCATCGAAGGAGCGGCCATTGCCGGCGTAGCGGCATTAAGCGCGGCAGCTTTGCTGGGCTCGATCGCGGTGCGGTATATGGCGGCTAGAGCAGGGGCTTCACTTGCAGGGAGCTGGGGAGCGGAGCGGAGTGTTGAGCGAGCTTCTAGGGAAATGAAAGAAAGTGTGGATGCGAGTGTAGGAGAGAAGTCGTCTGGTAAGGTGAGTGAGCGGGAGGAAGGTCGAGCGTTTGAAATGGCGAGTGAGCAGGAGAAAGGGCGAGCGTTTGTAGGAGTGAGCGAGGGTGAGCGGGAGGAAGAGCGTGCGTCTGAAAAGGCGAACGAGCAGGAGAAAGGGCGAGCGTTTGTAGGAGTGAGCGAGGGTGAGCGTGAGAACGGGCGAGCTCCTGCGAGGATGCAAGGGCGAGGGCCGGCGATTGGTCGCGCGGCCATAGGCACGGGCTTTGCACTCGCGGTGATGGCCGCGGTGCTTGTTGTCGCCGAGCGAGCGCTGAGCGCTGCGCTAGGCGGACTGCCGCCTCGGGCGGCAGCAGCTGCGCTTGCGCTGACGTGCGTAGCCGTCGGCGCTTGCGCCTTTGGCGCCGCGGCTTTGCGCGGCGGCGCTGTTAGCGCGCGCGAATTGCGCGCGCTTCCGGGCGGCGGCGTATTGGCCGCCCGACTGCGGCGCTGGCGGCTTATTCCGCCAGCGAGGGATGAGCGCTAGTATAGGATTGCTAGCGCTTGAGCATGCAGTGTGTCCACTTTTTAGTCTAGCACCACAGACATATCAGTAAGAACACATACGTTCTTACAGTCAAGGATTGGCTAGAGTTTGCTGCCTATAAGCACAAATTTGTGCTTACAGCACCGAACAATCACCCAAACATGGCGACAAAATCGCCGTAAGAACACATACGCTCTTACAGCCAAGAATTAGCTAGAATTTGCTGCCAATAAGCACAAATACGTGCTTACAGCACCGAATAATCACCCAAACATGGCGACAAAATCGCCATAAGAACACATATGCTCTTACAGCCAAGGATTGGCCGTAAATTGCAGCCTATAAGCACAAATACGTGCTTAAATCACCGAATAACCACCCAAACATGGCGACAAAATCGCCATAAGAGCACATACGCTCTTACAGCCAAGGTTTATCTATAATTTGCAGCCTATAAGCACGGATACGTGCTTACAGCACCGAATAATCACCCAAACATGGCGACAAAATCGCCGTAAGAACACATACGTTCTTACAGCCAAGGTTTAGCAAGAATTTGCAGCCTATAAGCACAAATACGCTCTTAAAGCATCGAATAATCACCAAAATGAGGCCCAGCCTACTCCATACGAAACATTTTTCACGCGAGGATATTGATGTTTCGTACGATTTGGTCCATTATTACTTTTGGTATTTGCTATTTCACTCGCATTCAACGATGCTGCTTACATAACGATTGCTCTAAGCTAGTTTCAAGCTTGTAGGATTTTGCTTTTGTATAACACTCTCATGTTCGTCTTTACTTGTGCTTCTTCTCAAAGCACATCTTTATTACTCTAGTCCACGCCTTACATGTATTTACTCTCAAAGGAGGCCTATCTCACATGGCAGCTTCACAACTTACTATCGTCGGACTAGGCTCGGGCGATCCCGATCAGTTGACGCTTGGCGTATGGCGCAGACTGCAGGCGGCGAAGCGCATATTCGTGCGTACGGCGCAGCATCCCGCGATGTCGATGCTTCAGGAAAATGGCATCGCCTATACTTCATTCGACACACTATACGAGCAGTTCGAGTCTTTTCCAGACGTATACAAAGCAATCGCGGAGGCGCTTATTGCCGAAGCAAAAAACACCTGTCCTGACGAGTCGCTCATCTACGCCGTTCCCGGCCACCCGATGGTAGCCGAGCGCACGGTACAGCTGCTGCGCGAGCAATGTCCGGATTTGGGCATTGACCTGCAAATTATCGGCGGCGAGAGCTTCCTTGATCAAGCATTCGTCAGCCTCGGCATCGACCCGATCGAGGGCTTTGCGCTGCTTGATGCGGCAGACCTTCAGTCATCTCTGCTTCAGCCGCAGTTGCATACTTTAATTGGCCAAGTGTATGATGCTTTCACGGCATCGGATGTTAAGCTCGCCCTTATGGAGCGCTATCCCGACGACTACGAGGTTGTTGTTGGACATGCCCTTGGCGTTGCTAACGAGCAGCAGATCATTCGCGTTCCGCTATACGAGCTTGATCGTACGCCGGGCTATGGCAATCTATCGCTTATCTGGGTGCCGCGCTCTGACGATGCGGTGCTGCGCAACCGCTCTTTCGAGCGATTGCACGAGATTGTCGCGATCCTTCGCAGCCCGGAAGGCTGTCCGTGGGACCAGGAGCAAACACATCAGTCCCTTCGCAAAAATTTTATCGAAGAGCTCTATGAAGCGCTGGAAGCGATCGATAACGATGATCCGGACGGTATGCAGGAAGAATTCGGAGATGTTATTCTGCAAGTGATGCTTCATAGCCAAATGGAAGAAGAGACTGGCGCATTTTCTGTCTATGATGTGATACAATCACTTAACGAGAAACTTATTTTCCGCCACCCGCATGTGTTTGGGGATCAGGATGCTAGCAATTCGCAAGAGGCATTAGTCAACTGGGAGCAAATGAAGGCCGAGGAGAAACGCTTGAAAGGAACCGATGTGAACCGTCCTTCGGTACTCGATGGCATTCCGCCCGATCTGCCAGCCCTTATGAAAGCTTATAAGCTTCAGAAAAAAGCTGCTAAGGTAGGCTTTGATTGGGACGAGCTGGATCCCGTGCTCAGCAAGATAGAAGAAGAGCTCGCAGAGCTGCGCGAAGCGATTGCTTCAAAGTCCGAGGAGGAGCAAGCCTCGGAGCTTGGCGATTTGCTGTTTGCGGTCGTCAATGCCTCGCGCTTCATCCATGCCGACCCGGAAGAGGCGCTTTCTCGCACGAACAAAAAATTCCGCAGTAGATTTGCATATATTGAGGAACAGCTTCGTATAAGCGGGAAGCAATTTGACCAGACTGATTTAACAGAAATGGATCGTTGGTGGGAAGAGGCTAAACGTCAATTGTAGCTGTCATTTCGTCATGAATCGCCTTTTTTCCGCAACAATCGCAAAAAAATTTCAAATAGCGGCAGGATTTATTTGCTAGAAGGCAGAATAAGTATTCTTCGTGAGAGTAAGAATTGAAAGTAAAGGCGGCGCTGCTAGCGTCGACCACAAATAACGGTAACGAATTAGGAGGATTTTATAATGAACAAAACAGACTTGATCAACAACATTGCAGAAAAAAGCGGTTTGACTAAACGTGACGTAGAAGCAGTTCTTAACGGCTTCTTGGGCGAAGTAACAGATGCACTTGCAGGTGGCGATAAAGTACAATTGATCGGCTTCGGTACTTTTGAAACTCGTAAACGTGCTGGACGCACTGGCCGCAACCCGCAAACAGGCGCTCCAATCGAAATCTCGGAAGCAAAAGTTCCTGCATTCAAAGCAGGCAACAAATTGAAAGAAGCTATCCAATAATCAATGCGATTAGATAAATTTCTTAAGGTATCCCGGCTGATCAAGCGCCGTACCGTTGCGAAGGATGTCTCCGAGCAAGGGCGCGTATGGATCAACGGCCGCGAAGCGAAAGCAAGCAGCGCCGTAAAAGTCGGTGATGAGCTCCAAATCCAATACGGTCAAAAAATCGTAACCGTGCGCGTTGAGCGCATTGCGGAGACGACCCGTAAGGATGAAGCCGGAGAGCTGTATACCTTGGTGAAAGAAGAGCAACGCCCGCGCGAGAACACACTTGAGTGGGAACAGCAGCAATAAAACCCAGACTGCCTGCAAGATAAAAACTTGTAGGCAGCCTTTTTTTGTACATATCTGTTTCAAAATGGCTATTAATGTTTATATACTCGGAGGACTAATCCATGAATCATCTTCAGCTCCCTATTCCGGAGTATCGACGGAAAGGTTTTTATTTGCTTGGCGACGCGTTCGCTCTTTTTTTCAAGCATGCTGCTCCTATTCTTTTCTTTGTTGCTGTTATGGCGGTTCCGGTCGAGGCGATCAAAAACTACTATTATTTTGATCCCGAAAGCGATTATGGTTTTCTTGATTCGAATTCGCGATGGGATGGTTTTATTGGGCTTATCTTTTTGAGCGCCATTACTCCAATGATTGTCCACTACTTACTCGGCCAAATGACAGCGACAAGCACCGGTATTAAGACTTCTATACTGTGGGGTATGCGCAAATGGGCACGAATGATTACGAACAGCTTTTTGCAAAATGTCATTTTTTTTGCAGGAATTATTATGCTCGTTGTGCCTGGCTTGATATTTGCAGTATGGCTGATGCTGATGCCTATTTTTGTATCGGTGGAGGATACCTCGAGGAGCAATCCGCTGATGGAATGCCGGCGAATGGCGCGCGGGCGCTTTTTTAAATTCGCAGGGTATGCGCTGGGCGGTTACGCGTCAGCCTTCGTTATCAGCATGCTCATTGTTTTACTCTCATTAGTCATACCGAACGAATCCTGGATCACTAACACTATATTTGATGTAGCGGTCGATTGGGTCAGTGAGCTTGTTACAGTCGTTTTTCTGCTGGTCTACTTGCAAGTGAAGACAGAAACCCGCGACTTGTCTCTGGAAACTGCTGATCTAGCAGAATAGGTTCTAATTCTCGTCCTTACCCCATAAGCTAGTCTAAACATATAAGACAGGATAAGCCTCGCGCTTATGCCCTGCTTATATTAAATGCGAAACGTATGCCGCGCCGCCACTGGACGGCGGTAGCCGTTTACGCCTAGACATGTTAACGAAGCGGAGGACGAGTCTATGGTTGACCAAGGCAAGGGGCAGAAGTATCAGGAAGTGAAAATGCTAAATCGCAAGCTGCTGGAGCTTACAGGCGTCGTGAACGTGGAAAGCTTCGACAGCGAGGAATTTTTACTTGAGACAGAGCTTGGCTTCTTGGCGGTAAAGGGCCAAAATTTGCATATGAAGCATCTTAGCCTCGAACAAGGTCAGGTGGCAATTGAAGGGCTCGTCCATTCGCTCGCCTATTTGGATGGAAATAATACCTCTTCAAAATCAAAAGGGCTGTTCGGGAAGCTATTTAAGTGACGCTTAGTATGCAATGGTTGACGATGGCAGTCATGCTGTTATCGGGCCTTGGCATGGGAACGGTGTTCGATGGCTATCGGGTCGTGTCGAATGAGCTGAAGTTCCCGCGCTGGTGGCTGCCGGTGCTTGATGTCATCTATTGGATGGCGGCGGCTTTAGTCGTCTTTCGGGTGCTGTACGCTAGCAACAATGGCGAGGTGCGGGCGTACGTTTTTATTGGACTGGCCATCGGAGTCGTTCTTTATTATCTATTATTAAGCAAAATCGTTATTGTTGTCGTTAAATGGATCATCGGAGCAGTGCGAAATCTCATTGCTATTGTGCTCAAATGTCTCGAGATCCTTATCGTGAAGCCGATTTTGCTGCTCTACAAGCTGGTTATGGTTATTTTTGCATTTGGGTCTGCGCTCACTATTTTCGTATTAAAAATTGTGGTACAATTGGTTCGTCCATTTTGGAAATTGTTTGTTTGGATGGCAAGGCCAGCTATTCGTCCGCTTGGACGCTGGCTGTCGCCCTATATAACCAAATGGCAATTAGCCGGGAGGCTTAGCAAAATCGGACTACTAATTGCCCAATTGTGGAGCAAATGGTTTAGGAGGTAGTACCGCTCATGGCAACAGCTGCTGTAAATAAGACGCAAGGGAATGCTGGCACGAAACGTCGCTTCAAGCTATGGATGATGTTTATTGTGTTATTTATGGGCTGGGCGGCGTATACTATTTTTGGCCAAATGCAGCAGAAAAACGCCACTGGCGTTAATCTAAATACAATTCAAGGGCAGATTGAAGCGTCTTCCAAAGAAACAGAGGCACTCAAACGTCAAATTGAACGATTGAACGATCCAGAATATATCGAACAGCTAGCAACGAAAGAGCAGGGCATGGTTAAGGAAGGCGAGCAGCAAATTTTCAGTGATTAAATAGGGCTTCAAATCGGGTGAACGTCTGTTGACCTTACTTGAACGGTTCGGTTATAATCACGTTAATAGCGTTTTCGCAAAACATAGCATATGCTTATGAACTCAGTTTTGCTTCGCATAACTTTTAGGGAGGAACATTTTATTTTATGGCAATTGAAGTGGGCGCTAAGTTAGAAGGAAAAGTGACAGGCATTACGCATTTTGGGGCATTTGTCGACTTGTCGGGAGGTGTCACGGGTCTTGTTCACATTTCGGAAATTGCTGATAATTACGTCAAAGACGTGAAGGATCACCTGAAAATCGACGATGTCGTGAAAGTAAAAGTGATCAACGTGGACAAAGACGGAAAGATCGGACTTTCCATTAAGCAAGCCATTGACCGGCCAGAAGGCCAACCAGCGCCACAACAACGCGAGCGTCACAGCGGAGGCGGCGGTGGAAGCACTGGCGGTAGTGGTGGTGGTGGCGAACGTTTCAACCGCGGCGGCGGAGGCGGTGGTGGCGGCGGACGTCCCTTCAACAAGCAATCGTCTGGCAGACCGGCATTCGGTAAACCGTCATTCGAGGATAAAGTGTCACGTTTCCTGAAAGACAGCGAAGAGCGGATCTCCTCTTTGAAGAAGAATACGGAGGGCAAACGCGGCGGACGCGGTGCCAAGCGAGTATAAGCTGAATCGTCATAACATTATTTAAGAGCAGAACCTTATAGGTTCTGCTTTTTTTGCGTGCAAATGAACGGATTTTGACATTCAGATGGTAAGCGCTTACTATTTGCTGTCGAAGCGGAACGTTAATCCTGATAAATGCTGGTGAATAAATGGTAAAGCATCTGATTGGCACGGTCATTGTCGTTTGTGAGCCTGCTAGAAGCTGGAAAAAAATACTTTTCTCGTATACTCCATCAATACCGACAGGTTACTACGTGAATTCGCCAATATCTGGATGATAAACAGCACATATTTTGTTGTCGGCTCATTGCTTCAAGGCGGCGGTCCAGACGAGGCAAATCCATACGGGGCATATGTTTGACCGCTTGTTGACAAGGGCAGGAGCGCCAATTATTTTTGTCGGAAAAAAAATTTAAGCGTATTACGTTAACTGACAAACTTCATGCGGACAACCTCCTATAATGAAAAACACATTACATTCGGAATGGTGGTGTCTGCTCATGGAAAAGGAAAACGCGGTTGTGCTTCCAGGTGTGAAACGGACAGGTCTGGCTCAAACGATGTTGCAGAAAGGTCGGGAATGGGCCGCCGCACGGCGATTCATACAAGTCATTTTAGCCAAAAAGTGGACATTCTTACTTGTAGGTGTAGCCTTCTTGCTCGGAAGGGCGGTTATACTCGAATCGCTTATGCCTTTTGCTATCGCTTATTTCGCAGTTATTTATTTTATGAGAAGGGATATTTACCCATGGGTGGCGATATCCTTGGTTGCAGGAAGCTGGCTGGCCGCCGATCCGGCGCCGATGTGGATTGCGATGGAAATCGCGGTGCTGTTTCTATTTCTGAAGGGCTTGGAGGCATATGAGAAGGCGGAGCTGTCGTCGGCGCCGATTCTGGTGTTCGCCTCAACGCTATTGGTGCAGATGTTCAGCGTATTTATAGGGGACGAGCTTAGCTGGTATAATTTTATGCTCGTCGTCGTGGAAGCAGCACTCGGATTTGTGCTTACGCTCGTGTTTATACAAGCGATCCCCGTTCTAACGATGACTAAAAAATCTGCCTCGCTCAAAAACGAAGAAATTATATGTTTGATGATTTTGCTCGCTTCTGTCATGACGGGGGCGGTCGGATGGGTATTCTACGGCCTGTCGGCAGAACATGTCATGTCCAGATATATGCTGCTGCTGTTTGCTTTGGCAGGCGGCGCCCCGCTTGGCGCTTCGGTCGGTGTTGTTGCAGGACTCATTCTAAGCTTGGCTGACTTTGGTGCAGTCGTTCAAATGAGCTTACTCGCGTTTGCGGGATTGCTGGCTGGCTTGCTGCGTGAGGGCGGCAAAATGGCAGCGGCATTTGGAATGTTGCTTGGGACATCGATTTTATCCATATATGTAGGGAGTCAGGCTGATGTGATGAGCTCCACCTGGGAGTCAGTATCGGCAGCCATGCTGCTTATGCTGACGCCGCGAAGCATGATTCGCACGATCTCGCGCTATGTGCCGGGAACGAATGAGCATGCCAAGTCACAGCATGAGTACGCGAAGCGGGTGCGTGAGGTGACAGCGGACCGCGTATCGCAATACTCGGACGTGTTCAGCCAGCTGTCGCGGAGCTTCGGCCAGCTTAACAGCAGTGCAACGACCTTGAACAGAGAGGATGAGATCAGCCATTTTATGAATGCGGTTGCCGAGCGCAGCTGCTCCAGCTGTCATAGGCAAAACGCATGCTGGGAGGACAAGTTTTTCCATACGTACAAAATGATGACCGATATGATGACCACAGTAGAGGAGGATCGTGTACCATCTGCCAAGGAGATACCGCGGGCTTGGTCAGCGCACTGTGTTAAATCCTCACAGGTGCTAACGGATATGACGCAGCAGTACGAGCTTTATCAAAATAATATGCATTGGAAGAAGCAAATATTCGACTCGCGCAGACTTGTTGCAGATCAATTGCAGGGCGTGTCGCAGGTTATGGAGGATTTGGCAAAAGAAATTAAACGAGAGGGGCAGACGCTGCATTTGCAGGAGGAGCAAATTCGAGAGGCGGTGGAGGGACTAGGCTTATCGGTGCAAGGGATCGATATTGTAAGTCTGGAGGAGGGAAATGTAGATATAGAGGTCTATCACTCGTTTGGACAAGGGTATGATGAGTGCCGCAAAATTATCGCGCCGCTGCTTAGCGATATTTTGGGCGAGCATATAGCGGTTAAATCAGAGAGTCCGCCAACGAGAAACGGTGAGCCAACGCTTGTTGCCTTCGGCTCGGCTAAGCAGTATGAGGTGGAGACTGGCATTGCAGGAGCGGCTAAAGGAGGCGATTTGCTGTCTGGAGACAGCTTTAGCATGGTTGAGCTTGGAAATGGTAAATTTGCTGTTGCGATTAGCGATGGCATGGGCAATGGCGAGCGGGCGCGGCAGGAAAGCAGCGCGGCATTGTCTATTTTGCAGCAGCTGCTGCAGTCCGGCATGGATGAGAAGCTGGCAGTGAAGTCCGTCAATTCCGTGCTCTTATTGCGTTCTTCCGATGAGGTGTTCGCTACCGTCGATTTGGCGATCGTTGATTTGTATACGGCGCAGACGACGTTTATGAAAATAGGGTCAACCCCAAGCTTTATTAAACGAGGAAGTGAGGTCATTCCGGTCACGGCAAACAATTTGCCTATTGGCATTCTTCAAGATATTGACGTCGATTTTGTATCCATGCAAATGCAGTCCGGCGATACGCTCGTTATGATGAGCGACGGCATTTATGATGCACCGGGCCTTGCCGTTAACAAGGAGCTATGGATGAAGCGCATTATAAGCGAGCTGGAAACGGATGATCCGCAGGAAATGGCGGACGCGCTGCTAGAGAAGGTGGTTCGCCATCATAATGGCGAGATCGTTGATGATATGACGGTGCTCGTAGCGCGGATCGATAAGCATTTGCCGGAGTGGGCGTCCTTCCGCTTTCCTGGCATTACGCGCATGGAGCGCCCAAGGACGGTGAGCTAAAAAGTATTACTTCGTAATATTAAGTAATCCTAAGTAGAGAGGTGGGCGGATATCGGATCTAATCATTAAGCAAGCTGAAGCCTTTTGTCTGTCAGCTCAATTGCAGCTGGCGGCCAAACGGCTTCTTTTTGTTGCTTGTTTGACCTAATTGAAGTTGGGAAATGAAACAACAACCGTTGCACACGGTGGTTATCTCACTGTAAGGTGTATATATCCATATCTTCCATCTCTGAAACAGAAGCGTTTCATCTATTTATTGACCTTATAGAATTAGCTGATGAATGATATAGTGGAAGTGAATACCTGCCATCATGCGATGGTGGCGTAATGCTGTCTGCCGTTTGCTTGCAAGTATTGATCTTTTTACTAGTCTAGCTGTTTATCCCTCTCAAAAAAGGCAAAGCTAATAGGAAGGCTGAGGCGAAGCCTACGCTTACGATGCTGTGTTTGTTACACAAACACTTGAGCCTACGCTTACGATGCTGTGTTTGTTACACAAACACTTGAGCCTACGCTTACGAAGCAGTGTTTGTTACACAAACACTGGAGGAGGGTAAACAATTATGAAGCAAATATTATTAATAACGGATGGCTGCTCCAATGTGGGGCTGAGTCCGGTCGTAGCGGCTGCGCATGCGCATTCGGATGGCATTTCCGTTAATGTGGTAGGTGTGCTGGATCATGGCGATGTGGGCGAGCTTGGTGCTGCGGAAATTGATGAGATTGCGCGTGCAGGCGGCGGACTAAGCAGAATGGTGAATACGCGCCAGCTATCGCAGACGGTGCAGATGATGACGCGCAAGACAGTTGTGCAGACGATTCAGCTGGCGGTGCAAAAGGAACTCAAGCAGGTGCTGGGCAATGGATCGATTGAGGCGCTTCCGCCTGATAAGCGGAGCGATGTCGTTCGCGTAATCGATGAGCTGGGGGAGACATCAAGCTTGCAGGTGGCGCTCCTTATTGATGCTAGCGCAAGTATGAAGCCAAAGCTGGCTGCGGTTGAGGAGGCCATACGCGATTTGATGCTTAGTCTGCAGGCTAGGCAAGGAAAAAGCGAGATTTCGGTCTTTCATTTTCCAGGCTCAAGACATGGGGATGATTGCGTGATGGATCTAGGCTGGACAAGTCATCTTAATGGCGTGCAGGGCATTTTCCCGAGGCTGCAAATGGGCGGAACGACACCTACGGGTCCTGCGATTATGCAAGTGATTGATTTTTACCGCAAGGGAGATTATGGTAAGAAGAGCAGAGATGAAACGGATGGGATGATGAGTGACTACGTCGTTTAAGGTTGATCTTCGCCGCGGCATGGTGGTGACCGGCAAGTGGAAGCAGGGACGGTACCGGGTTGAGAGGTTGCTTGGTGAGGGCGCAAACGGTAAAGTATATCTCGTACAGCGCGATCGCAGCTGGTATGCCTTGAAGCTTGGTCTCGATGCGATTGATCTGCAATCCGAGATTAACGTATTGCAGTCGATCGCCAAGCAGAAGCATCACGGGCACGAAACCTTTCTTTTTGACGTGGACGATTTGTACGGGCCGGATGGACGGGAATATCCTTTTTATATTATGCGGTATGTGCTTGGCGCAACGCTTGGCGACTACTTGAAGCAAAACGGCTCGGAGTGGTTTCCGCTTGTGGGCCTCAACCTGCTCGGCAAGCTGGCGAAGCTGCATCAGGCGGGCTGGGTGTTTGGCGATCTAAAGGTGGAGAATGTGATGGTGGCCGATTACGGGCATGTCGAGCTGGTTGATTATGGCGGCGTAACAGCGGCAGGCAAAGCGATTCGCCAGTTTACGGAAATCTATGACCGCGGCTACTGGAACGGAGGCTCGCGTTCGGCTGACCCGAGGTACGATCTATTTTCCTTCGGCGTTTTGTGTATTCAGCTGCATGAATCGAAGCGGCTCCATCAGCTGACATTGGAGCTTTTGCCGCAAAATCGTTCAGAGAGCGATCTGATTCAGATTGCGGAATCCAGCCCGGCACTAAAGCCGGTAGCCGGATGGCTGCGCAAAGCCTTTGCAGGCCAGTTCGCCGATGCCGGCGAGGCATCTGAAGCTTGGCGATCCTTAATGCATAGACGGGATACGCACAGGCCTTCCGCTACGCCGGTGTGGCTGAAAGGGCTTGTTGCCGCATCAGCGGTGCTGCTCGGAACATCGGTTTATTGGTTGCTGCGAAATGTGCTGTGAGATCAGCCATGAGCAGGGAAGTGAAGGTGAGGGTAATACATATGAATCTGGGGAACGAACTTGAGAAAGCGGCAGCGGAGCGCGGGCTATGGTCAACGGGCGATTGCATCGTAGTAGCGGTATCCGGCGGTCCGGATTCCATGGCGCTGCTCCATTTGCTGGCCGCTTCTGCGAAGGAAAACGAATTAACGATCATTGCGGCTCATGTGAATCACGGTTTTCGCGTAGAAGAGTCGGCGCATGAGCTGATGGTCGTTCGGGCATTCGCGGAGGAGCTTGGAGTCGTTTGCGAAACGGTCACATTCGACATGCCTACTTATATAGAAGAAACACGTTTGAACGGACAGGCTGCTTCTCGCGAGAGACGATATTCATTTCTGCATGAGATTGCAGCGCGTTACGGAGCCTCGCGAATTGCGCTGGCCCATCATGCTGACGATCAAGCAGAAACCGTGCTTATGAGGGTTATACGGGGGACAGGCTTAACCGGGCTAGCTGGAATTCTTAGCAAAAGACGTGAAAAAAACGTGGAACTTATCAGACCGCTGCTGCGTATGAAGAAGTCAGACCTTCTACGTTACTGCGAAGAACATCATATCCCGTACTGCACGGATAGCAGTAACACAGAACGCCATTATTTCCGAAATATTATTCGGTTAGATATTTTACCGTATTTATCTCGGCATAATCCGCAGCTATCCCAATCGCTTCAGCGGCTTGCTGAGGTAGCAGGGGCGGAAGACGAGTGGATGGAGAAACAAACCGAAGCGTTATTCGCGCAGCTCGTTACGCTATCCCCCAATGAATGCTCGATTAGCTGCATCGATTTGCACGGTCTCCACGTCGCTTTACAAAGGAGATTGATTAAACTAATATTAAGTTATCTTTCTAAAGAAACGGAAAAGATATCCTTCGAGCAGATTGAGACGATGCGGCTTGCTGCTTCCGCTAATGCGCCAACAACTTGGCGAATTGATGCCGGTGCCGGTATTCGCTGCGCTCGTGAGTACGATATGATGCGATGGCTTCAAGTCCCGCAGCATTCGTCAGACGATGCGAGCGCCTATTCGTGTGAGGTAGGAAGAGATACAGCCAGCTTGAAAGTCGAGCAAAGCGGATGGACATTTGCGTTTTTCCATGCATCTGCAGAAGATAGCCACAAGCCTGCTTCACGCTATGAAGCTTGCTTCGATGTTTCAGAGTTAATGTTTCCGCTCGTCATTCGAAATCGGCGGCCGGGCGACAGAATTCAGGTTTTAGGATTAAATGGTTCGAAAAAAGTGCAAGATATGTTCGTTGATGAGAAAGTTGCTCCGCTGAAGCGGGAGACGTATCCATTGCTGTTCGATGCAGCAGGGAAATTGCTCTGGATTCCGGGCATTCGCAGATCAAGTCACGCGCTTACGGAGGCGCACACAGAAGGTGTGCTTTTCATAAGGGCAGGCAACGAATAAGAAGCACTGGTACACTCATAAACATAGTTAAGGCGTAGGGGGATTTCTACTTTGCAGAACGATATTCAAGAAGTATTGTATGACGCGCAGCAAATTGGCGACAAGGTAAAAGAGCTTGGTGAAACACTAAGCAAAGATTTTAGCGGACGCAATCCGCTCGTTATTTGCGTTCTTAAGGGCGCATTTATTTTTATGGCGGACTTGGTGAAGGAAATGACTGTACCGCTTGAAATTGATTTCATGGCCGTATCAAGCTATGGGCAATCGACTAAATCGTCTGGCGTTGTCAAAATCATTAAAGACCTTGATGTTTCGGTCGAAGGCCGCGATGTTCTGATCGTTGAGGACATTATCGACAGCGGACTAACGCTTAGCTATCTAATCGATGTTCTTGAGCGTCGCAATGCGAAGTCGGTCACCGTCGTTACATTGTTTGATAAACCTGCTCGCCGTACAGTGGAACTAGAAGCGGATTACAAGGGCTTTACGCTGCCGGACGAGTTTGTTGTCGGTTATGGACTGGATTTTGCAGAGAAATATCGCAATCTTCCTTACATTGGCATTTTGAAGCCGCAGGTTTATGAGAAATAAAGAAATAATAGCGATTCACCCGTACATGCCCTTCTCCGTACACCTCTATTGTTATGGAAAGTCATGCTATGGTAAAATATTTTAAGCGTCTGAGAGGAGGTTGGGGATGAATCGGATCATCCGTAATACTGGTTTTTATTTAATTATCTTTTTGGTGACCGTTGGGATTTTTCAATTTATCAGCAGCCAAAATGACACGACAGTTGGATTGCGATATGACGAGCTACGTGCTGCAGTTGAATCAGGCAATGTGAAAGAACTGAGTGTCAAGTATGAGAATCAAACTTATTTTGTTTCTGGTAAATATAATACAAAGCCTGCAGGCGCGGAAAGCGACCAATTTGTATCTAGGGTCAGCGTCAAAGCGGAGGAGAAAATCCTCGCATGGCAGGAGCAGTTCGGGTTTAAGCTTGAAAGCAAGGAAATGGATCAGCCAAGCATTTGGCTTACATTCCTCACTTCCATCATCCCGTTTGTCATTATCTTTGTCCTGTTCTTCTTCTTAATGAATCAAGCTCAGGGCGGCGGCGGCAAAGTGATGAACTTTGGCAAGAGCAAAGCGCGGCTTTATGATAATGAGAAGAAGCGGATTACATTTGAAGATGTCGCTGGCGCAGACGAGGAGAAGCAAGAGCTCGTTGAGGTTGTAGACTTCTTGAAGGATCCGCGCAAATTCAACCTGGTAGGCGCTCGCATACCGAAGGGCGTATTGCTCGTTGGTCCTCCAGGTACAGGTAAAACATTGCTTGCTCGCGCAGTAGCAGGGGAAGCAGGCGTGCCGTTCTTCAGCATTTCCGGTTCCGACTTCGTAGAGATGTTCGTCGGTGTCGGCGCATCCCGTGTGCGTGACTTGTTTGAGAATGCGAAGAAAAACGCTCCATGTATCATTTTTATCGATGAGATTGATGCTGTAGGTCGTCAGCGCGGCGCCGGTCTTGGCGGCGGTCATGATGAGCGTGAGCAAACGCTCAACCAATTGCTCGTTGAAATGGACGGCTTTGGCGCTAACGAAGGCATTATTATTATTGCAGCAACGAACCGTCCGGATATTCTTGATCCGGCACTTCTTCGCCCAGGCCGCTTTGACCGTCAAATTACGGTTGATCGTCCAGACGTGAAAGGCCGTGAGGCGGTTCTTAAAGTACATGCTCGCAACAAACCGCTTGCGAAGGACGTTAAGCTTGAAGTTATCGCGAAGCGTACAACTGGCTTCAGCGGTGCTGATCTCGAGAACTTGCTCAATGAAGCAGCTCTTCTAGCTGCTCGTCGCAACAAAAAGGATATCGCTATGGTTGAGGTTGATGATGCGATTGATCGGATTATCGTCGGTACGGAGAAGAAGAGCCGTGTTGTCAGTGATCGCGAGAAACGGATTGTTGCTTACCATGAGGCAGGACATACCATTGCAGGCTACTTCTTGGAGCATGCGGATATTGTCCACAAAGTTACTATTATTCCTCGCGGCCGCGCTGGCGGATACGTCATTATGCTGCCGAAGGAAGATCGTATGCTTGTAACGAAGCAGGAGCTTCTTGATAAAATTACGGGCCTTCTCGCAGGTCGCGTAGCGGAAGAGCTGTTTATTGGTGAAATCGGAACGGGCGCATACAGCGACTTTAAACAAGCGACTAGTATCGTTCGTGCAATGATTATGGAATACGGTATGAGCGATAAGCTTGGACCGATGCAATTCGGCAGCTCGCAAGGCCAAGTGTTCCTAGGCCGCGATATCGGTCATGAACAGAACTACTCCGATGCGATTGCCTACGAGATTGACCAAGAAATGCAATCCATCATTACCGGCTGTTACGACCGTGCAAAGACGCTATTGTCAGAGAAGAGCAAGGAAATGCATTTGATTGCTCAAACGCTGCTTAGCGAAGAAACGCTTGAGCTCGAGCAAATTAAACGATTGGTTGAGACTGGTTCTTTGGAGGGCGGCCCGTCGTCTGACGGAGCGGCAACAACAACGGAATCAACGGTAGAACCTATCGTGGAGACGGTTGGCGATGTGAAGGTGCGCATTCAGACTCGTGAGCAGGATGAGATTAAAGCTCCTTCTCTTGAGAAACGCGACAACCCGAAAGATCCGGATAAGACCGAGTAGATTTTTGATATTGAAGCGTGCTGTAGTCGTTCTGCTACTTGTAAAGAGTAGCAGTACGACTTTTTTTTCTTTATTAATGTTCGGATTTAGCCTATAATACGGGTATAAACCTTTGACCTAAATTGGAAAATCTAACATGAAGGTTTGCTGTTATTGGCCAATATGTTACATATATGTTACGTAATATCCTTATCAGTGATTTAATGTTATATAACCTGACTCCAAATCATTGACGTATATTTTTTTGTAACTATAATGAAATAATAGCGGCCAGAAACAGCAAGAATAAGAAAGTATTCAGGGGTTGCAAGGCTTTACCTAAATTTGAGCAAGGGAGAGAACACGCATGAAAAAAACATTTAGCTTTATGCTCGTTATGATGATCGCATTGACACTTGTGTTGTCAGCTTGCGGAGCGAAGAAAAACAATGAGGGCGGCGCAGGCACAAACACAAATGAGGGTGCCAAAGTAGAATCCGATGGTACGGGTAAAGATTTTAAAATCGGTATGGTAACTGACGTCGGCGGCGTTCATGACAAATCGTTTAACCAAAGCGCATGGGAAGCTCTACAGAAAGTAACGGCTGAAACAGGCGCAGAAACGAAGTTCTTGGAGAGCAAAGGCGAAGCAGACATGGAGCCGAACTTGAACAGCTTCGTTAAAGAAGGATACAACCTGACTTGGGGTATTGGCTTCTTGTTCAATGACGCGCTTAGCAAAGTGGCAAAAGAGAACCCAGATGCAAAGCTGGCTGTTATTGACAGCGTAATTGAAGCGCCAAACGTTGCTTCGATTACATTCGCTGAGCATGAAGGCTCTTTCCTAGTAGGTGTTGTTGCAGGTCTTATGACTAAAACAAACAAAATCGGCTTTGTAGGCGGCATGGAAATTCCGGTTATCAAACGTTTTGAAGCAGGCTTCGCAGCGGGCGTAAAAGCAGTTAAGCCAGATGCGACAATAAAAGCTGAGTATACTGGCGACTTCGGTAAGCCTGACCTTGGCAAATTGTCTGCAGCGACTATGTACGACTCTGGAATTGACATCATATTCCACGCTGCCGGCGCTACAGGCAACGGTGTGTTCAATGAAGCAAAAGCTCGTAAAGATAACGGCGATGACGTTTGGGTTATCGGCGTAGACAAAGACCAATCGCTTGAATTCGGTGATGAAATCACGCTTACGTCGATGATGAAGGGCGTAGATGCAGCGGTTCATAAAGTTTCTAAAGACCTGATTGCAGGCAACTTTGCTGGCGGAACAACTCAAGAGCTTGGTTTGAAAGACGATGCAGTAGGTTTGCCGGCAACAAGCAAGAACGTTCCTGCTGATGTGCTTGCAAAAGTAGATGAATATAAAGCAAAAATCGTTAGCGGCGACATTAAGGTACCGACTGAATAGTTTCCTTTATCCAAAGGTATCCTTTGATTAAGGTTCGTATGTCGATGTATCAGACAAGACCGGCTTCGGCCGGTTTTTGTCCTTTTTTTTGTGGTTTAGTCAGCGTTAGAAAACCGGGGAGATGATGAGAATGGACCGGAGTTTGACAGCAGTACAGTTGAAGGGTATTACAAAACGCTTCCCAGGCCTCGTTGCAAATGATTCCATTAATTTTGAATTAAAAAAGGGCGAAATCCATGCGCTTCTAGGTGAGAACGGCGCGGGTAAGTCGACGCTTATGAACATTTTATTCGGATTATATCAGCCGGATGAAGGTGAAATTTGGATTAATGGCGAGCAGACTGTCATAGAAGGCGCGTCAAAAGCCATTGATTTAGGCATCGGCATGGTGCATCAGCATTTCAAGCTGGTACAGCCTTTTACAGTTGCTGAAAATATTGTCCTTGGCAATGAGCCTGTCAAAGGTTTGAAAATCGATTATAAGCTGGCAAATGAGAAGGTTCGGGCGATCTCCGAACGTTATGGTCTAAAGGTAGATCCTCAGGCGCGGATTAAAGATATTACGGTAGGTACACAGCAGCGGGTCGAAATTTTGAAAACGTTGTATCGTGGTGCGGAAATTGTCATTTTCGACGAGCCGACTGCCGTTCTAACCGTACAGGAAATCGAAGAGTTGATCGAAATCATTCGCAATCTGGCTGCAGAAGGCAAGTCGATTATAATTATCACGCATAAATTAAAAGAGGTTATGGCGCTTGCCGACTCTGTAACGGTTATAAGACGAGGCAAGGTTGTCAAAACCGTCAGTACAGATGAGACGAATGAGCAGCAGCTTGCTGAGCTTATGGTAGGCAGGGATGTGTCCTTCGAGGTCAAGAAGACGAAAAACGAGCCAGGCAAGGTTGTCCTTTCGGTTGATGATTTGCAAATGAAGGGCGAGCATGGCAAAAATGCATTGAACGGCACCAGCTTTAACATTCGTGCCGGAGAAATTGTCGGCATAGCCGGTGTTGACGGCAACGGTCAAAGCGAGCTTATCTATGCGATTACCGGCATGCGAAAACTAGATGGCGGCAGCGTGAAGCTGAATGGCCGTGATATGACGAATCTGTCCCCCCGCCAAATATCAGTTGCAGGCGTAGGCCACATTCCGGAGGACCGGCATAAGCACGGTTTGGTGCTTGATTTCTCGGTTAGTGAAAATATGATTTTAAATACTTACTTTGAGCCGGAATTTGGCCGCTCGATGTTTATTGACTACGATGCGATGGACAAGCTGGCTGACAAGCTCGTAACGGAATTTGATGTACGCTCGTCAGGTATCCATACTCATGCGCGCGCACTCTCTGGGGGCAACCAGCAAAAAGCGATTATCGCACGCGAGCTGCATAAGGATCCTGATTTGCTTATTGCTGTGCAGCCGACACGCGGGCTCGATATTGGCGCAATTGAATATGTGCATAAGCGGCTGGTACAAGCCCGCAATGAGGGGAAAGCGATCTTGCTCGTATCCTTCGAGCTTGATGAGCTTTATGCTTTATCCGATCGGATAGCGGTCATGTACGAAGGCAAGCTAATGGGCGAGGTTGACGCTGAGCGCAGAGATGATCAACAGCTTGGTTTGATGATGGCTGGCAATAAGTCGGCCGTTGCTGCATCAGAGGGGAGAGGATAGCGTATATGGAAACATTAAAGAAAATATTTAATAAATCTTCTATCCTTATTCCAGGTGTGGCGATCATACTCGGGCTATTGATCGGCGCTATTGCTATGCTAGCTGGAGGCTACAATCCTATTCTGGCTTACAGCTCATTGCTGGACAAGCTCTTTAGCACGCCTTACAACATGGGCGAAGCCGTTCGGGCGATTACTCCATTGATCTTTACGGGTCTTGCGGTTTCGTTCGCTTTCCGTACTGGACTTTTCAATATCGGGGTAGAGGGACAATTTGTAATGGGCATGACAGGCGCAACGATTATAGGCGTTCTGCTCGACTTGCCTTGGTATATCCATGCTCCGCTTGCCATTATTACGGGAGCTGTATTCGGTGGGCTATGGGCGGCAATTGCCGGATATTTGAAAGCAAAACGCGGCGTCAACGAAGTTATTTCTTCCATTATGCTGAATTGGATCGCCTTGTTCTTGTCTAATTTTATTATTGCGAAGTTTCTGGTCGAGAAGGGTCAGCAGAAATCGATGGCCGTTCATGAATCGGCAATGGTGAAGATTGACTGGCTTATTAAATTGACGGACAACGCTCGGATGCACTGGGGAACGATCATTGCACTCATCTGCATCGTCGTGTTTTATATCGTGCTTTGGCGTACGAAGCAAGGCTATGAGCTGCGCGCCGTTGGACATAATCCCGATGCGGCACTGTATGCGGGGATGAATGTTAAATTAACGATGGTTAAATCGATGTTTATAAGCGGTGTGTTTGCCGGCCTCGGCGGCGTGTTTGAAATTTTGGGCGTGTTCGGCAACCAGACGGTTATGGCTGCTTCACCGGGATACGGTTTCGATGGCATTGCGGTAGCATTGCTTGGCGGCAATACGCCAATTGGTGTACTTCTTGGTGCAATCTTGTTCGGCGGCCTCAGCTACGGCTCGGCAGGCATGAGCTTTGGCGCTGGCGTTCCGCCAGAGGTTGTGCGCATTGTAATCGGCGCCGTTATTTTCTTCGTTGCTTCGCATGGATTGGTGAAGTGGTTCTTGAAGCCTTTTCTAAATAAACGTGCAAGCAAGCGGAAGGAGGCGGTGTAGAATGAACGTAATCGATGTCATTGGACAGCTTATTAATACAACACTTGTGTTTTCCACCGCTCTTATCTTTGCAGCACTCGGGGGAATGTACTCCGAGCGTTCAGGTGTCGTCAACATTGGGCTGGAGGGCTTGATGGTATCCGGCGCGTTCGCTGCTGCGGTTGCGACCGAATATGCCATTCAGGCTGGCCTCGGAAATGCGTCTCCTTGGATCGGACTCGTAGCGGCAGCCATATATGGTGTCTTAGTTTCGCTGCTGCATGCCGTATCCACCATCACGTTCAGGGCCGATCAGACGGTCGTAGGCGTCGTTATTAACATTTTCTCGCTAGGCTTGTCGCTTTACTTAACCAAAAGCTTATTTGACGGTTCGGGACAAACGCCGCAGCTTGCAAACGTATTTCACAAAATGAAAATACCTTTCTTATCGGATATACCGCTGCTTGGCAAAGCGATCTTTACTGCTTATCCAACAACATATATCGTCATCATTCTTGCAGTTGTCAGCTATTTCGTTCTTTTCCGCACGCCATTTGGCTTAAGACTTCGCGCGGTGGGCGAGCATCCTAGCTCTGCGGACACTGTCGGAATCAGCGTTACGAAATATCGTTACATCGGTGTATTGCTCAGCGGAGCGCTCGCAGGTCTCGGCGGTGCAACGATTACGTTGACTACGACGAGCAGCTTTGCGCATAATACGATTTCCGGGCAAGGCTTTATCGCGCTGGCAGCGCTCATTTTCGGCAAATGGAATCCCCTTGGCGTCGTTGGAGCAGCCATGTTCTTTGGACTTGCACAAGCACTAAGAAGCTTCGCGCAGCTGTTTGAATTCTCGAAGCAAATTCCAGTTGAGTTTTTCTACATGCTGCCTTACGTATTGACGCTAATCGTTCTGGCAGGCGCGGTCGGCCGCTCGAACGCTCCTTCAGCACTTGGACAGCCTTACGATCCGGCTAAGCGGTAGTGTCATTAAAGATGCAAAGGTCTCTATTCCATTATGGATGGAGGCCTTTTATTCATTTTTGAACACCTAATGAAGTTGAACTTTGCTATCAGATAGCCTACTTGTTAATTAATTTTAAATTGCTGCCCGAAAATGGCCTTTAATACATTGACAGTAGCATCTACCACGTGTAAATTAAATCTTAATCAAATGAATTTATCCCTTTTGGTTTAAACTATAGGTAAGCGACTTTCTAAGTTTGTGCATCAATTCACAAAGTTCAGCTTGCCGTATAACGGAATGGGCATTATCCCCCATCCCTCATAAGAGGAGAGGATTTACTGTGGAAGCACTGGCACTGGAACGCAAGGCGGAGCAAAACCGTGAGCTGCGTGAACGGTTGTTACAGTTGAAGAAAGAACGGAATGCTATCATTTTAGCCCATTATTATCAGCGTGATGAAATTCAAGAGGTAGCTGATTTCCGCGGAGATTCCTTCCTGCTTGCTCAGAAGGCAGCCCAAACGGATGCCGATGTTATCGTATTCTGCGGCGTTCACTTCATGGGCGAGAGCGCAAAGATTTTGGCGCCAAACAAGACGGTCATCATTCCCGACGAGCGTGCAGGCTGCCCGATGGCAGACATGGTAAGCGTGGACGGCTTGCGCAAGCTGAAAGCGCAGCATCCAAATGCAAAGGTCGTTACGTATATCAACTCGTCTGCGGAAATCAAGGCTGAGACTGATATTTGCTGTACGTCGGCGAATGCGGTTAAGGTTGTTAATTCGGTTGAAGGTGACGAGATCATCTGGGTACCGGACAAAAACCTTGGTCACTATGTGCAGCAGAACACCGATAAGAAAATGATTATCTGGGAAGGCTACTGCAACACGCATGACATGCTTACCGTGAAAGACGTAGAAGAAATGAAAGCGAAATATCCGAACGCACAGTTTGTTGTTCACCCGGAATGCCGTCCTGAGGTTGTCGAGCTTGGCGATTTTGTAGGCAGTACAACCGCAATTATCAAATATTGTAAAGAATCGGAGTGCCAGGAGTTTATCGTAGGCACAGAGGACGGTACAGGCTACCAGCTTCGACTAGACAGCCCAGACAAAACATTCCATTTTGCATCTAAATATTTGGTATGTCCTAACATGAAGGTAAATAATTTGAAGAAGCTCGTAAAATGCTTGGAGACGATGCAGCCTCAAATTTATGTACCGCCGCATGTTGCGGATCAAGCACGTTTGTCCTTGGAGCGCATGCTACTCGTGAAGTAGTATGCGCTACTCCTATGTTTGAAATATAAGACTTATTCGTACTCATTTCCTATTATGCTTATATTTCACCACGAAACGAAAGCAACAAAGCCAAAGCCGGCTTTTGCCGTTTACGCTTGGAGGAGCCATAATGATTCCCAGATATTTAGTCGATGTGCAGTTGAGTGAGCTGCCTGTTATTGAAAAAGATGTCATCGTTATCGGGGCCGGCATTGCCGGTCTTTTTACAGCTATACGGTCAACCGAGCATCATTCCGTTCTTATGATTACCAAAAAATCGCTGCTCGACAGCAACACGCGCTACGCGCAAGGCGGTATCGCTGCTGTTATATCGGACGAGGATTCGCCCGCTTACCACAGGCAGGATACACTCGTTGCAGGGGCTGGCCTGTGCTCGAACGAAGCGGTTGATGTGCTCGTTCATGAAGGACCAAAGGGCGTTCGCAGCCTGATCCAGATGGGTACCCAATTCGATTTGGAAAATGGCGAGTTTGCGCTTACGAAGGAAGGCGCGCATAGCCAGCGGCGTATTTTGCATGCCAACGGTGATGCGACGGGCTTTGAGATCGTTAGAGCGCTATCGGAAACCGCTATTGCTAATCCGAAAATAGAAGTGTGGGACGATCATTTTGTGATCGACCTTATTACTCAGGACGGCGAATGCTGCGGCGTTATTGTTCAGAAGCCAAGCGGTCAACGATTGTTCGTGAAAGGAAAAGCGGTCATCCTGAGCTCCGGCGGAGCCGGTCAGCTCTACCGCTATACAACCAATCCCGAGGTTGCAACGGGAGACGGCATTGCGATGGCTTATCGTGCAGGAGCATACATACAGGATGTGGAGTTTATTCAATTCCATCCGACTTCCCTTTGCTATCCGGGCGCGCCGAGATTTCTCATTTCGGAAGCCGTGCGCGGAGAAGGGGCGTATCTCCGCAACATAAAAGGAGAGCGCTTCATGGAGCGTTACCATGAGCAGCTGGAGCTGGCGCCAAGGGACATTGTGGCAAGAGCGATCGTCAGCGAGATGGAAGAGACGAAATCAACCTTCGTCTATATTGATATTACGCATGAATCGGCGGAAATGGTGAAGCACCGTTTTCCTACTATATATGAATACTGCTTGAGATACGGTCTCGACTTAACGTCCGATTGGATTCCAGTTGCCCCTGCTATGCATTACATGATGGGAGGAGTGAAAACCGACCTAAATGGGGAAACGAACATTAAGCGTTTGTTTGCATGCGGCGAGGTATCATCCACGGGTGTTCATGGCGCTAATCGACTGGCAAGCAATTCGTTGTCTGAAGCGATCGTATTTGGCAGAAGAATCGTGAAGCGAATAAATGAGCTGCCAAGCAGTACGTTGGTTCCTATTATTGAAAATGAAATCGAGCGAAGCGGTACATCGATTCAAGCTGTTGTAGAAAGACGGCTTAAGCTGCAAAAAATTATGGTGCGTTATGCCGGCCTGCGCCGTGATGCAAAGGGGCTTGAGAAGGGTCTTGAGGAATTGAAGCGGCAGCTTTCGATTTATCAATCGGTTCTAACCGAGCGTGAAGAGTATGAGTTTGCTAATTTGCTAACCTGCGCGATGCTGACCACGGAAGCGGCGCTTTCGCGGGAAGAAAGCCGGGGAGCTCACTACCGGGAGGATTTTCCGGTACGCGACGATGCGGCATGGAGGAAGCATACGGTGTTGCACCGTCTATATGGACTGACGGAGGAGCGAATAGAGGATGTATGAATGGACGGCAGGCGGGTATGATGCTGCAGTGCGCGATCAAATTCGCGGCTGGCTCGCAGAGGATTTAGGCAGCGGAGACATAACGACCGAGACAACGATTCCTAGAGAGTCGAAGTCGAAGGCTGTTATTCACGTGAAGGAGAGCGGCATTATTGCAGGGCTTCCTATCGCTAAGCTTGTATTTGAGGTTGTAGATTCGTCGCTTGTATTCGAGCAAAAGGTGCAGGATGGCGAACATGTAGATAAAGGTACAGTAATCGCTACAGTAGAGGGCAGTACGCACAGCTTGCTTATAGGCGAGCGCCTAGCACTGAACTTAATGCAACGGCTCTCGGGCATAGCTACCAAGACACGCGCTTTCGTTGATGCGCTTGAAGGGCTTCCGGTTCGTCTTGTGGATACCCGCAAAACGACGCCAGGCCACCGGATGCTGGAGAAGTATGCAGTACGGGTAGGCGGCGGTGCCAATCACCGGTTCGGACTGTACGATGCGGTGATGATTAAGGACAATCACATCAAAGGCGCTGGCGGCATTCGCGCGGCAGTCGAGGCAGCACGCCGCAAAATTCCGCATACGATGAAAATTGAAGTGGAGACGGAGTCGCTTGAGCAGGTCGATGAGGCGCTGGCATGCGGTGCAGACATCATTATGCTCGACAATATGGCTCCTGAGCGGATGAAGGAAGCTGTAGCAAGAATCAAAGGAACATCGCCTCATGTCATTATAGAAGCGTCGGGCGGCGTTTCATTAGAGACAATAAATCGTATTGCGGCATGCGGAGTTGACGTTATTTCCGTAGGCGGACTGACTTATTCCTTCCATGCGCTTGATATTAGCTTGGATTTGAATGAGAAGAAGGGTGGGGAAACGCTTTGATCCTCGTCATTGATGTCGGGAATACGAATATCGTGCTCGGCATATACAAAGGAAAAGAACTGCTGCACCATTGGCGGCTTAGCACGAATCGTTCGGCGACCGTAGATGAATACGGCATTACGATTCACAATCTATTTCATTACGCTGGCGTGAAGCTGGAGCAGATGGACGGCGTCATTATTTCTTCAGTGGTGCCGCCGCTCATGCGGACATTAGAGCAGCTATGCTTAAAATATTTGCGCAAAACCCCGCTTGTCGTAGGGCCTGGCGTGAAAACCGGATTAAATATCCGCTATGAAAATCCGCGTGAGGTTGGCGCGGATCGCATCGTGAATTCCGTAGCGGGCATCGTCAAATACGGATCACCCCTCATTGTGGTTGATTTCGGAACGGCGACAACATTCGATTACATCGATGAAGGGGGCAACTACTTAGGCGGAGCTATTGTTCCGGGAATCGGGATTTCTACCGAGGCGCTGTATCAGCGTGCCGCGAAGCTTCCGCGCATTGAGCTAGTGAGGCCGAAGAGCGTCATTGGCCGCAATCCGGTAACGTCGATGCAGGCTGGCATTATTTTCGGATATGCAGGACAAGTAGACGGTATCGTAAAACGTATTCGTACAGAGTTTGGCGTCAATCCGCGCGTTATCGCGACAGGGGGCTTGGCGGAGTTAATCGCTGCCGAATCGGAAACGATAGAAGAGGTCGATCCGCTTCTGACACTTGAAGGCTTAAGAATTATATATGAACGCAATCAGGAGGGATTATGATGGAAAATCAGCTGAAGGACGTGTTGGTGCGAGGTACGGCATGGGGCGGCAAAATTCGAGTGTTCGCAGCTCGCACGACTCAGCTTGTGGAGGAGCTTCGGCAACGGCATGGCACCTTTCCAACTGCTACGGCAGCATTGGGTCGCACCTTGACAGCTGGAGCCATCATGGGCGCTATGCTGAAAGGGCAAGAGAAGCTGACCATTCAAGTGAAAGGCGATGGCCCAATCGGTCAAATCGTCGTGGATGCTAATGCAGACGGCGAGGTGCGGGGGTATGTTGACCATCCGCAAGTTCATTTGCCGAGCAATGCGCATGGCAAGCTGGATGTTGCCGGAGCGGTTGGACGCAGCGGTCATCTTCATATTACAAAGGACTTAGGCATGAAAGAGCCTTATCGCGGAAGCATTCCGATTGTCTCTGGCGAGCTTGGCGAGGATTTCACGTACTACTTCGCGGTTTCGGAGCAGACGCCTTCTGCGGTTGGCCTTGGTGTATTAGTGGATACGGATAACGCGGTGCTGCATGCAGGCGGATTTATCGTGCAGCTGATGCCAGGACTTACGGATGAGGAAATTACGCGGCTGGAGCAAGCGGTTGGCGCGCTGCCTCCTGTAACGGCTTTGCTGGATCAAGGCGAGACGCCTGAGGAGCTGCTTGCCCGGATTGTTGGCGATAACGGAGATCTTCATATACACGATACGATGGACTTGAGATTCCAATGCTTCTGTTCCGCGGAACGCGTAGAGCAAACGCTTCTCAGTTTGGGCGAAAATGAGCTGAAACAAATTATTGAAGAAGACGGAAAAGCGGAAGTCGTTTGCCAATTTTGCAACGAAGCGTATACATTTGAACGGGCGCAGCTAGAGCTGTTGCTAGATCAAGCGAAGCCGAAGCCGATCCAATAATCGGAGGCATTGGGGTAATGAAGAAATACGAGGTGCTGAGGGCCGTTGTCATCCTTCAAGCCGTATGTATGGTGGTGTTAACGGTTGTCGTAATTGCGAAGGTGTGGCCAGGGAATGACCGAATGCCGAATAGTAGTCCGCAGACGAATGTGGGCAGCGATGAAGAGAAGGATGATCCTGTCAAATCTGGTCAATCACCGGGCGCTGATTCGTCCCAACAAACGGACAAGCAGCGAGTGGTCGCCAAGGTCGGTGCGGAAGAGATTACTTTAGCCGATCTGGAGAAGGAGCTTCATAAGCAGTATGGAGATGCTGTACTGCGTACACTAATGGTGCACAAAGCGATTGATTTAGAAGCTGCGGCTTTCGAGCTGTCTATATCGGCTGAAGAGCAAAGCCGTGCGCTTGAGAAAATGGTTGAAGGCTACGACAGCGAGGCTCGCTTCTATGAAGTTATGCAGGAGCAGGTCGGCATGACGAAGGAGCAGGTGCTTGAAGATCTCCGCTACCGTTTGCTGATGGAAAAAATCGTCATTCGAAGCATAAATGTCTCCGATGAAGAGGTCGATCGTTATATTGCCGATCATCCCGAGGAGTTTGATGCGCGGATGCAGCTGCATTTGCAATGGATTTTGACGGAAACGTCGAAGGAGGCGAACTCTGTATTAGGGCTACTAACGGATGGTGAAGACTTCACTACGCTTGCCCGCACCTACTCGATTGACTCCTTCACGGCCGATTCAGGCGGAGATTTAGGCTTAATTGATGAAGATGACCCCTTCTACAATCGAGAAATGCTGGATACAGCCAGCCGATTGCAGGTGGCTGAAATGGCGGGTCCCATTAAGGTTGACGCCGGCTATGCGATAATTCGGCTCATCGAACGCCAGACAACGACAAAAATGACGGGGCGCAGGCTGCATGATACGGTTCGCAAACAGCTGGCGCTTGAGCGTGCCGACTCGATGACGGATCTTGAAGATGCGCTTCTCGATAAATATGATGCAGTGAAAACGGAATAGCATCGATCTGAGCAGCGTTTTCAGTGGAGTGAGAAAGTCACTATTGACAACGGATGCAAGACATTGTTAATATGGAGTTAGTGAAAAAACCAACTGAATTAGTCGGAATAAGGAGGCAGTTATTTCCATGGCCAAAATTGTGCAAAGCGTTCTAGATCTTATCGGTGATACTCCGCTTGTTCGTTTGAACCGTCTCGTACCTGAAGGCAGTGCAGAAATTTATGTAAAGCTTGAATACCAAAATCCAGGTGCAAGCGTAAAAGACCGTATCGCAATCAGCATGATTGAGGTAGCGGAGCAAGAAGGAATTATTAAACCAGGCGACACGATCATTGAGCCTACAAGCGGCAACACAGGAATCGGACTAGCACTTGTAGCAGCAGCCAAAGGCTACAAAGCTATTCTTGTAATGCCTGAAACCATGAGCGTTGAGCGTCGCAACCTGCTTCGCGCTTACGGCGCTGAGCTTGTATTGACACCAGGATCTGAAGGTATGAACGGTGCGGTTCGCAAAGCTGAAGAGCTTGCAGCCGAGAACCCTAACTACTTCCTGCCGCAACAATTCAAAAACCAAGCCAACGTGAAGATCCACCGTGAAACGACTGGTCCAGAAATCGTTGAGGCGATCAACTCCCTTGACGGCAAATTGGATGCATTCGTTGCAGGTATCGGCACTGGCGGTACCATTTCTGGTACGGGTGAAGTGCTTAAGAAAAACTTTGATGGCATCAAAATTTACGCTGTTGAGCCTGCGGCTTCGCCGATTCTTTCTGGCGGCAAACCAGGCGCTCACAAAATCCAAGGTATCGGCGCTAACTTCGTACCTGATATTTTGAATCGCGAAATCTATGACGCTGTTATTACAATTGAGAACGAAGATGCGTTTGAATACGCTCGTCGCGCAGCGAAAGAAGAAGGCATCCTTTGCGGAATTTCTTCTGGTGCAGCTATCTATGCTGCTCTGCAAGTTGCGAAAGAGCTTGGCGCTGGCAAACGTGTAGTTGCTATTGTTCCAAGCAATGGCGAACGTTACCTCTCAACTCCACTATTCAACTTCGAAAACTAATTTTTATTGCCTATACAAAGACAGCCTTTCATTCCTTGGAATGGAAGGCTTTCTTTTTACTTTGCTATTCTGTATACTGAGCAAAATAAGTCAAGTTATCGGGGGTTGAAGGTGATGGTCACCGCAATGGAGCAGTGGTATCGGTGGCACGCCGAACGGAAATATACGACGCTGCCGCTGCTCAAGGAATTGCCCTTTGAGCTCGAGAATAGAGCTGGCGTTTCTTCATGGGAAGAGGTCTGGCAGGATGCCTCGCCTTATGCTTTTATACTAGAGAGCGGCAAGGACGGACGCTATTCGTATTTGGGCTTGCATCCTGACGGCGTGATACGCGGAAAAGGCTTGTCTGCTCATTCTGTTGAGTTCCATTCGCTTGAGGAGCATAGCGAGCGCCAGTGGGAAGGTAAGCCGCTGGAGGTTGTGAGGGAATGGATGAGCGGACAGCTTGGCCCAAGGCTTGAAGGCGGTCCTAAGTGGATCGGCGGCTGCGTCGGTTATTGGGGGTATGATATTATACGCTCCATTGAACGATTGCCTGCTATTGCGCAGGATGATCGGAATATGCCAGATTATTTATTTATGCAAATGAATGAGCTGTGGATCATCGACCATGTGCAATCGAAGGTATATTGTGTAGTTCATACGAAGGTTGATTTTGGCGCGAATGAAGACGAGCTTGGCTCTGTTTACGAGCGAGCGCTTGCTAGAGCAGAAGGAATGACCGATTATTGGCTGACCTGGTTCGACGAAGAACGCGCCAAGGCGAAGGCGGCGCTGCTGCGAGAGAAGCGGCAGCAACTGCTCGCGGATGATTCGCTGGAAATAGACATTGAGTCTGTCACTGGCATTACCTCTCCGTTCTCGAAGGAAGCTTATATGGAGGCCGTTCGAAAAATACAAGCCTATATCGAGCAAGGCGACGTCTTTCAAGTAAATCTTTCCGTACGGCAAAGCAAGGAGATTGCGACTTCGGCAGAAGAGTTGTATGAATGGCTAAGACTCGTTAATCCGTCGCCTTACATGGGTTTTCTGCGCTGTCCCGAGTTTCAGCTTGTATCGGCATCGCCGGAGCTATTGGTTGAGCTTCGTGATAACAAGCTTGCCACAAGGCCCATTGCGGGAACTCGGAGGCGGGGACGTACAGAAGAGGAGGATCTTCGACTCGCAGATGAGCTTCTATCGAATGAGAAGGAGCGGGCCGAGCATATTATGCTTGTTGATCTGGAGCGGAATGATCTTGGACGCATCTCAGCCTATGGCACAGTTAAAGTGGAAGAGCTTATGGTAATCGAACAGTATTCGCATGTCATGCATCTTGTCTCCCAAGTAGAGGGACAATTAGCAGGCGGCAAGGATGCTTACGATGTTATCTCGGCTACTTTTCCAGGGGGAACGATTACCGGCGCTCCGAAAATTCGCACCATGGAAATTATCGAAGAGCTTGAGCCGACACGCCGAGGCCCTTATACGGGCTCGCTTGGATGGATTGACTATAATGGCGATATGGAATTTAATATAATTATTAGAACAATTGCACTGCAGGAGGGGATTGCCCATATTCAAACGGGAGCGGGAATCGTGATCGATTCTGGACCAGAGAGAGAATATAAGGAATCGTTGAACAAGGCGAAGGCATTATGGAAGGCCATTCAGTATAGCGAGCGGTTTGCCGCGCATGAACAAGCAGCGGAATCGGAAAGAGGAGGAGCGTTAACATGATACTGGTAATCGATAATTATGATTCTTTCACGTACAATTTGGTTCAATATTTGGGTGAGCTTGGGGAAGAGATTGTAGTTAAACGCAATGACGAGATTGATTTGGCAGGAATTGAAGCGCTGGCTCCTGATCATATTTTGATATCGCCAGGTCCTTGCTCGCCGAATGAAGCAGGCATCAGCCTGTCGCTTATTGACTATTTTAAAGGAAAAATCCCGATTTTCGGCGTTTGTCTAGGCCATCAATCGATCGGGCAAGCCTTCGGAGGCGAAGTGGTTCGCGCAGAGAAGCTGATGCACGGCAAAACCTCCGCTATTCATCATAATGGAACGTCGATTTTTGCAGGCATGCCATCGCCATTTACTGCTACGCGCTACCACTCTCTCATCGTGCGCCGCGAAACGCTGCCGGATTGCTTGGAAATTACGGCAGAGACGGATGAAGGCGAGATTATGGGGCTGCGCCACAAGGAATATCCTATTGAAGGGGTGCAATTCCACCCGGAATCGATTATAACGGAGCATGGTCTGACGATGCTTCGTAATTTCTTGCAAAATCGGAGCAGCGCAGTTCGATGAAAATCGGACTGAACGGCTCCGTTATGGAAGCGAGCGAAGCCGTGATCTCAGTATATGATCACGGTTTTTTGTACGGCATGGGCTTGTTTGAGACCTTTCGCACCTATGAGGGGAAGCCTTACTTACTGGATAGGCATATGAATCGATTGCAGTCGGGCTGTAAGCAGCTGGGGATTCAGTATCATGCTGATGCCGAGAAGGTAAGCAACTGGGTGAGAGAGCTGCTGGAGGCGAACGGGCTTCAGGATGGCTACGTTCGAATGACGGTCAGTGCAGGTGAAGCTGAGCTCGGCTTGCCGACAGGTGATTATGAGCAGCCTAATATGTTCATGCTTGTAAAAGCATTGCCGCCAGTTAATGATGCGGTTCATATGCGCGGACGGGAGCTGCGTCTTATGCAGACTAGGCGGAATACGCCTGAAGGCGATGTTCGCTTCAAATCTCTCCATTATATGAACAATATTATTGCAAAGCGGGAACTGCTGGCTGGCGATGCCTCGCCAGGCGCCGAAGGACTTATGCTCAGCCATGAGGGATGGCTGGCAGAGGGAATTGTGAGCAACTTGTTTTTTGCTAAGGATAAAGTCATAAATACGCCCGACATTACGGTTGGCATTTTGCCAGGCATAACGCGCGCGCGCGTGCTTGAGCTGGCGCGTTGTGCGGGCTACAAGGCGGAAGAAGGGCTTTACAGCTGGGAGCAGCTTCAGTCGGCTGACGAAATTTGGTTAACCAATTCGATTCAGGAGCTTGTCCCTGTAACCAAAATATCGGACGCAAACGGGTGGAGTGCGGTGATTGGCGACGGTGAAGCGGGAGCTGTGACTAGAGAATTGCTGTCGCTATACCGACAATCAACGCGAGCCGATTAAGGTGATCTGCTTATCCGTCATATACAGCTGCAGCTTAAAGAATACGAATAAGGGTGGCGGACGAACATTGGATCAACAACCACGATTCTACAATAGAGCATATAGTTTTGGCGGCAGTGCCAATCTGGAATTAGGCAGCCGCACCTTAATTATGGGCATTCTCAATGCTACCCCTGATTCATTTTCCGATGGCGGGCGTTATACGAATATAGATGCCGCCGTTGCCCATGCCATTGCGATGGCTCGGGACGGCGCCGACATTCTCGATATTGGCGGTGAGTCGACCCGCCCTGGCTTTGAGCCAGTGGATGTGAAAGAGGAGATTCGGCGCATTGTTCCCGTCATTCGTGCGGTGCGCGAAGCGCTGCCGCATATTCCTCTCTCGATTGATACCTACAAAGCGGAGACGGCTCGCGCGGCGCTGGAGGCTGGCGCTCACATCATCAATGACATTTGGGGCCTTAAAGGCGACCCCAATATGGCCGCCGTTGCGGCGGAGTATGGCTGTCCGGTCATTATCAGCCATAATCGCCACGCCCGGGACTATAACGACCTCGTCCCGGATGTGCTCGCTGACCTGCTAAGCAGCGTCAGCATCGCTCATACTGCCGGCATCGCCGATGAGCAAATATGGCTTGATCCCGGCATCGGCTTCGCCAAAACCCATGAGGACAACCTCGAGCTGCTCGGTCGTCTATCCGAACTGCATGCGCTCGGCTATCCGGTGCTGCTCGGCACCTCGCGCAAGCGATTCATCAAGCAGACGCTGAATCTGCCTGTGGAAGACCTCGTTGAGGGGACGGCTGCGACCGTCGTCCTCGGCATCGCGCATGGCTGCCAAATCATGCGCGTCCATGATGTGCGCGCAATCAAGCGCGCCGCGCTCATGACGGATGCAATACTGTATCGCGGCTAACCTTGCTGCGGAAGGCTTTTTTAAAAAGACAGCTAAGCTGCATCGACAGGAGAATAGCATATAATGGATAATATGATAGTTAAAGGGATGAAGTTCTACGGCTATCATGGCGTATTTCCCGAAGAAAATAAGCTGGGCCAGCAATATTACGTCGACATCGAGCTGCGGATGGACTTGGAGCAGGCTGCGAAGACGGATGATTTGAGCCATACGGTTAATTATGCGGAAATTCATGCGTTAGCCAAAACGATCGTGGAAGGCCCGCCTTTTAAGCTGATTGAAGCTTTAACGGGTCACATTGCATCACGAGTACTGGAAGCTTATACTATGGTAAATGAAGTTACGGTTCGAGTAACGAAGCCGCATCCGCCGTTCGACATCCACTTTGATGGAGTAACAGTAGAGCTGCGCAGAAAGCGGGATGCTGATGGACGAACAATTCCCGCTTGAAGGCGCACCAGCGGAAGCTTATATCGCATTAGGCTCCAATATGGGCAATCGCGAGCAATTGCTGCTCTCTGCGATTGGTCTCATTGACGCACACCCGAACATCGCGGTAAATAAAGTATCTGGTATGTATGAGACGGATCCTGTAGGATATACGGAACAACCGCCTTTTCTCAATATGACGTTAGCCGTGCAAACGACGCTTTCCCCGATCATTCTGCTGAGACAGCTGCTTGCTTTCGAGCAGCAATTAGGGAGAGTTCGACAAATACGTTGGGGACCGAGAACCATTGACCTTGATCTTCTCCTATATGATAATGTCAGAATGGATCAAGAAGAGCTGATATTGCCGCATCCGCGCATGATGGAGCGGTCATTTGTATTAGTGCCGCTGAACGATACTATGGATCAATCGCATCCGTTGCAGGCCGAAGTAGGCGCAGCTTCTGAGGCGGCGCTTTTGGATGGAAAGGAAGGCATCACGCTATGGAAAACAATCAATTGGCGCAGCGCGTCAGAGCCTTTCGAAAGCTGAAGGGCTATACTCAGCAGGAGCTGGCCAAGGTGCTTGGCGTATCAGTAGCGGTTCTCGGCTCATTGGAGCGAGGGACGAGAAAGACAGATCCAAAGCTGCTCAGCCATATAGCAAAAACGTTAGGAATCAGCTACGAGGAACTTATGTCTGACGATCGTCAGTAATGATGCAATTAAGGGATTGGAACAATAAATAATTAGAAGAGGAGCAAGGAGCGACATGCTGAAAATCGGAGACATCGAGATGAAGAACAGAGTGGTGCTAGCGCCGATGGCAGGCGTGTGCAACCCGGCTTTTCGATTAATTGCCAAGGAATTCGGAACAGGTCTTGTATGCGCGGAGATGGTAAGCGACAAGGCGATTTTGCACGGAAATAAACGGACGCTGGAGATGCTGTTCGTCGATGAGCGTGAGAAGCCGTTAAGCCTTCAAATTTTTGGCGGTGACCGAGAGTCGCTTGTTGAAGCGGCAAAAGTCGTCGATAAGCAAACGAATGCGGATATTATCGATATAAATATGGGCTGCCCGGTGCCGAAGGTAACGAAGTGTGATGCAGGTGCCCGCTGGCTGCTTGATCCGAACAAGATCTATGAAATGGTCTCGGCGGTAGTGGATGCGGTACAGAAGCCGGTTACGGTGAAAATGCGCATCGGCTGGGATGATCAGCATATTTACGCAGTCGAGAATGCACGAGCTGTTGAGCGCGCTGGCGGCAAAGCCGTTAGCGTACATGGACGTACGCGCGAGCAGCTGTATACAGGCAAGGCTAATTGGGACATTATAAAGGATGTCAAAGAAGCGGTATCTATTCCCGTAATTGGGAATGGCGACGTCTTCTCGCCAGAGGATGCTAAGCGGCTTCTTGATCATACCGGCTGCGACGGCGTTATGATTGGGCGCGGAGCGCTCGGAAACCCTTGGATGCTCTATCGTACGATTCAATACTTGACCAATGGCGAGCTGCTTAGCGACCCTACGCCACGCGAGAAAATGAAAGTGGCCATTTTGCATCTGGACCGGCTGGTAGCACTAAAGAACGAAGCGGTCGCGGTACGCGAGATGCGCAAGCACCTCGCTTGGTATCTGAAGGGCCTTCCAGGCGGTGCTCGCGTGAAGGATGTCATTATGGAAGAAACAGGACGCGACCCGATGGTAGCCATTTTGGAAAACTACGTACGGACGCTTGAAGAGGAAGCTGAGTTCCAGCCAACAAGCGCTTCTGTGAGCGGAGACGCAGCCGCCGCTGAAGAAGTTGTATACTAAAAAACGAATCGATCAATTATTCATTTTACTTGTTCGGCAACTTAACCGACACTATTCGACAAAAGCCGCTATCTAGCGGCTTCTGCTTCAACTGCCAGAAATGAAACGGCTTCAATGGGTCGTCTGGCTTTGATTGACATTGAGGGTAATTTTGCAATATAATCGTGCAATATAATCTAACGAATACATGAAGAGTGCCTCAAACATCAGTAGGTATGAGGTTCAGGAAGCGTAATATATTAGGTATCAGTGAATTCATACAAGGTATGAATAATTAGTCACATGACAGGAGAATCGGAAAGATGAACGATAAGCAAATCATTCTGACTCAAGAAGGGCTGCGAAAGCTTGAAGATGAATTAGAGAACCTAAAGTCTGTCAAACGCCGTGAAGTTGCCGAACGGATTAAAGTGGCAATCGGCTATGGCGATATAAGCGAAAACTCGGAGTACGAGGATGCTAAGAATGAGCAGGCATTCATCGAAGGCCGTGTTCTTACCCTTGAGAAAATGCTGCGCAACGCGCGTATTATAAATAATGATGACATTGATATTGATACCGTGAGCATCGGCTCGATCGTAACGGTTGAAGATATGGAATATGGCGACACGATGGATTATTCCATTGTAGGTACAGCGGAAGCTGATCCTTTGCAAAACAAGATCTCGAATGAAAGTCCGGTTGGCAAAGCGATTTTGGGCAAGAAAAAAGGCACAGTCGTTGAAGTAAGCGTACCAGTTGGCATTATCCAGTACAAAATTCTCGATATCAAAAAATAAGGTTTGCCATGTGCGGATCAAAAAGCTTCCTTGTGGGAAGCTTTTTGAACGTTTACAATAGAAGAACCTATTATTTAAGTTTATTGGATGCTTATCTTTTACTGCAGGGTTCTGGAGACAACCGCGTACGCCTGCCGAACGATCAAGGAGATGAAGAAGTGGAACATGAAAACAATGAGCAGGAGCTAAGCGAGCTCTTGCAAATTCGCAGAGACAAGTTGGATGAGCTGAGAGGGCTGGGAGTAGACCCATTCGGCCGTAAATTCGAGCGCACTCATAATGCCAAAGAAATTGTACAAGCATATGAAACGCTGAGCAAAGAAGAGCTTGAAGGCCAAGCGGTTAAGGTTAGCATTGCTGGACGTATTATGCAAAAGCGAGGCATGGGCAAAGCGGGCTTCGCGACGATTCAAGATTTGAGCGGCAAGGTTCAAATTTATGTTCGCAAGGATACAGTTGAAGAGCATAAATTCGCTGCTTTCGACTTGCTTGATATCGGTGATATCATCGGCGTGCATGGCGTAGTATTCAAAACGAATACAGGCGAGGTATCGGTTAAAGCGCATGATGTTGAAGTATTGACCAAATCGCTACTGCCATTGCCCGATAAGTATCATGGCTTGAAGGATGTAGAGCTTCGTTACCGTCAACGCTATGTTGACCTTATCGTGAATCCAGACGTACAACAAACCTTTATTACGCGTTCCAAAATCATTCAATCGATGCGCCGCTACTTGGATTCCCGCGGCTATTTAGAAGTAGAAACACCAACTTTGCATTCTATTGCAGGCGGTGCGGCAGCGCGTCCGTTTGAAACGCATCATAATGCGCTCGACATGCAGCTCTACATGCGTATTGCGATCGAGCTTCATTTGAAGCGGTTGATCGTAGGCGGATTGGAGAAAGTGTACGAGATTGGCCGCGTTTACCGCAATGAGGGTATTTCGACTCGCCACAATCCGGAATTTACAATGATTGAGCTTTACGAGGCTTATGCCGATTACAAAGATATTATGGCTTTGACGGAAAATGTAATCGCCCATATTGCCCAAGAGGTTCTCGGTACTACGAAAATTACTTATCAAGGTCAAGAGATTGATCTGACACCGCAGTGGCGCCGGGTTTCCATGGTTGAGCTTGTCAAAGAATTGACGGGCGTTGATTTTGGCGTGGAGATGAGCGATGAAGAAGCACATCGTTTGGCGAAGGAGCATAAGGTTGCTGTTGATCCGCATATGACATTTGGTCATATCCTTAACGCATTCTTCGAGCAGTTCGGCGAGCACACGCTTATTCAGCCGACGTTCGTAACCGGACACCCTGTTGCGATCTCTCCGCTAGCCAAGAAGAACGAAGATGACCCGCGTTTCACGGATCGCTTCGAGCTCTTTATCGTAGCGCGCGAGCATGCCAATGCCTTTACCGAGCTGAACGATCCGATCGATCAGCGCGAGCGGTTCGAGTCGCAGCTTGTAGAGCGCGAGCATGGCAACGATGAAGCGCATGAGATGGATGAGGATTTCATCCGTGCTTTAGAATACGGCATGCCGCCAACTGGCGGACTAGGAATCGGTATCGACCGGTTGATCATGCTGCTAACGGATGCGCCATCGATCCGTGACGTACTGTTGTTCCCTCATATGAGAGATCAACGCTCGGCAGAGTAACGATTAATATAGCAGAACCGCTTGGCACTGGCTGCCTGCGGTTCTTTTTATTTTCAACAGTCGAGCATTTGCGGCAGCAATCGTGAAATAACTACCAATTTCTTCTTAATAAGATGGCGAAATCTATTGATTTGCTAGAATCATATGGTAAGATGGATCTAATAAAGCGATACACGATAAACGGCAAACCTATCGAAAGGTAGGGACGCAAAGCTAAAGGGCCTTCCTGAAGATGGCAGCCAGCTTCCGAATGGATGGGCTTTTTTTGTTTGTATTGGACATGCGCTCAGCATGCAGCTTCACACGATAACGGCAAACCTATCGAAAGGTAGGGACGCAAAGCTAAAGGGCCTTCCGAAAGATGGCAGCCAGCTACCGAAGGGAGTTACGTTCATGCGTAAAATATTCTTAGCAATCGCAGCTTTTGTACTTTTTGCATCCATTAATGTCACTGTGGCACAAGCAAGCGAAGCGAATGCATCTGCTTGGCTGAATACGAGCAATCTGGATAACGGTGTTGTCTCCATCCAATATGCCGTGAATGCTAAAGTGAAAACGAAGCTGATGATTGCCAAAGGCGAAACAAACTATACATACAATCTCGATAGCGAAAAAACAGCAGAGAGCTTCCCCTTGCAGCTTGGCAATGGTGCATATACGATTTCGTTGCTTGAGAACACGACGGGCAATAAGTATAAGCTGATAAGTAAAGAATCAGTAACGCTTAGCTTGAAGGAAAGCAATGATGTCTACTTGAATTCGATTCAAAATATTGAATGGACAAGCTCGAGCAGTGCGGTTGTCAAAGCCAAGGAATTGACTAAAAACAAAAAGACAGATGCTGAGAAAGTAAAAGCGGTCTATGATTACATCATTACTAACATCAATTACGATAATCAATTAGCGGCTAATTTATCGATCGACTACCTTCCTAATATCGATCGCACTTTCAAATCGAAGAAAGACATTTGTTACGGTTACGCATCTCTGTTTGCCGGAATGCTTCGCAGCTTGGATATTCCAACTAAGCTCGTTATGGGACAATCCACTTATGTAGATGTATATCACGCTTGGAATGAAGTTTATTTAAATGGCAAATGGGTATTAATCGATACCACCGTCGATGCAGGATTGAATAAGGGAAATAAGAAATTTGAGCTAATTAAAGATGCAGCCCAATATAAAGCAGCCAAACAATACTAATACCCGATTAAATAACGAGCTTGCGCTAAGACGCAGAGCTCGTTTTTTTTTTTTTATGTCTTGACCTAGCTCGTATATCTGTTTAAGCTCCACTACTATTTAGAAGAAATATGGAGTAAATAGTGGGGTGAAAAAAAGATGCACTATTATTTAAAAAAATGCTTGCATTCATATAGGCGAACGTGATATATTATCTAGGTCGCCAACGAGACACACGGCCGACATGAAAGAAAAGATTGCTCTTTGAAAACTGAACAACGAGTGAAACTGCCTCGCAAATCCTTCGGGATTTAGCGAAAAAGCGATATAAAAGTAATGAGCATTTCAAACACATGAAGCTTTCTCTTCGACATCGCGTCGAAGTGAAAACTTCCATTTGGAGAGTTTGATCCTGGCTCAGGACGAACGCTGGCGGCGTGCCTAATACATGCAAGTCGAGCGGATCTTGTCCTTCGGGATAAGATTAGCGGCGGACGGGTGA